>JBDTWI010000007.1:0-111952 GCA_040006775.1 Saprospiraceae bacterium
CAATCTACACCTTAGAATTAAATATAAACAAGAGTGTTCAATTGCAAGAACAAGCTGAAGTTTGCAAGGAATATTTCTGGCCTGTGAATAAAACTTTATACAATCAATCAGGCGATTATGTGGTTCCATTAAAGACAATTCAAGGTTGTGATTCAATACTTAAGTTAAGTCTCCTAGTCAATCCTGAATATGAAAAAACGGATACGGTATTCACAAATCAAGATTATATATGGAACGTAGATCATAAGAACTATTCCCAATCAGGAACCTATGAGGCAGATTTTGTTTCTAAAGATGGTTGCGATTCTATTCATATCCTTCTGCTATCTATAGAAAATGAAGTGGGCATTTATTATCCAAACGTCATTCATCCAGGAGGCCTTAATGGTAAGTTTACAATCTATGACAATGGCGCAATTGAGGAGATCGAAACCTTATCTATCTATGATCGTTGGGGAGAATTAATCTGGCAGAAACATCATTTTAATTCTAATAACATTGATCTCGGATGGGATGGAACTTTTAAAGGCGTGAATGTCAACCCAGGAGTGTTTGTCTGGCATGCAATATTGAAACTTAAAGATGGTAGACTCCTTCAAGAAAAAGGAGATGTGACGGTGGTGAGGTAAGGGTTAAATATGAACTATCATTGACTTAATTTGTTGTTGTTTTTTGTCACCATTTTTGCAAATGATACAAATTTGAAATAATATTTTACTTAAAATTAACTGGTATCATACCGACAGACATAGATTTTTTATAAGCTTATTGCATGGATAAAAATGTCTCGTCGGTATTTCATGCAAAAATACCGCCAAAAAAAATGAATTTTATTCACTTTTCTAAGAATGTCTTACCCTTACAGGGTAATAACATTCTTTGATCGTTGCAGTTTTAAACAGCGATGCAGTATGTTTAGAATTTGTAATTCTAGGTTAATCAAAGTTAATCAATAAATCATTCAAATCACAGTTCAGACAATGAATGCGAACATCAAGTTTATTAATCTTGGCTAATCAAAAAATCACAAAAATTAGACTTGTCAATCTTTAAGATAAGTTTAGATAATGAAAGGAACTCGATTTGCAAAATCGATAAATATTGGATCGCTTTACAAACTGCGACCATCAAGGTGTGTCTACAAATTAGAAATATTATTTTTCCTAATATAAAATGTAAAGCGTATTTTAATTTTTTGCAACTATTATTGGAATTGTTTTGATTTCACTTTCAGTTTGAATTCTTAAAAAATATACTCCGTTGCTAAGTCCTGTTGTAGGTAAAATTATTTTATTTGTTCCACTATTCAAATTTGTTTCTTGTGCATAGACAGATTGTAATTTTGTATTGAATATTTCAATATGTGCATCAAAGGATCTATCAGTATTGTTGAAATAATCTAAAGTTAATTCATCTCCTTCGATAGGATTTGGATAAATTTGAAGATTAGAATCTGAGGAACCATTCTCTCTTGAGCTTATCTTGCCATCGAGGTTTGATGACCGATTGTAAGCTAATCCAATATCATTAAGAATTTTCGTACTGAATTCGGCAGAATAGGTTTGATCATTTATTTTAGTGAGTTTCCACTGCAGAGAATTAGCTTGTGTGCCCATCTTATATTCCAAGTACGATTTTTTATCTACTGAGATATGTTTTAATTCCGGATTTGCATTTGCAGGTGCAGACACTGTGTAGAAGTTTAACTTTTCAAGACTTGCAGAACTTTGTATGGCTTGAATTTCTTTAATGTCTGACAGTCCAAAATTTACTCTTACATTGATTTCCTTTGCTAATGTTATGTTGCTGTTTATTTCCCAGAATCTGTTGGCCAGTATAGTGTTTTTTGAAGCATAACTTACAGATACGTCTTGAGCTTTTCCACTGCCAAAATCTTTAGTAGTATGAGCAATTATGCTTAGTGATCCATCTTGAAGGTTGCCAATATCTTGACCATTTTTCTTAATTGAAGCGATTAGAATATCATCTTTTTCATCAATAGTATTATTGTCAAAATAATAATTTGAATAAACTCCATCGCTACACTCTACATTTGCAGAAAGATGCTGGTTTGCTTTTTGTATATTGCTTGAATTAGGGGAGTATAAACTTAAACAACTAGCGTTATTTACAATGCTTCTTATTAAATCACCTGGTTCTTTGCCAAAGCCTAACATTAAATCTGTCCCTGGTTTTCCACTTAAGTGACAATAACTCATCAATGTTCCTTTTGTGGGTTTTGGTCCAGCTGCACAACTTCCTTCTTGTGGTCCACAATTGTCTAACGCTTGATTTTTATTTGGTCCCCATACACAAGCATGTGTATGTCTTGATCCAAATACATGTCCTAGTTCATGAGCTGCCATAAATACGTCATAGGAATAATTAGGTAAGTCGGTATAATTTCCTTCAACATTAGCAAATGCATAAGCATATGTTTTTAAACATAAAGAATTGATATAAGACACTCCACCAAGAGTAGCTTTTCCTGATCTTGTAAATCCAGAGAGGCAGAGGTGAATATTTCCATTAAAGCTTTTGTACTTAGATTTTAAATAATTGAGATCTCCATTCGAACTAGTATGTGTAAATCCATCAGGTACCGTATTGATTATTATTTCAGAAAGACTAATTTGAATGTCTTCTCTGCGATAGATCGTATTGATATGATTAAATAGTCCGGTAATGTAGTTGCTGACTAATTGTGGATTTTTATTGAATTTAAGATATAATTGATAATCTGCTCTGACGCTAATCTGAGTTCTTTTACAATTTTCTTTAGTTCTTGATTGCAACAATGGTTCAGTTTGAATGTAATGTTCCCAATCATCTGTCGAACAATTTAGTTCTCTGCTGTTCTGGATAGCATCCAATTGTAAAATTAGACTACTGTTGGTTTTCGATATAGTTCTTAAAGTAAATTGTCTTTGGTCTTCTGTATTAATTAAACCTTCGATGCCCTCTTCAAATATACTTATTCCTATCATCGAATTGATATTGTTATTTACAATTCCTTTATAGTGAATTCCACGATCAATATTTATTTCTGTTAATTCAGACTGGTTATCTAACAGACATTTAAAATTTGATTCAAAAAAATCATAGGGAATGAGTTGCAGAGTAAGTGATTCTTCATCCGCGATTAGTGCTGAAGTTTCAACTACAGAAGTCTCATTTTGTTGCCAATTTGCAAACTCATTTAAACTAAGACTTAATTGATTGGTCTGTTTATTGGAATCTTTTATTAAGGAGTGACCTAAACTAAGTTTCTTAAATTCTTTGTTTTTGAGCTTCTCTAAAAGTAAGGTTTCAGATTGATTTTGAGAATTTGATTCAATGAAAGGGCTCATTGTCAAAATACAGATTAATATTGTGGCAATGAATCCACTAAAAGGGATATTTAAAAGTGAAAGTAGTCTGTTTATTCTAGTATTCATATTATTAAAATTTATAATATGAATAGTAAATACCAAGAACTATGCCAGTTCTTCGAAATCGGACTATCTAAAAAATATAATTTTGAAGAATCAACAATTATATTTAATTATATTTTTAAATCTGACTTTATGCAGAATATAATTAGTAATAATTTACCATTAAACTTAGAAGGCCAAAGCGTATGGTCGAAAATTTTAGATGATCTATTGCTTGGAAGACCTATTCAGTATTGTCTTGGAGAATCCTACTTCTTCGATCTGGTACTATACGTTGATGAACGCGTATTAATACCCAGACCTGAAACTGAAGAATTGGTAGATTGGTGCATTCGTGATAATGAAAATAATGCCGAGTGTTTAACTGTTTTAGATATTGGAACCGGGTCTGGGGCAATACCTATTCAACTCGCAAAGAAATACCCATACTGGAAAATTGAATCAATTGATAAATACCAGGATGCCCTTGATGTTGCTAATATAAATACCAATAAGTACAAAGTAGAAGTTCAATTGACACAACTTGATTTTTTGCGAGATTATCATACAGTTAAAACAAAATATGACATTGTAATTTCTAACCCACCTTATATCTTAGACGAAGAAAAAAAATTCATGAATCCATCGGTCTTAGATTTTGAGCCACTTTCAGCCTTGTTCGCTGAAGATTTAGATCCTCTAATATTTTATAGAAAAATAGCAGAATTTGGACAAACTAATTTAAAAAACAATGGAAGAATTTATTGTGAAATAAATGAATTTCATTGGGAGGAAATCTTTAAAATATTTAGGGAAAATAATTATGTAAATCTAGAAATCCGAAAGGATCTTCAAGGAAAAAAAAGAATGATTAGAGCTATAAGATCTTAAATGTAAAGATTACAATCTGATTACTCATCGCAA
The DNA here is from genome assembly GCA_040006775.1 of Saprospiraceae bacterium. Classification (GTDB taxonomy): domain Bacteria; phylum Bacteroidota; class Bacteroidia; order Chitinophagales; family Saprospiraceae; genus Vicinibacter. The sequence goes on from JBDTWI010000007.1 coordinate 4,338, forward strand.
TGATCTATACGTGCCAGAGTATACTTAAAACCTAAAAATGGTTTAATTCCATTGATAGGAGCATACACTTCGTTAGCACTAAAATAAGGACTATAGGGTTGCTGTGGATTAATAATTGCTTTGTGTTGGGTGTAGTTGGTCATATTTTCACAACCAAAATATATTTCCCAATTTTTTATCACATAATTGATTTGTGTTTGAAGTTGCATATAAGGTTTGGAATAATTCTCATGTTCATGTATGAGTTCCTTCGGGAAATAAGTTTTATCTGGAAGCCTCATTTTACCTACGAGTTGAGTAGTTAAATCACACGACCACTTTTTGTTTTTGGTCTCAATATCTAAAGATAGAAGTCCTCTCCATTTTGCAATCATCGTCTGTTCTCTAAATCCGCTAGACAGTTGTTGTTTTGTATCCTGATAGCGAATTCCAAGTTTCGCAGTTATTAAAGGAAGTATTGGATAGCTAAGACTTGAACTTGTTACAATTGCTCTGGAATTGCCCTTTAAAGATCCAAAAACAGCCCTTACCTCATTGTCAAGATCTGCATCGAGATCAACAACAAGTTGTTCTTCAAAACTAGTCACATAAAAGTCTGTATTAAACTCTGCTTCCTTGTTGAAAATATGAGGTTTGCCCACCAAATTAATTCCATAGTTCCATGACGATTCAAGATCCGGCAAATCGTTCAATATCCAGATTCGATTTGTAGTAAGTAAATTAATTTGATCACTTATCAATCTATAAAATCTATAACCTCGTCCAACAGACATCCTTGTTGTCCATTCTTCGTTGATATTGTAACGAGTACTAAATCGCGGTGTCCAGAAAAATTTATTAAAATTTATATATTCGATTCTCTGACTTGAACTAAGCACCAACTTACTTAATTCTGTATTTTTAATGTTGCCAATACTTAGATCATAATCAAAAGTCATTCCTGGTACAGCTTCATTATATTCCTTGCGTATGCTATTTAGACCGTTTAATTCTTCTAGAGAATTGTTATAATTAAATGATGGGCTTAGCGTAATTTTATTTTTATCATTGAATATGTTTTTCGTATAAATAATTTGTATCAATGCATGTCTTTCAACTGAATTGTATTGATGTGAGTTTCCAAAGTTTCCTGATAGTCTAGAGTAGGAGAGGTCGTATATTGATCCAGTATTCTGATTTTCATCTTTGAATCCTACAAAACCTAAATTACCATTCAAATTATAGTGTTCTATCTGTTGATTAAAAGAATATGGACTTAATTCTGTCGTTTGACCTCCTTCTCGTTTATTACTAAGCGCTTGAAAATTAATTTGACCTTCCCAGCGATCACCAAGAAAACTATTGCGCCACATTCCATTTAATAATTGTGTTGTTGCGTCATCAAAGAATCCATCTTCATTGTGATCTCTAAGTCCTGCATGTTTTGAAGCATGCAAGTACAATCCTGAGTGACTTAATTCAGACCATGATTTATTTATGTGTAGATTCCCTTCCAATCTTCCATGATAATCAGCATATAGATTTGCAAATAACCTGTGGTCTTGACTAGGATTTTTTAGAAATGAATTTATTGCACCGGTCATACTTTGTGCACCATGAAGTACTGTAGCAGCACCTTTTTGAATATTTATTTCATTCAACCAAGTCCCAGGGATAAAATCGTAGCCAAAAGAAGATAGAATTCCTGTAAATGCAGGACGATTTTCAATAAGTTGTTGGGTATAAATTCCTCTTAAACCAAGAAATTGAATTTCACGATTTCCTACAACTGCATTATTATAAGCCAGATCCACAGTATTGCTGGACTGAAAACTTTCCGCTAAACTACAGCAGGCAGCTTTTCTGAATTCACGAGAAGTAATGGTCTCCACATTGGTTGGATTTAATAATGAAAAATTGTAAGACTTATTATTTCCAGTAATACTTACTCCTTCAAGAAGCACTCCTTCTTGTAATTGTATAAATAAATTATTTTGATCTTTTTGTAAAAGAATAGTGTCGTTTTGATATCCTAAGTAGTGAATAATAAGTGAATCTTCACCTTCATTTCTATTAATTACAAAACTACCATCGTGAGCTGTTGAACTTGCATTTGTAGTATTTAAAAAATAAACCTGAACGCCAAAAAGACCATGTTTTTTTTCATCTACAATTATGCCACTTGTAATTTGAGCACATAAATGGTTGAAGATAAAAAATGCGGCAGTTGGTAGACTAAATCTTTGAAGTTGAGTAAGCATTAATTTGTATTGTGCTTAGTTAACACACTCAAAATGAATATGTTTCTCATTTTTATACCTGAAAATCTTAAATATTTATTATTAATTCGATTTTGCTATAGCTCTAGAAATCACAAGCTTTTGAATTTCTGATGTTCCTTCGCCGATGGTACACAATTTGGAATCTCTGAAATATTTCTCTGCAGGAAAATCTTTTGTATAGCCATAACCACCATGAATTTGTACTGATTCAGTAGCTGCTAATACACATACTTCTGAAGCATAATATTTGGCCATGGCAGATTCTTTGCTCAATTTTTGACCCAAATCCTTCATGTTTCCTGCTTTTCTTGTTAGTAATTCAGCAGCTTCAATTTTAACTGCCACATCTACAAGTTTGAAGGAGATACCTTGAAAATTAGCTATTGGCTGTCCGAATTGATTTCTTTCTTTAGCGTATTTAACTGAGGCTTCATAAGCACCTTTGGCAATTCCGAGGGAAAGCGCTGCTATACTGATTCTACCGCCATCAAGAATTTTCATTGATTGTTTGAACCCATCACCGACATTTCCAAGAACTTGAGACTTGTGAATTCTGCAATTGTCAAATATTAGTTCTGCTGTTTCAGAAGCTCTCATTCCCAATTTATTTTCTTTTTTTCCACCAGCGAAGCCTTCTGTTCCTCGTTCAACTACAAAAGCAGTCATTCCATTACTGTCTAAAAGCTCACCCGTTCTGGCAATTACTACGGCAACATTTCCTGAGATACCGTGAGTAATCCAATTTTTTGTTCCATTAAGTATCCAATAATCACCATCTTGCTTTGCGATGCATTGCATTCTTATAGCATCTGAACCGGTATTGGCTTCCGTCAAGCCCCAGGCTCCAATCCATTCTCCGCTAGCCAATTTTGGAAGGTATTTGTTCTTCTGTTCTTCATTTCCAAACATCATTATATGGCCGGTACACAAAGAATTGTGGGCGGCAACTGAAAGACCGATAGAGCCGCAGACTTTAGCTATCTCTTCAATGACAGTTATATATTCTTGATAACCCAGACCTGAACCACCATATTCTGTGGGTACTAATACTCCTAAAAACCCTTGTTTGCCCATTCTATGCATAAGATCAATAGGGAAGTGTTGAGCTTCATCCCATTCCATCATTTTTGGTCTAATATGTGCTTCTGCAAATTCTCTGGCGCTTTGTCTAATAAGTTCTAGGTTGTCCATTTTATAGTTTGAAATTCTAAGTAAGACGTAAAGATAATTTGAAGCGCTATTTAAAAGCTTCTTAGAGCCTTATAATCTGAATTAAACCGGAATATGCTCGATAATTTCTAGTCCATAAGCTTCAACACCGATATTTTTTCTGGGTTTGTTGGTCATGAGTCTAATTAATCTCACTCCTAATTCTTTCAAAATTTGACTGCCGATCCCTATTTCTCTTTGATCCTGATCAATTCGGATAGTTTTAGGTTGATCTGTAAGAATCCTGCTCAAAGGTTCTTTCTGTTTATTTTGATTAGAAAGCAGAACCAAGACTGCAGATTCAGATTCTGAAATCTTATGAAATGCTTTAGAAAGAATCGAAGAATTTTTATTTAACAAAACGTCCAGAAGTTCTGCAAGACTGTCACAATATTGGATCCTAACAAGAATGGGTTCCAGTGAATTAATATCACCCTTTACAATGGCAACATGTTTATCTTCAGAATCAAATTGTCCAAATTGAATTATCTGATATTCGGTATTGCCAAATTTTTGAATACTTTGATGTTCAATCTTGACAAGACGTTCAGATCTTAATCTATAATGAACAAGGTCATTTATTGAAATTATTTTTATACCATGTCTTTGACTTCGATCAACCAGTTGATTAAGTCTTGCCATGGTTCCATCTTCATTGAGTATTTCAATCAGTGCGCCACCAGGATTCATTCCTGCTAGAATTGCAAGATCAATTGTTGCTTCAGTATGACCAGTTCTTTTGAGTACACCACCGCTTTTAGCTCTAAGCGGAAAAATATGTCCGGGTCTTGCAAAATCTTTAGCTACAAATTTTTGATCAGCCAGTGCTTTTAAAGTTATTGCTCTATCGTAAGTTGATATGCCTGTGCTACAACCATGACCAATTAAGTCAACGGAAACAGTAAATGCAGTTTCGTGCAAAGAAGTATTGTTGCGCACCATTAGAGGTAGGTCCAATTCATCTGCTCTATGTTCAGCGATAGGTGCACAAATTAGTCCACGACCTTCTGAGGCCATGAAGTTTACTACTTGTGGATTAATTGTTTCTGCAGCACAGATAAAATCGCCTTCATTTTCACGATCTTCATCATCTACAACAATTAATATTTTGCCGTTTCTAAAGTCTTCAATTGCTTCTTCTATTGTATTAAACATATTTCGATATTATTTGCGCAAGGTGGGTTGCCATATGCTCGTTTTAATTCCCTTGCAATATTTAATAAACCCAGATAAGACAGCAAGGTTCATCCAAGCAAAATAAGAAATATTCCTGAGGAATTGCAGATTAATACCTATTCGGGAAAATATCTTATCGATTATTGGTGTCAGACCAAAAATTAATATTAAAATTATAAAAATCCAAGTAAAATAAGGATTTGAATTCCAAGCAAGAAATGCAGAGCTTATGATTGTAGTAATAAAAAGTATCGGACTTATCCAACGTATGACTTTATGGGATAAAAAACAAATCGCAACAACAATAGGTTTTGACCAGAGGAGGTGATTGAATATGGCCAGGTTTTGGAAATTCCCAGCTGATATTCTTGACTTTCGTCGGTATTCTTCTGTTATAGTTCCTGGTATGGCTTCATTTGCTATGGCTTCGAGGTCATTTATGCAGGAGAAACCGGCTTCAAGAACTTTCATGCTGATATAGAAATCATCTACGATAACATGACCAGGAATTTTTTCCATTAGATTTGAGCGCACTGTATAACAACCACCAAAAGCTCCCATCATGCATCCCCACAATTCACCTTCCCAATGTTTGAGCTGAGTTTCAAGCTGTATATAATTATTTTCTGATTGTGAAATGTCTATAGCTTTGAGATTGCCCGGAATCATTCGAGTATCTACCAAGCCAATTTTTGGATCTTTATAATTTCTACAAAGATTATAGATGGTATTTGGTTCTAGCAGAACATTGGCATCTGTACACAGTATTATATGCTCCGAATCAATAGATTGATGTTGAATAATCTCAAGCATCAACTCATTAATTACGCTGGCCTTTCCTTGTCTATGTTGATACGGAAAGAAGTGGATATTTTTTTCAAACTCAGCAAGTTTTTTTACAATGGCATTGCTTTGATCATTAGAATTGTCAGAGCCAATATAGATGTGCAATTTATCCTTAGGATAGTTAGAATTAAGCAAACTGATAATTTTTTGCTCAATTATTTTTTCTTCATTATAAATTGAAATTAAGCATGATACATGTGGTAATTCGTTGGCTAAATAATATTTTTTATTTTTTATTTTTTTTTTGAAATTATAAAGAATAAATACACCAATTGGAAAGATCAGATAAGTGTAGAAAATAAAAAAAATGGAAAAGTAAAAGAGAAATTTAAATAGAATAATCATTCACGCACTAAGTCATTTTGTGGCTGTGTGAGTTGATAACTTTTTGATAAGCATTAACCAATTTTCCCGCAAGTCTTTCATTGTTAAAATTAGACTTTAAAAAATTGCGCGCACTCTCACCAATTTTTTGGATTTGATCATAATGTTCATAACAATAATCAATACTCTCTAAATAGTCCTCGACGGAATTAGCAATGATTACCTGCTTCATGTTTTTTGCAGGAATACCTTCAAGGCCGATTGAGCTGCTTATCACAACTCTTCCCAATGCCATTGCTTCTAGTATTTTAACTTTTATGCCGGAGCCTGCGAATAAAGGAACTATTGATATTGGATACTGTTGCATAAATGATTTTGCATCCTTGATATTGCTGTGATAATGTACACCGGCAATTTTAATATTTTTAAGTTCAGTAGAAGCATTTCTTCCGGCGAAGTGAAATTCTATTTGAGGATATTTATTTCTTAGTTTAGGCCATACTTCATCTAAAAACCAGTTTAAGCCTTCTGTATTGGGCATCCAATCCAATGAGCCAATAAAGGACAAAGCCAGGGGTCTCTGAAAAGCAGAATATTCAGGTTCATACTTATCCAGGTCAAAACCAACAGGAATTGCCATGCATCCATTCTTATATCCTAAGGATTTAAACTTGTCTAAATCCCGTTCAGTAATTGCAACTAAGAAGTCATATTTGTTCAGTCTCTCAACTTCGAATTTTTTTAATTTTTTAGCAAGGTAGGAGAGATAAAGTTTTTTTGGTATAAAGTCAATTTGCTCAGTAATACGATCCCAGATTTCATGCTCAATATTGTGGGCACGCATGACTAATATTGCATTTGAATAAGACTTAATGAGTTCATAGTAAGGTGACAGATAGAGTGTTTCCATCTGTATGATATCATAAGTATTATCTTCTAAAAGGGAAATTAATTTTAATGCAAAATCATCAGATTGAAATCTTGAGATGTGATAGGACTCTTTAGAAAAAAGATTTTTGAAGGCATCCCATTTTTTAATTGTATTATCTACATCTACTGTATGGATCTCTTTATAATGTTTTAGTTCTTCAGGAAGCCTACCAATTCCTAATTGGTAATAATGCTTACTGGTATTCATTGATAATAAAGTCAATTCGCAACCCATCTCACTAAGAGATTTACTGATATGTTGAATCGCAATGGACTCTCCATCCTGTAGTGGGTAAGGAAATTTTTTGCAGAGTTGAAGAACTTTCATATTCGCTTCATCGGTTATTAGACTATAATTGTACCAAAATCATAGACATTGTATCGATAACGTAGATTTATTTCAAATCGCTATATTTTAACAAAATATTTTTAATAAAATGCAAATGTAAGGAATTGTATCTTTAGGAAATGAGCTAAATTAAATTAATTCAGAATAATTTTCTGTCTCTTTATTGAAGCTGATAAATTATTCATTTTGAACATCTTAGCGCTTATTTTTAGTTAATAATTATCTATTGGAATCAAAGCTTTTGAAACTTTATAACATTTGGCTTACCTTTCCCCTAATATCTCAGTAAAAGATGATCAGTTGCAGTAATATCATCAAGTCCTATGACAAGGTTAAGGTTCTAAAAGGCGTTAGTCTAGAAATTTCTCATGGCTCTTTAGTAAGTATCGTTGGTTCATCCGGAGCAGGTAAAAGCACTTTATTACACATTCTCGGCACCCTTGATCAAGCAGATGAAGGAGAGTTGATTTTGGATGGACAGAAGATAACTAAGCTAAAACATCGAGAGCTTGCTCAATTTAGGAACAGGAATATTGGATTTATCTATCAATTTCATCACTTACTTCCTGAACTAACTGCACTTGAAAATGCCTGCTTACCCGCCTATATTGCGAAGGAAAATATAAGTAATCTGCATAGCCGAGCTAAGACATTGCTTGATATGTTGGGTCTAGGAGACAGATTTGAGCATAAACCTGGGGAACTGTCCGGAGGAGAACAGCAAAGGGTAGCCCTAGCAAGGGCCTTGATTAACCGACCTAAGATATTATTAGCTGATGAGCCAACCGGTAACCTTGATCAGGAAAATGCTAAAGAAGTTTTGAAATTAATTTTAGCCGCTAGAAGAGATTTTAACATAACAACTTTATTAGTAACTCATGATATGAATATTGCTGCTCAGACCGAGCGAACACTAATTATGAAAGATGGAATTATAATTCAAGAGAATGCATAATGATAGATAAGGAAATTTTTATATCATCATTTTTGAATAGTAGATTTGAACTTAATTTCATATAAGGAGTAAAAATATTACAATATTAACTTAGCCTTTTTTGAGATATTTAGTTAACAAGATGATGGATTGATCATTTATTCTTCCTTCAATTTGATCAAGGTTATCGGGAACCAATTTTATCTTTTTAACAATTGTTCCTTTTGGTGCCATGAAATTTGCACCTTTTACATTAAGTACCTGAGTAAGTACAACGTTATCTCCATTTTCAAGCTTTAATCCGTTCGCGTCCTTATGGAAATCTAAAACTCTATATAATCCAATAGCAGATTCAATTACAGATTCATTGAGTTCAACAGAATCCATAATATCTCTTGCCCATTCTTTATCCTTATTTAGAAATAGTATACGGTAACTCAAAGTTTGAACTGCGCCTACCTCACTCCAGATGCTTGCTGCAAGGCATTGCCAATGTTCCGGATCATCATTTTCATCAGGATTAATTCTTTTGAAACAATTAGTACATATTCCAACAATATTATTTAAGACGTAACCAATGGATTCATTGATAATATATTCATGAGAGGGGTTTGATAATCCACAAAGTTCACAATGATTGTCAGATCTGATTAAAATAGATTCACTTAGCATAACTTGGCAAGGTTAAGAGATTAATTAGGCTTAAAATTTGTTTGTTTTTTTAGAGTAGCAAATAATGTTTATATGTTTGGCTTATTCAGTATTTCTTTCATCCATAATTTATAAGGTTTATTAACTTTTACCTTATAGGATAGGATGCATGGTATTTCATAGCTATGATTCGTCTTGATAAGTTTTTTAAGTTTTTTAGCTAGTGAAGGAAGAGTCTTAAGTAACAAGATGTTTTCTTTTACATTTTCTAATTTGTCTTTAAATGAGAAACTCGAATCAATAGGGTAAATATTTGCACAAGAAGACAATTTTTCTTGTAGGCTTGCTTTTGCTAATTTGGATGCTTCTGCTTTATTTGCACATGGAATATAAAATAAAATAATTTTATTTTTCATTAGTTTCAATTTTATCAAATAATAATTTATTATTTATACCCTTGTAATATTTATAGGTTTCAATTTGTGAGCGAATTTTTTTCGTTTCGTTATTGCTGATGTATTCGTTCATATTTTGATAATTCATAGACCTAGCTTTGACGTTGTCTTTTAATTGAATTTCTAAAATGTCTAAGATTTGTTGTTTTAATTGTGGAGAATAAATCGGAAAAGCTACTTCAATTCTAAAGTGTAAGTTTCTAACCATCCAATCTGATGAGGAAATATAAATTTTTTCTTCACCTGAATGATGAAAATAATATATTCTGCTATGTTCTAAAAATCGATCTACAATGGAAATGCAATTAATATTCTCACTTAGCTTCGGCATATTGGGAACTAGACAACAGATCCCTCGAACTATCAAGTCAATTTTTACACCTACAAGTCCTGCTTCATAGAGTAGATCTATCATTTCGGGATCCTGTAAGCCATTCAGCTTAATAATTATTCTCGCCGGATTTCCTCGAATCGCTTCTTCTTTTTCATGTCTAATAAAAGCCCTGAGGTCATCATTCATATTAAACTGTCCAACCAGTAAATGGGAAAAATTCTGTGAAGGAAGTTTTGTATTTTCTAAGAAAGCAAAAACTCGGGCAACTTCCAATGTTATTTTTTCATCAGAAGTAAATAAGCCATAGTCAGTATAGGATTTAGCCGTTTGTTCATGGAAATTTCCGGTACTTAAATAAGCATATTGAATCGTTTCATTACCACTTTTTTTTGTAACTAGTGCACATTTAGCATGTACTTTAAGACCCGGAAAACTGTATCTAACTTTAATTCCGTTTTTTTCCATTTCTTCTCCCCATTGAAGATTTGCCTCTTCGTCAAATCGCGCTTTTACTTCAAGAAAAACAAATACATTTTTACCTTGATTCGCCGCACCCTTTAATGCTTCAATAATTCTTGATTTTTTTGCAACACGATATAAAGTAACTTTGATAGAACTTACTTCAGGATCATTGGAAGCTTCTTCAAAAAATCGTACGATTGATTCATATTCATGGTAGGGGTAGTACAATAAATGATCGTCTTTTTCAATCGCAGTTAACAGACTAGGCTCTATGTGAAAAGGCAAATACATGAGCGGCTTTAAGTGCTTATTTTTTAAATGTTTTATTCTGAAATCCGGAAAATTAAAGAAATCAAAATTATTATGATATCTACCTTCTGGGGTTAAGTCTGTTTTTTTAATCTCCAGTAGTCTAAGAAAATAGTTCAGCATTTCTGTTGGAATTGCCTCGTCATAAACCAACCTCGATGCAGGTCCAATATGTCTCTTAAGTAAACCTAATTTGATTTTTTCTAAGAGGTCTCCACTGAATTCATCTTCAATATACAATTCTGCATCACGGGTTAGTTTGATAGAATAAGAATGTATAACATGATATCCGGGGAATAACCACTTTAAAGAATATCGCACAATTTCATCAAGCAAAATTACGTGATGTGAATTATCGATACTGGGCAATACTATGAATCTGGTTAAGTGGTCAGAGGGTATTTTAACAATTGCAAATTGAGGTTCTTCATTATCCTCATCTTTTGCTTTAAGTATGATTGTTAGATAAAGTTCTGAATTATTTAGAAATGGCTTGATTCGATTCCCAACCAATAAAACAGGTTGCACAAAAGGCAGTAAGTTTTCTTTAAAATAGGAATCTAAGAAATGCTGATGTTCTTTGCTTAGTTCTCTGTGAGAATGTAAAAAAATATTTTCTTGCGCTAACTTAGGAATAATTTCATTATCAAATAAATCATTGAATTCTGCCAATTGTTTATTTACAAGAGTATAGAGAGTTTTAAGTAATTTTTTGGGATCGTAGTCTAATTCACTTTTTGTTTTCTTTCCTAGTTTTTCAATATTTTTATGATGCGCAACTCTTATTCTAAAAAATTCACCTAAATTGGAAGAAAAAATGGCAAAGAATTTAATTCTTTCCATCAATTTCACTGTTGGATCTTTGGCCTCTTGTAAGACCCTATAATTGAAATTTAGCCAACTAATATCGCGATCTATATACTCGTATTGAGATTTTGTTTTTATCTCTTCCATCAATTGTCGTTTATACTTTTTTTCATCGTATCTGCAATTTTAATCATTGTACTTGCATCAGGGTGATGAAAAATAAAAAATATATTATTTATTCCTTTTTTAATTAATAATTTAATTTGAACTAACCATGCAGAAATTCTTAATTGGTCATCAGCAAGAATTCCATTTGATACAAAGCGCACCAATAGATTTGAACAACAAATATTCATATGAAGAACATCCTGTCTTCCAGGCGTATCCGTTATAATTAAACCATGTCCTTTTGTGCCTAGTAAAGCACATAGATTTTTTAGAATTTCGCTGTTCTTAAACCAGGATTCGTGTCTTAGTTCTATAAGGGTGTTGTTTAGTAAAAAATCACCATGTAGCAATTTTTCAATAACACTAAATTTAGAAGAATCAAAATGTTCAGGAAGCTGCATAAAACTAGAACCTAACTTATTGTCAAATTTCTGTATTACACTGCCAAATTCTTGCCATAATTGATTATCGGTCCCTAATAACTTACTTTGACTGATAATTGCAGGAATTTTAGGACAAAAGTGAAAATTGTCTGAAGTTTGGTTTTTCCATTTAATCACTTGTTCCGGTGATGGAATTCGATAAAAAGTAGTGTTTAGTTCAATAGTTGTAAAAAACTTACTGTACAAATTGAGGTATTCTGTAGGCTTTGTTTTTAGAGGATATAGCGTACCCTTCCAATAATCTTGAGTCCAATTGGTACTTCCAAAATATGTATTCGATTGATTATCAACATCATCAAACCAGTATTCAATCTCAGGAAGAGGTTTGAAAGATTGGTTTAAGATGCTTGACTGACCGAATTTCATGGCTTATTTAAGTTGCAAAGTTATTTTTTAATTCCTTGTTTCAATGTTACTTTTGATCGTACTTATGGATACAGTTAGGAAAGCTTTCGTTGCGGCAAATTGGAAAATGAATGTTTTGCCAAGTGAAGCATTGAAGTTGGCAAAAGAAATCAAAGATTTGACAGAATTCTGTAAGTCTGAAGTGCTTATCGCTCCATCTTATACACATTTTTCATTTTTGACAGAACTTATTGATGAGCGATTCCAACTTGGAGCACAAAATGTTCATTCAAGTCTATCAGGAGCCCATACTGGAAGCATCTCTGTCAAAATGTTGAAGGATTTGTCAGTAGATCATGTAATCCTTGGCCATAGCGAATGCAGAGCTGCTAACAATAGAGAAAATGAAGATATTCCAATTAAAATTAATCTTTGTCTTAATGAAGGAATGAAGCTTATTTATTGTTGTGGTGAACCGGAGGAGGAAAGATTAGCTAGCAGTCATTTTAAGTTTGTTGAAACTCAATTAGCTCATGATTTTGAAAGTATTAAGAAGTGGCCAAACGATCAAATAATAATAGCATATGAACCCATTTGGGCTATAGGTACAGGCTTAAATGCGACTGGTGAGGAAGCCGAAAGTATGCATTTGTTCATTAGGAATTGGATTGCACAGAATTACAATAATACTAATGCAGAGAAGACTCGAATTATATACGGTGGAAGTGTAAAAGCAAAAAATGCTTCTGAACTTGCAGGAAAGTCAAATATTGATGGTGCCCTGGTTGGTGGAGCAAGTCTTGATGCGGTAGAGTTCTCAAACATAGTAAAAGCTTGGGACAATTAAACTTGTACAAATAAATTAGTTATGTCAATTCATTTTAGCTTAAGATATTTATTCATTTCGTTTCTATTAAAAACTTCTATAATTTTTGGACAAACATCCAATCCGGATTTGCCGAATGTTAAAGATGTAATCACTTGTTTTCCGGACACTTCTAATTACAAACGAATTACTGTAGGTCCAATTGGTAGAGATTATAGTGATTTGCAATCGGCTTTGAATGCTGCAAATCTTGGCAGTATAATTATTTTGGACGCAGGCCAAAGTTTTAATGGAGGCTTTGTCTTGCCGGCAAAAAATCTAGGGAATGGATGGATTATTTTGATGTCTTCGAGGATGGATTTACTTTCTAAAGAAGAACAACGAATTGACATAACTAAAAAAACAAATGACCTAAACTTTCCAACTCAAAGAGCAGCGATGCCTAAAATTGTAACAACAAATTTATCGGGCATTCCTTGTTTTGTAACTCAAGCAAATTCTCATCATTATCGATTAGTTGGATTAGAAATTACTGTAGATGAAAAAGTTTTACAAAGTTATGGTATTGTAAACTTAGGCGATGGAAGTGCCAATCAGAATTCATTGAATACTGTTCCGAATCATTTTATTGTGGATCGATGTTTTATACATGGACATAGTGCAGGTGACATAATGAAATATGGAATTAGGCTTGATTGCAGCAATGCTGCAGTAATTGATTGTAATATTTCAGATTTTCACAGTATAGGCTTCGATGCACAAGCAATTTCTGGAATTAATGGTCCGGGTCCGTTCGTAATATTGAATAATTATCTCGAAGCCTCCGGTGAAAATATTTTATTTGGTGGAGGTCAGGCTGCGATAAAAGGCTTGGTTCCCAGTGATATACTCATCCGTCAAAATTATTTCTATAAACCATATACTTGGAGAATGGGACATCCTAGTTATTTAGGAAAACATTGGACAATTAAAAATCTTTTTGAATTAAAAACTGGCAAGCGGGTTTTATTCGATGCAAATGTCTTAGAAAATTGCTGGGCGGATCTTCCAACCGGTCAAAGTGGATATGCAATATTATTAACTGTGAGAACTGAGGGTGGAGGCTCACCACAAGCTGATGTAAGTGATGTAACCATAAGTAATAATATTGTAAAAAATTGTGGTGCCGGGATAACCTTAGCCGGATCAGACGATGGAGTAGGTAATATTTCTAAGAGAATTAGAATTTACAATAATTTGTTCGAAAACATCAATGGAAGTATGTTTGGGGATAACAATATTAATGGGCCTAATGATGGGACTTTTATAAAAGTTGGAGAACCGGAAAATCTGCAAATTGATCACAATACACTATTTCAGTCCGGCGCAATTACTTGGGCTTACAAAATAATGAAGAGTTTTTCTTTTACAAATAATCTATGTCTTAGCATGCCCCAACAAGCTGGATATCAGGGAATTTATGGCCCGGGATATGCTCGGGGGAACGCCACTATAATGCATTATTTTCCAGACCTTTTGGATCAGGATAAGAAGTTCAATAAAAATATTTTGATAGGTGATGATTCATTAAAATACAATGCTTATAAAGTTTTCAGTGTGAATTATTTCGTTCAAGCGATCTCTCAAATAGGTTTTATTAATTATTCCAAAGGTGTTCAAGATTATCATAATTATGGGCTAATGAGTTCCAGTAAATATTATCGTTTTGGCAGTGATAAGGAAGATATAGGTGTCAATTTTACAAAAATGGATTCTGCATTCAATTCAGAGCGATGTTCTTCAATTAGTACAAATCTTCATGAAGCTAAACAAGGTGAAATGAGTATTCAATTGTTCCCAAATCCGACAAAAGATTTTATCCATATACTCGCGACAAACAATGCATTGGATTCAAAATTCAAGATAATGGATATTCTTGGAAGGGAGATGTATTCAGGACATTTGGTCGATTCAAATCTTATATTATCCTTGACAAATTTTAACCCTGGAATTTATCTTTTTTCATGTAAAGGCAATATTATAAAGTTCATAGTAGAAAAAAATTAGGGAATAAGAATTGATTGAAAGGATAAACTTGAGTTCAATCAATTCTTATTCAACTAATTATCATAATGAAGATAAATTATTGCATAAACAATATTTATATATCTTTGAGCCGCTTAAATGATGCACTTTATTGCATGTGAGAATATTTTTATTTACAAATCAAAAAAATAATTTTTTATTAATATAAAAATCACAACATGAAAAATTCATATTTTACTTTTTTATTCATTTGCCTTTTTTGTTCAGGACTTGTTGCACAAAAAAATTATGTCTGGGAACATTATAAAATTCAGCTAACTGTTCCTAGCGATTTTAGAGTTAAGGTTAACGATGATCATAACTTTGAAATGAAAGGTGATGGAATGGATTTAGCAATGCATATTTTTGAACAAAATGTTGCCATTGATGATTTGGATGACGCGACAATTGCAGGAGCGAATGCAATGGAATTAGCTGAGGTTGATGAAGAAACTAAGGTGACTGTAAATGAATTAGAAGGATATTATGTCGAAGGATTTAAAAGTGGCTATCGCATAGTATTTGCAGGTCTTGGAGATCCAAAGTCCCATACTAATTTCTTTATTGTTATAACTTTTGATGATGACGACAAGGAAGCAGAAGCTGCAGCCTTGGAGATCATTAATTCACTAGATGTTCTTTAGAATTTGATATTTAAAATAGCTAATAAAAAAAGCATCAAGAATTACTACTTGATGCTTTTTTTTTTCTAGAAAATATTTTCTTAAAGTATCTTTTTTACTTCTTCTTCAAGATTTTCTCTTGGATCGATTACAGCTATTTTTCCATCCTTACCTACAAGAAAGGTTTTAGGAATAGATCTTACTCCATAACGAGAAGCCGGTTCGCAGTCCCATTTTTTCAAATCACTTACGTGCGTATCCCAGACTAGACCATCCTTTGAAATTGCAGTTGTCCAGGCTTGTTTAGCGTTGTTTGTATATTCATTTATCGTTGCCTCATTTCCTAGTTGAGCTTTGGTTCTACTGTCAACACCATCTAGGGACACAGAATAAACAGTAAATCCTTTGCTTTTGTATTTGTTGTAAATTTCTACAACATGAGGATTGGATCTTCTGCATGGTCCACACCAGCTCGCCCAAAAGTCAATCAAAACAACTTTGCCTTTAAGATTTGATAATTTATAGTTTTTACCTGTTGGTGAAGGAAGATCAATGTCCGGTGCATCCATACCCACTGAAATAGCTTCTGATGTTTGTTGTTGAACTGCGGCTTGCTCAGTTTGAACAATATATGCTTCATAAGTCTTTGTAAATTCTGACTCAGGGTATTTAGTCTTTAGATCAGCAACAATTTCTTTATGTTTTGGAATAAAATCAGCTCTAAAGCCCAAGAGTTGAACTGCAAGTAAACCTTTTGAAAGAGGACTTGTAGCAGCTTCAATTTTAGACATGGCTGCTTCCAAAGTTACTTGGCCACCCATTAGTGAAGCTAAAGAACTAAGAACTTCTTCCGCAACTTTTGAACCTGTTATTGTAAATTTTCCTTGATTCAATGTAGCCAAAGTACCTTCAATGTTTACTTTTTTTTCTGTACCATCTAATACAAAAATGGCTTGTTGTTGTCCAATTTTTAAACGATATAAACCAGGCATTGGAGCCTCTTTAAGATCTATTTTAAATTTTCCGGACTTCATTTGTTGATTGTCTATTGGTGTAGCACTATTGTCAAGACCAATTCGATCGAGGTTGACCATTGTATCTCCAGCATCAGAAAAATTTCCTGATATGCTTGGTTTGTTGTCGCATGATACCATGCAAATTGTTAATAAGGTGAGACAAATAAGTCTAATTGTCATTTTCATATATAATATAAATTTAATTTTCTAATTTACTTCTTAATGTTGTTGAATAAAGCTTAAAATATTCAGCAATAGAACCGAAGTTTTTGTTGTCAATTACACAATTATTGGATTTTACTTCACCAAGCATGTGGAATTCCACTTTATTCGATGTGAGTAACATTTCTAAGTCAGATTTGTTTTCTGGTTTTACGCTTACCAAAACCCGACCCTGAGACTCAGCAAATAAGAAGATATCAGGTTTGTAATCTAATGGAATGTTTATTTCATAACCAAGCCCGGAGCTCATAGCTGATTCAGTTAAACATACAAAAATTCCACCTTCAGAGACATCATGAGCGGACTGTATAAGTCCTGCATGAATCGATTGTCTTACTGCGGACTGCATATTGAATTCCTTGTCAAGATTGAAATGAGGTACCGGAGCGTGAATTATTCCATGATAATGGTGGACGTATTCGCAATAACCCAAATGATTATTCTGCTCACCAATTAGGTAAATTAGATCGCCTTCTTGTTTAAACTCTATACTTGTAAAGTGTTTTTTATCATCTATTATTCCTAGCATGCCAATGGTTGGTGTTGGATATACCGGTTCTGTCTTATCCCCATTCTGAGACTGATTATAGAAACTTACATTGCCTCCAGTAACTGGAGTGTCAAATTTTTCACAAGCTTCACCCATACCCTTAAGTGCGTGTACAAATTGGTAGTAAACTTCCGTATTGTAGGGATTACCAAAATTCAGACAGTTGGTAATGGCAACAGGTGTTCCTCCTGAACAGGTAATATTGCGGGCCGCTTCAGCTACTGCAATCATTCCACCTATATGAGGGTCTAGATAAACATAGACTGAATTGCAATCTACAGTTAGTGCAAGTGCTTTTTCAGTTCCTTTGACTCTTACGATAGCTGCATCACTATTTGCAACTGAGGTCATAGTTCCTGTTCTTACCATTTTGTCATACTGCTCATAAATCCATGCTTTGGAAGCAATATTAGGTAAAGCAATTATTCTTTGGGCGACCTCGATAAGATCATCGGGACTAATGATCATTGAAGGACTAAAATCTGCGATCTTATCAAAATAAATAGGTCTTGTAAATTCTCTTTGATAAACTGGAGCGCCGCCACCTAAAACTAGTGTTTCAGCTGGTACGTCTGCGACTTTTTCGTCTCCAACAAAATATTCTAATCTACCCGTATCTGTAACTTCTCCAATTTGAACGCATTCCAAATCCCATTTTTCAAAAACCTTTAGCAAATCATTTTCTCCACCTTTCTTACATACGATGAGCATTCTTTCCTGAGATTCTGAAAGTAGAATTTCAAAAGGTTTCATATTGATTTGACGTGTAGGAACCTTGTCTAATTGGATTTTCATGCCAGTGCCTGATTTGGCTGACATTTCTGAGGTAGAACAAGTAATTCCAGCAGCACCCATATCTTGCATTCCAACAATTTGTCCTGTTGCAATGGCTTCAAGGCTAGCTTCCAAGAGCAATTTCTCTTGAAATGGGTCACCAACCTGAACGGCAGGTAGATCTTCAGCAGAATTTTCACTTAGGTCAGCAGAAGCAAATGTTGCGCCGTGAATTCCATCTTTTCCCGTTGCAGAGCCAACTATAAAAACCGGATTACCAGGTCCATCTGCACAAGCAGAAACGGTTTCATTTTTCTTAACAATGCCTACGGACATAGCATTCACTAGAATATTTTGATTGTAGCAGTCATTGAAATATACTTCTCCGGCAACTGTTGGTACGCCAAATGAGTTGCCATAATTACCTATTCCTTTAACTACACCGCGAATTAGTTTTTTTGTATGTGGGAGATCAGGATTGCCAAATCTTAATGAATTTAATGCCGCAATGGGTCTTGCGCCCATGGTGAAGATATCCCTGTGAATTCCACCCACTCCTGTAGCCGCCCCTTGATAAGGTTCAATAGCAGAAGGATGATTGTGTGATTCAATTTTAAATGCACAGGCCAAACCATCTCCAATGTCCACTAAGCCTGCATTCTCTTCACCAGCTTCAACCAATAATCGGCTGCCTTTACGCGGCAACTTTTTTAAGTAAGTAATTGAATTCTTATAGGAGCAATGCTCAGACCACATTACAGAATAGATACTTAGCTCAGTGAAATTTGGCTCCCTGTCGAGGATCTCACAAATTTTCTGATATTCGGTCTCTAATAGTCCTAACTTTTTTGCTGTCTCTACTCCAGGATTTTGCATGCAGGTCTTCAGTATTTAAGGCTCAAAGATATCATTCCGAATCCAAATCTGTTCTTAATGAACTGTTAGGAATTGTAAACAAATACTCTTTTATTAAACAGCATTTTTAAAACCTTGAATAGACTATTTGGAAAAAAAGATCATCGTACCAATATAAGCTTGCTCTGTGCTTATCGTTGAACTAGTTCCTCGGGTTTGATTTTCTGGATCGTAAAGCTCATTGATCAATGCTTGAACGGGATTGTTAGTTCCTATAGATTTTCCTCTAATTGAAGGTCCAAAATATACTGGATCATTGGTGCAAATGAGTTTTAATGTTTCCTTACCCAAAGGGCGTGAAATAATGAATTCGGAAGATATAGAGCTGCCGGCAGCTATCGAAACAGGACTAACATAGTGTCCTTCATCTAGGATTATAGGTCTAATGCTCAGATCAGAACGAATGTGAAAAACTGAGCAATAAAAAGCTTTGGTTCCTTTATTTCTAATTTGTAATTTAACAATGTCATTCATTAAATAAGTATTAGAGTTTGATGAAACAAAATTGCCGGTACTGTCTTGAATAAGTAATTGTATGTCAGCTTTGAAAAAATTATCTTTACTTTCTAACTCGGTCAATCTTTTTGCCCTTTCAAATTGACTTATTGTTAAATCTATTTTATTGTATATTGAATCCAATTGATAAGTAGAAGTACAAATTTCATCTAAATAGATATTGCCATCCAAATCATCTAAATGAATTTGAAAGATTTCTTTATCTTTTAATTGAATGTTAAGGTTTAAATCAGGATTCTTATTAGTCCAATCAATGTTTGATTTTGAATTTATTTTTTTCTTCAAGTTTTTATCCTTTTGTTTTGAAGAAGAGTTTAGATTGATTTTAAGTGGAGATTCATTGAAACTATAACTAATAACTCTCACAGCATAATTTTTGGAATTAACCGCTTTCCATTTCTTATCTAATTTTAGATCAGCTTGCAAAAGATCGACATCTTCAATAGATCCAGTAACAATTGGTTTTGAAAAGTTGCCATGCTCTAATTCATAAACTCCAATTCTACTCCCAATAGTAATACCGTGAAGTCTTCCTGCGCTGATTAATATTAATTGAGGGTTGAGAATCTTTTTAATTAAATAATATGTAGAAGGCGATTTAATATTTCTGCCAAATATTGTTTCTTGTATTCTGCCTTCAGAATATGGTGTTTGCAAAGAGCTTTGAGTTGCAATAAACAATTTTATTTTGTCAGCCAATATTTGATAAGTATCGTCTGAATTCATTGCTTGAAGATTTTTGCACAAGGCATAAGTAAATAATCCATAAGTTTTAGAATCTGAATCAGAATATTCATAACTCAATTGTTCAGGGCTAGAACTATAAAAACTTATTTCGGGTGCTAAATCCGGGGCTGAATTACTCAGTTCATTATCTAACAATATTAATTCTTTGCTTTCCTGCAAATTCTTTTTTGAAAAACCTTCTTCTGCCATAATAATGTCGGTTCCTCTCGCTGTCTGTAATCCTCTTGTTGCAGTTCCTGAGTGACAAGCATCTAAAGTAACTAAAAGCCTTCCTGTGGGTCCAAGTTTTTTTCTTAATTTATTAAATGCAAAAGCAAGATCATCGTCTAGGATTAAATTTTCTCCTTCGTAAATACCTTTGGAAAAATATTTTGGTGAATTATTAGGAACTAAGGCCTCATCCAAGCCATCAGCTTCATCTCCATTTTGATCAGGAATTTGTTGTCCATGACCTGAAAAATGAAATATTGCAAAGTCACCGGCTTTAACTTTATTGGTAAGCGAGCTTTCAATCATTCGCAGTAAACTCCCTCTAGTGATTTCATCGTCTTTCATCAACTTTATATTCTCGCTCGGAATTCCGAAGAATTGCAAACTCGAGCTAAGCAGCTTGATGTCATTTACAGAAGATAGATTTGGCCACTTACTAGAAACAGGATATTTTCCAACACCTGCAAGCAAGGCATAAGTATTTTTTTGTCCAGAAATACAAATACTTAAGCTCGATATTGTCAAGATTAGGAAAACTTTTAAAAAGAATTTATTGGTCATACTATAATTCTATGTTGCAGGTTTATTGTGATATTGTTCAAATGTTATCAGTAAACTGAATAAATATTTAATTTTATCGCATTCTTGGATCATTGAAATCGTTCAATTTGTAATTCTGTGCTAAAATTAGTCTGATCCAAGCCAATTGCTATATTTTTACAAACTTATTTTTATTAAATGATAACAATGTTGAGTTTGCTGAATAAATAGAAGTAAACCAAAAAAAATCTGTATGAAAAATCACGAAAATTTTATTACAGCGCTTCGGCTCAATGAAGAGTGGGCTTTCGAGGAGCTTTACAGGGAGTATTACCCAATGATTCTTAAATATGTGTTGAGCAACAGCGGGGATCATGAAAAGGCCAAAGACCTTTTTCAAGAAATCCTTATAGCTCTGATTAAGAATGTTAGAAATCCTGATTTTGTACTCTATACCGGAACAAAATTGGGAACCTATCTTATGTCTATTGGACAAAAAAAATGGCTCGCTTCACTTGCTAAGGTTAAAAATAAGGAGCAGGTAGAAATCAATGAATCAGATTTTGATTGGCGAGATGCCGAAGGAGAATCCAATCCGGAAGACAAGGAAGTGCAGTTTAAGAAAATGGAAAAAGCACTTGAAAATATTGGAAAAGATTGTAAGGAAATTATCATGAATTATTATTACAATGAAATTTCTCTAGGAAAAATTGCAGACCTTATGGGATATACTCAAGGATTTATAAGAGTAAAGAAAAATCGTTGTATGACGAAATTAAAGGATCTGATAACAAACGAATAATCCTGATATTAATTAACAAACATTAAAACAAATTATTATGAAAAATACTTGGAACAACCTTGATCGAATCGAAGCCTGGAAAAACAATGAATTGGATGCAGAATCAAAAAAAGAATTTGAGTTTGAATTGATGCACAATTCAGAGCTATCCAATGAAGTTGAAGTTTACCATGATATCGTTGAGCAAATTGATGCATACGGTGATATGCGAGCAAAGAAAGCCATTCATCATGTGGTTGAGAATCTTGAAAAAGAAGGATTTTTTGAAAAGTCCGGAGTATTAAAACCACTGGAGTCAAATCAAAAATCCGGAAAATTTAGAATATTCGCTTTAGCAGCAAGTTTGGCTTTGGTAGTGGTTGCATCATTTTTTGTTCTTAATCGTTCGAATGATGAAATTCCACAGATTGCAATGTATCAATTTGAAAAGAATGAACTTAACATTATGATTGATAATCTTAAAGCAGCTTCATTTTCAAATGCAGATAAAGGTAAAGATGATTCATTGGCTTATGCACTGACTTTATATACTGAAAACGAATTTGCAAAAGCAAAAATCCTTTTATTGAAGTATATCTCTGATTATCCGGAAGATCTAGTTGCTAATTTAACTCTTGGTTTAGCCTACAAGGAAGAATCACAATATGGCAAGGCGGCTAAATACCTGAGCCCATTGACAAGAATTGAAAACTTTGAGAGGAAAAATATGGCAAAATGGAACCTATGGCAATGTTATTCTAAATTTGATACAGAAACAGATTTAGAAACTGCAAAACGTATACTTCAGGAACTCATAGATGATCCAAAATCAGGTTATGTTGACTATGCCAAGCCATACTTGTTCCTTTTGAATGGGTTTAAATAAAATATACTATTCTTAAACAGAAAGCACACGAATTCATTGAGACATAAATTAATAAAATGAAAAGCTTTATAAAAATAATACCGGCGCTCCTTCTAGGGATGCCGGTATTATTGTTTTCCCAGAATGTGAATTTTGCAGAAAAGGTGCTTATTAATCTTTATAATGCCAACGGTAATAAGATCATTTCAAGGCCAAAGTTGGAAATTACGGATGATAAAAAAAATGCCGCTCAATTTTTGAGAATGCAGAATACTATTCGCATAAGTGACAAACTTATCAGCATTTGCAAATCCTTTGGAAAAGATTCCTCTGCTGCATTGGCCTTATGTATCGGTCATGAATTGGCTCATGCTTATCAATTAGATCTTCTGATTTCAGAAACAAGCTTCTTGGCCTATGATAAATCGGAAAGATCCGATGCTCAACACGAAGAAGCTGCAGATATTGGTGGGGGATTCATGGCTTATTTGGCTGGTTACAAGACACTTGATTTAGTCGAACCGCTTCTGGATAAATTGTATACAGAATTTAAGTTAAAAAGTGATTTAAAAGGTTATCCAACTCTTGAGGATAGGAAATTAACTTCAAAAAAAGTTAAAGATGTTGTAGTTAATTTAATTCAACTTTATGAATTGGCAAATAGTTTGACAGCAATAGATAAATATGATTATGCATTAGATTGTTATGAATCAATACTACAACGATATAAAGGACGAGAAATTTATAACAACATTGCTGTAAATTATGCCTTATTGGCAATGAATATTAATGCTGGGAATAAGAATCAATACATTTATCCTATAGAGTTGGATTGGGAAACAAGATTGAAGAAATTGAGTAAGTCGAGAGGGGAATTACCTACAACTAATGAAACGCTGATGAGAAATGAATATTTGAAAAAATCAATAGAATATTTAGAAGAGGCCAAAAAAATGGATCAAAATTTTAATTCTGCTGATTTGAATCTAATGTGTGTAAATATTCTTGCGACTAAGAGTAGCGAGGTAATAAATACTATTAATAAACATTTTGAATCAACAGATCACTACTTGCAAGCAGATGATCTCAAGAAAACCACTCAATTGAATCTAGCACTTGCAATAGCTTATGCTTCTGAGGGTCAAAATGAAAAGGCCAAAAAGATATGGGCTAAAATAATGAAAGAAAATAATGGATTAGCAGGAGAGCAGGCAAGAATTAACCTGGATATTCTTGAAGGTAAAAGTGTTAAGAACACAGAATTGAATGAATTATGTTTAAGCTTTACTGACACATATAAAAATATAGACGGTATAAAAATTCATCGAGTGCCGGAAGCTAAATCATGGATAAAAATCAATTCTGAGGAAAATGTGTTTTTGTCCATTCAGAATTTACCACATTCTACTCTTTATACCTTCAAATCAGACGAGGGTTATTTTAGTCTTCAAATCATTAGGGAGTCCAAGAAAGTGAATATAAAGTCCTTGCAAAATGCAAGAGCGAGTCTTGTCACAACTAACGGAACATATTACCATTGCAAGCAAGATAAATATGGAATACTGCTTACTGAAAATGGAAAGATGAAAGAGTGGGTGAAGTACAATTGAGATCTGGTAGCGCTTTTGGTTGAAAATACCAATTTAAATTATTAGAACTAAATCCCTGCTCAACGTAGGCGCTAGCCTACGTTCGAGTGTCATTATGTTTTTAACCTAAAACTGACAATTAACCAGAATTAAATTTAAGTATTCAAACAACAATTGTTCGCGATATAGATAAATATTTTCTTAATTTCGCCTAAATTGAAACGCTACTATTGAATCAAATCAGAGATTTGAAAACACACGAACGTAGGCTAGAGCCTACTCAGCAATGGTTTTTTATTTAGTTTAAATCTATTGAATTTCCTTATCAAGTAATTCTTTAGAATTAAAGTAAACTGTGCCAATAACAATTAGAGTTGCAATGCCTCCAAAAACAACTGAACGGACTGTTCCGAATAATTTAGCGGCAAGTCCGGATTCAAAGGCTCCTACTTCATTCGATGATGAAACGAAGATGTTATTTACGGCAAGTACTCTTCCTCTTAAATGATCGGGTGGAATAATTTGAAGAAGGCTACCGCGTATAACAACACTTATACTGTCGAAAGCGCCGGTAAAAAAAAGCATGAACAGCGATAGATAAATGTTTGTCGAAACTGCAAAGATGATCGTAGCGATACCAAATCCCGAGGCTGCTAAAATCATATTGCGCCAAGCTTTATTCATTGGAGAAAATTTTGTCATTAACAAAAGACCTAGAAATGCTCCCAACGAGGGCGCGGCTCTTAACCAACCCAATCCTGAAGCGCCAATATTCAGAATGTCTTGAGCAAAAACCGGAAGTATGGCAATAGCACCTGCAAAAAGTACTGCAACTAAATCCAAGGAAATCGAATACAATAAAATTTTATTGTTTAGTACAAAACTGAAACCTTCCTGTATGCTAGTAAAAATAGTCGCATGTTCGTTTTCAAGCTTTAATAAACTTGGAGATTTTGTTTTGATTAATAAGAGTAAAAGAATGGATATTGCAAGGAAGCTAGATGAAATTAAGATACTGATTTCAATTCCAAATTGAGTGTAGCAAAATCCAGCTAAAATTGAACCTAGAATTGTCCCTAGTTGCCAGGCCGTACTATTCCAAGTTGAGCCATTAGCGTATAAATTTCTTGGTAGAAGATATGGTCGAAAAGAAGATGCTGCAGGTTGGTAAAAACCTCTGGCAAATCCTGCTATTCCAAAAAACAAATAGATAAGCATAACTTTTTGGGATAGACTAATGTATTCATTTGTATTTGAATTAAAAATTAGTAGAAATAAAAGTGAAATAATAAACAGTGCGAACATGGAAAAAAACATGATCACTTTTTTATTTTGCTTATCTGCAAAATGACCACCGACCAGACTGAGAGAAATATATGGTATCGCAATAGCAAGTCCAATCAATCCCAAACTCAGTGGATCTTTTGTTACAAGATACAATTCATAAGAAACCAATACTTCCAACATCAGCAACGATAAAGTTAAAAAAAAATTTAAGCTAATGAGTTTTCTAAAATCAGGTATCTGTAGTGCACTAATAAATTGTGTAGTAGTCGATTGATCTGTTTGCAACATGAGTAGGGTGTTAGAAGAAATGGTTGAGCAGGAATAAAAAGACCACAATATAGAGCCAAATAAAATCCAGAAAATGCCAATAGACTCTTAATAATTTAAAATTTCTGACAGCAGATTCTGATTCATCCAATAGGGTATAAGTGGGATCGAGATATTTCAAACGTACATAATATCTAATCAGGAATGGTATGCCTGCTAAAATATGAACGAAATGAAGGCCTGAAATAAAATAAAGAAAACTACCCATTCTGTCTGAACCAATAACAATTGAATTCTTTAAAAGATTGTACCAGGCAAGACTTTGTAAAGCTAGAAACAATAGTGTAATAAAGAATATAGTTCTTAATTTATACTGCATTATAGAAATGTTTATCAGTGCAGGATTAATTTTATGGAATATAAAGCTAGTGATTAATAAAAGCGTGGTATTGAAGTAGAACAGAGAAGGTATTTCTACATTTTTGAGATCCTGTCTTACCTGTAGATAGATCATTGCAACACTTGAGCTGATGAATAGCATAACTAGTCCGGACAATAATAAAACTAGTATTATCCAGGATTTATGAATTCCAAAGGAGGATCTCGTCATTTGAAGCTGCCAAACGTTTAGAAATGGTATATTTACAATTGAAAATAAGATTTGTTATGAGAATTAGTAATTTATTGTTATTTATTGTAATAATTCAGGGAATCACAGCGCAATCCTTGAGCAGAAAAGATATTGATTTTTATATTGGGACTAAGAAATTACTCAATCCTTTAACTGGTGGAGTTAACAATGCCCAACTAAGCCAAGGGGACTTAAATCTTGATGGCTTATCAGACATCTTGATATTTGACAAAAATGGCGATGTCATTATGCCTTTAATTTATAATAAAGAACTTAAAAAGTATTTGTTTGAGCCACTTTTGGTTAACGATTTTCCTAGCTTGAAAGATTGGGTACTTCTTAAGGATTTCAACAAGGACGGAATAATAGATATTTTTTCAAGTTCTTCAAATACACAGGGAATAGATGGAATTGAAGTTTATAAGGGATATATAGATAATGGGAAACTGAAATTCAAATTAACAACTAACGGTAAGGGCAATAAGGTTCTTCGTTGGCCAATAGGCTCCGGTGAAAGTCAGATTTATGTGAGTCCTTTTGATGTCCCTACATTTACAGATGTTGATGGGGATGGTGATCTGGATATTTTAACTTTTGGTAACGGTGATGTACACGTCGAGTGGTATAGAAATCTTGCAGTTGAGCGAGGCTGGTCTTTGGATTCTTTAAAATATGAATTAGAAACAGATTGCTATGGAGGATTCCGTGAAGGAGGATTTACTGGCGATATTTTTTTAGCGAGCAGCCCTGGAGAGTGCAACAGATTTCAATCCAATACTCCAAGACATTCAGGTTCAACCTTACTTAGTATCGATCTTGATTTAAATGGATTGGAAGATATGTTGATTGGAGATATATCAAGTTCCAGATTAGTAGCTGTATATAATAATGGAAGTAAAAAATCAACTTGGATGAATGCGCAGGATCCTACCTGGAATTCAAATGGAGTTCCCGTGAATACAACTGTTTTTCCGAGTGCTTTTGAATTGGATTTTGACAAAGATCAAGTGAGTGATATAGCTGTCACTCCTAATGCGGAATACGCTTCATTTAATATAAATAACATCAGTTTGTATAAAGGAATAATTGGTACAAAAGCTAAAGATTTTATTTTTCAAAGTAATGATTTTTTAGTAGATGAAATGCTGGATTTTGGGGCAGGCACACATCCATGTTTCGTGGATTATAACCAAGACGGACTGCAAGATTTATTGGTCGGCACTGAAGGCATATATTACACTGGAAATACCAGAGATGCTAGATTAATTATGTTTGAAAATAAAGGTACAAGTACGAAACCCGAATTTTATTTGGTTGACAGTAATTATCTGAATTTTAAGGCCTTTAGTGATGGAGTTACCGGTGCAAGAAATTTTACTCCTTGTTTTGGAGATATAGATGGAGATGGTGACCTGGATATGGTCTGTGGTGAAAACAATGGAGCATTATTTTTTTCAGAGAATATTGCCGGACCAGGTAAAAAATTTATTTTTAAACAAGCAATTTACAATTACATGGACATCCAAGTCAATGACTATAGTGTTCCATTTCTTATTGACCTCAACAGAGATGGCTTGCTGGATATTGTATGCGGAATTAAGGTGAGTAATAGTGATTCTGCCTTTCAATTGTGCTCAAGTTTTAATTATTTTCAGAATCAGGGTTCAAAAACAAATCCGATATTTAATAGTGCGCCCAACACATTTCCAAATACAAAATGTGTAGGAAATGCTAGTATAAATGGGGTGTATAGTGTATATAGTGCTCCAGTATTTCAGGATTTTAAAGGTGTTTATAAAATGTTTGCCGGAGGTTCTATTGGTCAACTTAATATATTTGGAAATATTGAAGGTAATATCTATAATTCATTCAACTTGGAAGAATCTAATTATGGAGATCTCCATGAAGGTTCAGGGCTTCACATTGCTTTGGCAGATATTGATGATGACGGAATTTTGGATATGGCAGCTGGCAATGAAAGAGGAGGTCTTGCACTTTTTAATACAAATTATAAGACAGATGGTACTATTGTTAAAGTGAATGAAAAGAGTGAAGACAAGTTTGAAATATATCCAAATCCGGCACAAGATTATTTTATAGTAAGCACTCCATCAGATGAAGAATACCAACTTGAAATTCTGGGTATTGATGGTAGCAAAGCCTTGTATAAAGGACTTTTTCATACACAAGAAATCCATCTATTAGATCGACTGCAGTCAGGAATTTATATTGTTAAAATAAATCAAAACAATAAGATTTATTTAAAAAAATTAGTCAAATATTGAGGATAATAATTGAATTTAGGTATGCGAATTAATTTCTTTAAAAGTAGTATTTCAATAAATATTATTTTAGTATTAACTTCTATTCTTTTAATTGGGAATATTAGAATTATTGCTCAAAATAGTTTTAAATTGAGCTTAGAAAAAGCCCAGATAGATCAATTGAATGTCAGTTCTCTTAATAATTTAGGTTCTGGACTTTCAACTACCGGTGAAAACTTAGTGAGTTTTAATGGAATGAATTCTACTAATGGGGATGCCAGTGCATTTTTGTTTGGCTTAGACAGCAAACAAAACATTATTAATCCATTAGAGATTTCACATACTGATTTCAATATTCAAATATTCAACACATTAACTGTAGGAAGAAACTATTATTTGCTTGGCTCTGCAAGTTCTAAATCCGGGCTTGGAGCTACGCATTTATTTTTAAGTTTAGTGAGTCTTGATAGTTCTAAAATTCAATGGACTTATTCGATTGAAGATCAGAGTGATTCAATAAAAAGAGCGGATTTTGTATTTTCTAATGGTTCATTTTTTGTAGTATTCAACAAATCCATTCTTCCTGATTCAAATGAAGTCAGAATTCTAAAAATTTCTGAAGATGGTCAGTTGATTTGGGAAAATAAATTAGTTGGTAAAAGCGGAAGAATTTATTTTTTTGAAAATATGTGTTCTCATAGTAATGCAAGTCTTTATATAGCACTAAAATCGAAGGCTAATTCTAATTCTGAAGAATCTGAAATTGTAGTTATAAATGTTGATGAGGACGGTACATTGCTTAAAGCCGCTGAATTTGAAGTTCATGATGTTTTAGGTGGATTAGTTACAAGACACGGTAAGGTTTTTATCAAACCAAATGGAATAAATATTCATATTGTTAATCAATCTTTCGATAGTAGAATGCGGCTAGGATCATTTTTTGTTTCTCTAGTTGATGAAGGTTTGAATTTGAAGACTTGGCGCAACTACAGTCAGGAAATGAGAGTCGAAGATTTCCAAATTTCTCCCGGAAGGTTTTTGCTTTCAGGGCAAAGACCCATTGAGAATGGTAAAGAAGGCTATGCTATGGTTGCCATCAATAGTGCTAATGCCATTCCTGAATTGTTGAGTTCTTATCAGAGCGGATTTCTTAATTCTACAATCAATAGTAATTCAGTTGTAGGAAGTAATGGTGCAAGGACTTATATTTTAGTTGCTAAATCAAATAAATCAAGAGAGCCTTATATAAGTCTTGCATTGCAAAGTGATACTATAAAAAGAAATTGCAATGAAAGCTTTGCATTTGCCGTTACAAAAGATCAGATGACTTTAACAGAATCAAAGGATTATTTAATTGAGTCAGTAAGAATGGATATTAAGCTTGAGGAATTGTTTTTTAAACTGGAACACATTGTTCTGGATAAGGAATCCTTGTGTGTGCCAAATGCGGTAACAGATAATGAAAAAGGATCAAAGAATGTTGATTATAAAAGAATCAACAATTTGCTCGTACTTAAATTTGATCAAGTAAATTTGGACAATAATATAATTCAAATATTTTCACTGGAAGGCAAAAAAATATCTTGTGCGATGGAATACAATTCAAATTCGGAATTAGTGCTCGACATAGAAAAATTAAATTCCGGAATATATTTTTTGAAAGTTGGACAGAAGCAAGTAATTAGATTTATTAAAATTTAATATATATAATCAGGTCAAATATGTTGGCTTGTGTTTTACTTGTTCTGCTTCATTAATATAAATTAGCTGCGAAATCAATTTAAAAAATACTATCTTTACATAAAACAAAGTATTATGTCAATAGTAAAAGTAATTGAAATCATGACCAGCTCTAAAAAGAGTTGGGAAGATGCTGCACAGCAAGGAGTTTTAAAGGCATCTAAAACATTATCAAATATTAAATCGGCCTGGGTGCAAGATCAAAGTATTACAGTAGACAAAGGCAAGATAAAAGAATTCAGAGTTACACTTAAGATCAGTTTTGAATTGAAATAAAAGTATTTAATTTTCTGTTTAATCAGCGAAGCAATTACTGTTTTGATTTAAAATAAATCCAATCAACAATATTTAATTTAGGATCAAAGTATTACGTGCATTATATTCGATTGGAATTGATATACTACTTTTGAATTAATAATAATTCCAATCGGTATAAAATAATTTTTAAAAGTTGATTGTTGCTTGTAAGAAAAACTAATTTCTTAAAATTTAGATTTCTTAAACATATCTCTCTTCCATTCTTTGCATTCTTTTTCTTCTATTTGCAGTGCTTCTAAAGAAGCTGTAAGCGAGCACTAAGGCTATTGGCAAAAGGAAGTTAAAATATTTATACGTATTTCTTGTAGAAGCATCGAGTTCCTTTATTGGTCTGGTGTCGACTGCTTTTGTTCTTAATTCAATTAATCCGGTATCATCACTTAAATAATCTACTGAATTTACCAATAGCGAAACATTGTCTTCATTGATCTTTTGATTTCTACTTTTTCCAATTGGGAAATCTCCATCTCCAAATATAATTATTCTGGAGCCAACAGAAGTGCTTGCCGGTTCAAGGAGTCCGCCTACACAAATATTTTTTTCATGAAAATCAGATTCTACCCATTGTTTTTGAATGTCTATTGTAATTGGATATTTGTCAACAGCAGATTTATCTGAAGTATAAACTAAGGGCGTAAATTTTGAATTTGGAACTCCTTCAAAGATCAAAGGACTTGCAAATTGCAGAATAACCCTTTCAAGACCTTTTGTAACTGGATGAAATGGAAATCTTTGAATCAGTGGTAGATAAGGCAATTGTACTGGTGTAGAAAAATTGAAGAATCCATTTTGTTGCTGAACCTGAACAGAACCACAGGCAACATCTCTAACCAACGCCGTATCAATTCTCACACCTTTTGAAGTCAACCAACTATCTAATCCAGAATGATTAAGTGATGATTGTCCACTTTGTAGATCATACTCAACTTCATTTATTCCAAGAATCAAATTGCCTCCTTGTTTTAAATAATTATCAAGGAGTTGAAGATGTTCAAGTTTGAAAGTATCGGATGGTTTAATAATCACAAGTGTTTTATAAAGACTTAAATTTGTAGTATCTGTGAAATAAACAGATTCGACATCGTACAAGATTTCCAACGATTGATAGACTTGAACTAATTCCTGAAGTGGAGCTTCGCGATGACCTTGAACGAATCCAATTTTCGGTTTGTTGGTAGCGCTTAATTTTTTGATATTTGTTGTAAGTGCATATTCCATTGCAGTTCCTGGTTGTATTACTGGAATAATTTCTTTTTTACCAGCATATTCTAAAGTCGCACCTAGGAAAGCTTTAATTTGTTTGGCCTGATCTTTTTCACGGACATTTATCATAACAGGTTGAATGCCTTGTTGCATAGCTTCCTGTTCTTTTGCCGGGCTTTCATTTGGAGAAATAAATTCAAATTCTAAATTACCTTTTGCAAGACTTGAATATTCACTGAGCATATTGCTAAAATCTTCTTTTGTCTTAGCGATGTCAACGGGAAGATCTTCTGAGAAATAAGCTTTTATCTTAAGTTTTTCAGTTAAGCCTCGAACAACGACTTTGCTTGCTTTGCTTAAGGTATATTCTTTATTTGCACTTAGGTCCAGTCTTAGAAATAAATTTTTTGAAAGCCAATTCAGAGCAAGAAATACCAGGATTCCTATAATTATTTTAGATTGAATACTTTTCATATTGCTTACTTGGATTTTGAAATAAATAATTCGGAAAAAAATAAGCCCAAAACAGTCAAACTTATAAAAAATATAAGGTCTTTTAGATCAACAACACCTCTTGATATAGATTCAAAATGTTTACTAACACTTAGATCACTCAATAGATTTCCAACAAGTCCTCTAGATCCTGAACTAATTACGTCAAGAATGAAATGAAAAACAATTCCAATTAATAAAGCAAGAAGAAAAGCGACAATTTGATTGTTGGTTATACTGCTTGTAAACAATCCAATAGAAATATAAGCAGAACTCATTAAGATCAATCCCAAATAACCACATAAAGTTGCGCCATGATCGATATTTCCTAATCTTGCAATTGAAATATAATAGGGTAGAGTAAAAGTCAGTGCGATCACAATTAGAAGTAAGCAAGCTAAATACTTTCCAAGTACCAATTGGCGAGGATTTACTGCCTTCGTTAATAGTATTTCTATGGTTCCTGTCTTTTTCTCTTCAGCAATCATTTTCATCGTGATCGCAGGAATAAAAAAGAATAGTGTCCATTTGGCAATGCTAAAGAAAACGGCCATATCAGCTTCTTTGCGAATAAAGACATCAGCACCATAAATCCAGGTAAAAAATCCACTAAATCCTAAAAAGGAAATTAGGAGAATGTAAGCAGTGAGAGAATCAAAAAATGAATTTAGCTCGCGTTTTGCGATGATTGATACAATACTTTTCATTGTGTCTAATTAATTAAGGGTTAAATCACGGAAGATGTCTTCTAACTTAGTTTCCATCGTGGTCATTTCTAATAATTCAAGATTGTTCAGAACGCAGGCATGAAAAATTTGTCGATTCAGTGGGACTTCAGAAGAAGTCTGAATTTCATAACTATGATTTTCATTATTAATCAAGTTGACCATCGTTACTCCGGGTATATTTTTAAGTATGTGATGAATGTTATCTGTCGAATTCCCTTCAATTCTTGCCTTAATAATCTGCTTAGATTCAGTTTCTTTTCTCAGATTGGCAACGGTACCATCAGCAACGATTTTACCTTTGTTTATAATCAATATGCGGTCACAGGTTGCTTCAACCTCAGACAGAATATGGGTGCTTAGAATTACTGTTTTTTCACGTCCTAATTCCTTTATCAATTCTCTGATTTCAACAATTTGATTGGGATCCAGACCAGTTGTAGGCTCATCTAGAATAAGAACTTTGGGATTGTGAATAATTGCTTGAGCTAGTCCAACTCT
This sequence comes from Saprospiraceae bacterium, assembly GCA_040006775.1. Lineage (GTDB taxonomy): Bacteria > Bacteroidota > Bacteroidia > Chitinophagales > Saprospiraceae > Vicinibacter. The sequence continues at coordinate 38,007 of JBDTWI010000007.1, forward strand.
TTGGCGATAACCCTTGGATAATTCACCTATTTTCTTATGTTTTTCATCATTAAGTCCACATTTTTTAACCATTTCTCTAATTCTGGCTGGTATTTCAGATTCTTGAACACCTTGAAGATTAGCACAGAATTCCAAGTAATCGAGAACTGGCATTTCTTCATAAAGTGGATTGTGTTCTGGAAGATATCCAATTTCCCTTCTAATGTCAATATTGTCTTGGTTTCTGGAATTGCCATACCATATTGTCCCATGATCCGGGTGGAGATATTGCGTCAACATTTTCATTGTTGTCGTTTTTCCAGCTCCGTTTGGGCCAAGAAAGCCTACAATTTCGCCTGATTTAACCTCAAAAGAGATGTTGTCCACAGCCTTTTGCAAGTCATAATTTTTGCTAAGGGAGCTAATTTTTAAATCCATAATAAATTGATTTGCAGTGAAATAGTTTAGTAATGAAGGATTTTGCAGCGAAATTAATCGAGTTTAAGATAAAAAAAACTGATTTAAGATACTTTTAACTTAATAGACCGGATTTTCAATTATAAATTATTTATTTTTTTTATATATAACAAATTATTATTTTTGCAATTAAATATGTTGAAAAACAGACATTTGTATGTTTATCTGATCATTTAAGCGTAAAAAAGGAAGACTACCAAGTCAATGAACAATACAAAGGAGAATGAATCAGTGATGAGAGATTTGATTCAATCCATTAGGCAATATGGAGCTGAATTTAAGCATAGTAAGAGAATCTTCTTGCTGTTTGGCATTCCTATCTTCGCTTATTTCCTTTTTAAGCAGTTCACTACTCCCAAACAATACGTTGCTAAGGCAAGTTTTATGCTGAATGAGTCAGGATCTGACAATTCAGGCATTGCTTCAATTCTTGGTCAGTTCGGAATAGCTACTCCAGGTCAACAAGTTAGTTTGCAGAAGATTATTGAAATTGCCAAAACAAGAATTCTTTCTGAAAAAGTATTCCTGAAAAAGATAAGTCTGAATGGGAAAGAAGATTTCCTTGGAAATCACTTTATATCGAATCTTGAAGAAAATGGAGAATGGGTAAAAAGCAGTTTTTTTAAAAATTCCGATCCCTTAAAGCTTATAAGATTCTCAACTGATGATCAAAGTAAATTTAGTCCATTGGAATCCAGTGCATTAAAAAAACTGCATCTACTATTTTTAAAAAGATTGGAAACGGTGTTTAATGAAAAGACAGGAATCATGGAGTTGACCACAATTGTTTCCAATGAAGACCTATCTTTTGCTTTATGTGATAATTTATTTAAAGAATTAAGTCATTATTATATTGACAAAACTGTTGAACGACAGCAGATTACTTATGATAAACTAAAATTTAAAGTGGATAGTCTTAGAGAATTAATTTTCAGAAAGGACTATACTTTAGCGCACTTAAAAGATAGTTATAGAAATGTCTGGACCAATCAAGATGTAGTTCCACAAACACAGACAGATCGCGATGTCAGAACACTAAGTCTCATTTATGCTGAAGCTTTAAAAAATCTAGAAATTGCTTCTTTCACATTGCAAAATCAAACTCCTTTTATTCAGGAATTGGATCTTCCTATTAAACCTTTGGAAGTAAGAAAGCAAAATTTGGCAGTGAATTTATTGAAAGCACTTGCATTTACTTTATTGATAAGTATGATATTTATTATGATCCGCAAAATAATTAGAGATAACATTTAATTATTAAAAAAAATGAAAGTAGTTATTTTAGCTGGAGGTATAGGAACGAGATTGATGGAAGAAACCGGATCAAGGCCCAAGCCAATGGTTGAGATTGCCGGAAAGCCAATTTTATGGCATATAATGAAAATTTATGAAGCACAAGGCTATAATGAATTTGTTATTTGTTTGGGCTATAAAGCTCATATGATCAAAGAATATTTTCTAAATTATTATTTGTATAATTCAGATGTTACCATAGAATTAGAAAGTAATAAACTCGATGTACATTTCTCCAACACAGAAACATTTAAAGTAAGCTTAATTGATACAGGATTAAATACCAATACTGCAGGCAGAATAAAAAGAATTCGATCCTATTTAAATAATGAAAGTTTCATGTTAACCTATGGCGATGGTGTTGCAGATATTGATTTAAAATCACTTGTAGATTGTCACAGGAAATCAAATAATATTGCGACGCTAACTTCGGTACAGTCTCCAGGTAGATTTGGACATATCGAAATTAATTCTAGTGGAACTGTCTCACATTTTGAAGAGAAGCCACAGGAAGATGGAATGTGGATAAATGGTGGTTTTTTCGTTTTGGAACCGGAAATTTTTGATTATCTTGAAGATGACGCGGATAATGTACAATGGGAAAAAGGTCCATTACAGAAAATTGCTGAGGATAAAAAATTAGGTGCTTATAAGCATAAGGGCTTCTGGAAGTGTATGGATGCCATGAGAGATAGAATCGAATTAGAAGAAATGTGGCTTGCAGGAAAAGCGCAGTGGAAGATATGGTGATAAATGAATTTGAAATTTATAGAAATAAAAAAGTCTTTGTAACAGGGCATACTGGATTCAAAGGTTCTTGGCTTGTCCTTACCTTACAACAATTGGGTTGTGAAGTTTATGGATATTCTCTCCGCCCAGATTCTGTGCCAAATCATTTTGAATTATTGAAGTTAAAGATTCATTCAACATTTGCAGATATCAGGGATTATGCTATTTTGAAAAATTCTATAAAAGAATCTCAAGCAGAAATAGTTTTTCATCTTGCAGCACAAGCTTTGGTGCGGCCTTCTTATTCAAACCCCGTTTACACATATGATGTGAATGTAATGGGCTCTATAAATGTTCTTGAAGCTTCAAGAACTTGTGATCATGTTAAAGCAATTGTTATGATCACTACAGACAAAGTATATGAAAATTTAGAAATAAATTATGCCTATAAGGAATCAGATAGACTAGGTGGATATGATATGTACAGTAGTTCGAAAGCATGTTGCGAATTATTAATCAAATCCTTTAGAGATTCCTTCCGAAATACAAACGAGTATCAACATACTCATCATCAATTGATTGCAAGTGTTCGCGCAGGAAACGTTATTGGAGGTGGGGATTGGAGCGTCGATCGTTTAATTCCAGACGTAATGAAAGCTGCTGCAAATCGTACTCAAATTGTAATTAGAAATCCCCATTCTATAAGACCTTGGCAACACGTGATGGATTGTTTGGGAGCATATCTTAGATTGGGGGCACATTTACTTAATGGCAAAAAAGAATTCGCTACTACTTGGAATGTTTCACCTGACAAAGAAGAAATTTTCTCAGTAAAAAATGTTATTGATCTTTGTAAAGAAAATTGGGGAGATGTTCAAATTAAAATTGAGGAGAATGAGAAGGAGCCTCATGAAGCAAAAAATTTAATGCTTGATAATACTGCAAGTAAGAAAAATCTTGGCTGGACTCCGTTTTACAATACAAGTCAATCAATTCAAATGACTGTACAATGGTACAAACAGTTTTATGAAGAAAAAAAAGTAATTAGTTTGTCACAAATTGAAAACTACTTATCTAATTGAATGGAATTGATAGGAACTTATATAGAAAATCTATTCATCATACAAACAGACATTTACTCAGATAGTCGGGGAGCATTCTATAGAACTTATTGTAAAAGTGAGTTTGAAAAAATGGAAGTTCATGATTCTTTTATTCAATCGAACATTTCTCACAATATTAAAAAAGGTCAGGTGCGAGGAATGCATATGCAAATTCCACCTTATGCGGAAAGTAAAATTGTACGTTGTGTACGAGGAAAAATATTTGATGTTGCGGTAGATCTTCGAAAAGGATCTTCAACATTTTTGAGATATTATGGAATAGAATTAACTGCAGAAAATGGATTGGCCTTAATTATTCCTGAAGGTTTTGCACATGGCTTTCAGGTTTTAGAAGAAGAGAGCACGATGTTGTATATGCACTCAGTTGAATATAAACCGGAATATGAATTCAGTATTTCTTGTCAGGATCCTAAAATAGGAATTGTATGGCCATTTGAAGTTATTGGATTAAGTGAAAAAGATCATTCGGTAAAATTTTTGGATGATGGATTTGAAGGAATTGAATTATGAATTGTAGATTTTGCAATACTGAATTAAGTCATGAGTTGGTAGATCTTGGTTTCTCACCTCCATCTAATTCTTTTTTGACCGGTAAAATGCTTAATCAACCAGAAGTATACTATCCATTGCGAATTATGGTTTGTGCTAATTGCTTTTTAGTGCAGATTGATGAATTTGCGAAACACGATGACATTTTTTCAAGTGACTACATATATTTTTCATCTTATTCTAAATCCTGGTTGGTTCATTGCGAGGATTATGTCCATATGATCTGTGCTCAACTTGAACTCAATTCTAATTCCACAGTAATTGAGATTGCAAGCAATGATGGATATCTACTTCAGTACTTTAAGCAAAAGGGAATCGGTATTTTAGGAATTGAACCTACAGCCAATACCGCGCAGATCGCTATTGATAAAGGAATTCCAACACTTGTTGAATTTTTTGGATTACAATGTGCAAATAGGCTTGAAAGTAATTCAATAAAAGCTGATCTACTTATTGGGAATAATGTCCTTGCACATGTTCCAGACATTAATGATTTTGTGTCCGGACTTAAAATTTTACTGGCAAATAATGGAGTGGTTACCATGGAATTTCCACACCTTTTGCAATTAATTGATAAAATTCAATTTGATACCATCTATCATGAGCATTTTTCATATTTGTCTTTGATGGTTGTCAAAAGAATTTTTGAGCATCATGGCTTAACTATTTTTAATGTAGAAGAAATTCAAACTCATGGTGGTTCATTAAGAATTTATGCTACACATACCGATAATGCCTCACTTTCTATTCACAAGTCAGTCGAAAACTTAATAAAAAAGGAAATAAATTTTGGATTAAATAGGATAGAATCTAATAAGAATTTCCAAATAGCTGTAAATAAGGTTAAAAACGATTTCGTTTCATTTTTAATTGAACAAAAAGGCTTAGATAAAAAAGTTGCTGCATACGGAGCTGCAGCCAAAGGAAATACTTTATTGAATTATTGTGGAGTAAGAAAAGATTTAATAAACTTTATTTCAGATGCTTCACCACATAAGCAGAATAAGTTTATACCTGGAATGCATATTCCTGTAATAAGTGAGGAAAAAATTAAGGAAGAAAAGCCAGATTTTGTAGTTATTCTACCGTGGAATCTTAAGGATGAAATTTCCGAACAATTGGCGTATATAAATTCTTGGGGAGGGCAATTTGTTGTTGCAATTCCTGAAATTCAAATTTTTAGCGCATGAAAATATTGGTTACAGGGGCAAGTGGATTTATAGGGCAGTATGTTGTAAAAGAACTTATTGAAAGAAACATTAACTGCCTAGCAGTCAGTAGAAAAAGCTTAGCTTTTAATTCTGAGCATGTTGTTCCTGTAATTCAAGACATTGATAAACCGATTACTTTAGAAAATCAAATTTTATTTAAACAGTGTGATAGAATTATACATCTCGCTTGGAGCGATCTTCCCAGATATAAAGAATTGCATCATATTGAACATAATTTGATCGTGCAATATAATTTTTTGAATAACATAATTGAATTGGGAATAAAGAATGTAAGCGTCACAGGAACTTGTTTAGAATATGGATTAAAAGAAGGTTGTATTACAGATGTTGATTTTCCGGATCCACAAATTTCATATGCTATAGCCAAGGATTCCTTAAGAAGATTGTTGAATCAAAAGGCAAATGAAATTCCTTTTGATTTGAAATGGATTAGAGTCTTTTATGTTTATGGAGAAGGACAAGCCTCAAATACATTGTATGGGCAATTATGTGCTGCTATCGAAAGAGGAGATCATAGTTTTAATATGAGTCCCGGAGATCAGACTAGAGATTATATGCATGTTATGGATGTGGCGAAGTACATCGTTGATGTATCCTTAAGTGAAAATAATATCGGAGTATTTAATTGTTGTAGTAGCAATCCTACTTCAGTTAAAGATTTTGTTGTTAATTTAATGAAGGAGAAAAATATAAAAATGAATTTAAACTTAGGATATTATCCATATTCAGAATATGAACCTAAGTCATTTTGGGGAAAAAGAACAAGTGTAAAATAATTTTATGGACGCCATTCAGCAATTTGAAATTGAAAGGAAAGAAAGAGTGAACAATTTTGGCACAAATGATGAATTGAAAGATGCAGCACATAAGTTTAACATAATTTCCAATCGAGATCAATATTCTTATAACTTTAGTTGGATGGGAAGGCCAATTATTCAATATCCACAGGATATGATCGCTATGCAGGAATTAATTTACGAAATAAAGCCTGATTTAATTATTGAAACTGGAATTGCACACGGTGGATCCTTAATTTATTATGCTTCTATAATGGAATTGATAGGAAAGGGTAGAGTATTAGGAATTGATATAGATATTAGAGAACACAACAAAATCGCAATTGAAAATCATTTCATGTTCAAGAGAATTAAAATGATACAAGGTTCGTCCATTGATAAATTAATTGTGGATAATATTGGCCGGGAAATTAAACAGAATGAAATTGTTATGGTTTTGTTGGATTCTAATCATACGCATGAGCATGTTTTAGAAGAGTTGAGATTGTACAACAAATTTGTTACTTTAGGTTCTTATTTGGTTGTGTTCGATACCATAATAGAAGATATGCCAAAAGGAATGTATGAAAGACCATGGGATGTTGGAAATAATGCAAAGACTGCTGTTTTTGAATTTCTTAAGGAAAATGATTCGTTTGAAATTGATCATCAGATAGATAATAAATTAATGATAAGTGTTGCTCCACAAGGATATTTAAAGAGAATAAAATAAGATATTGGGAAATCTTAATAAAAATATTATTTCTAATTTTGGCATGCAACTCATGGTCTTGGCATCACAGTTGTTTTTGTTGCCATTTTATGTTAGGATTTTGGGTGTTGAATCTTATGCACTTGTAGGTATATACATTTCTTTGCAAGGAGTATTTGTTATGTTTGATTTGGGTATGAGTACAACCATCAATCAGGAAATGGCAAAGACCCTTGCACATAAGGAAAATAAACAAAACGCTGTGGATCTACTCCGTACATTTGAATGGATATATTGGATTCTTGCAATTTTATTATTTTTTATTGTTTATTTTATTATTCCTTTTTTCACCAATGAATGGAAGGCCGAATCAAGCATTGCCAATGAGGAATTAAAATCAAATTTAATTTTAATTTCAATATTAATTGTTCTGAGATTTCCTATTAGCTTTTATACAGGGGCGCTTAATGGGATGCAACAACAATATAAGATGAATATAGTATCGATAGTCCTGGAGTTATTTAAATTCTCGCTTATTGTTTTTGTAATTACTTATATTCATAAGAGCATTCAAGTTTTCTTTTTAGTTAATATAGCGATTACAATTTTACAATTAGCAATTTTAAAATGGATTATTTATTCAAATTTTAAACATACAGAATTTAGGGCTCGTTTCAGAAAGAAATATATTTACAATAATTGGAAATTTAGTTTAGGTATTAGTTTAGTTTCCATTGCAGCAATATTAGTTTCTCAATCTGATAAATTGATTCTCGGAAAAATGGTTAGCATGACTGATTTTTCATATTACGCGCTTGCTTTTTCAATTGCATCTATACCTTCCAAAATATATAGTGCCATTGCCGCAGCATTTTATCCTCAATTGGTTCATGAAAAGACTTTGGCTCAAGGTGATAATTTAAAATTGATTTACCACAGAAGCTGTCAACTAATTTCAATATTAGTAATTCCTGTAGTTGTAATTGCATTTTTCTTTATGCCTGAATTGTTGAATATTTGGTTTGGTGGATCTATTACGTCTCAAATTTTGACACCATTGGTTCGAGTACTAATTATTGGATTTACTCTAAATGGATTTGTAACAATGCCTTATTATTTACAATTAGTGCATCGATGGACAAGACTTTCGTTTTATAAAAATCTAATTGCGATGGTGATATTATTGCCTTCTCTTTATTTTTCTATTTTGAATTATGGAATTTATGGTGCATGTTGGATTTGGTTAATGTTGAATTTGATGTATTTCGTTTTTGAAATTCCTATTATGCACCGAAAAATTATGAAGACAGAGCAAGCGAAATATTATTTGGAAGATATAGGGAAAATATTAATTTCGAGCCTATTTTTTACAGGAATTCTTTTTCTTGGTATTGGTTTATTTGAAGTGAATATTTATGTGTTGTTAATTATATTAATTGTAGCAGGAATAATTCAAGTTATTTTGTTAAATAAAATTAGTTCGGAAAGACCTCTTGGTAAATTTAGTAATTATTCAATTTTGAATTAGTATGAGGAAGTTTACAATTGTAATTCCTACTAAAGATAGATGTGAAACCTTAAAGTGGACTTTGAAATCTTGCTTGGAGATTGATTATTCTAATTATGAGATAATTATATCGGATAATTGTAGTGAAGATCAGACTTCAGAGGTTGTTGCTGAGTTTAATGATCCCAAAATTATTTACTACCGGACAAGTGAGAAGCTAGGAATGACTATGAATTGGGAATTTGCCCTGTCTATGGTTCAGGAAGGTATGGTAACTATTCTAGGTGACGATGATGCTTTTATGCCTGACAGTCTTTCGCGAATTGATAAATTGCTCACTGAGAATAATTTAGATGCAATATCTTGGAAACAATCTTTTTATCGTTGGCCAAATAATGAATTTGTTCGAATTAAAAATCTGCTTAGTATTCCTCGATCCAACGGAATAGAAATTCGAGAAAGTTCCAGTATGTTGCAATCTGTACTAAATATGGAAAACTATCCAGCAGATTTGCCTTGGCTTTATGCCGGGTTTGTTGATATTAAATATGTCCAGCAGATAAAAGCTAAATGCAATAACACATTTTTCTTTTCTAAAATTCCAGATATTTATTCTGCATTGGTGTTGGGATCAGTGATTGATAAATACATTTATTCTCAACTTCCATTAAGTATAGCAGGTCATTCAGCCAAATCAAATGGAGCTGCGCAAATACAAAATAAAGAGGAATATGCAAACCAGAATAATAATTTTATTAAGGAGTCTGAATCTCATCCGTTTCATTCGTCTCTTGAATTTGTACATGTCTATCCAATATTAGTTTGGGAAACATTTGTTCAGGCAAAGAAGCAAGGAGTTATGAGAGCAAATATGGTTTTGAACAAACAATTTCTGCTTAATCAGGCTATAAAAGATTGTATTCGATTAGATTTTATTAAGCGCGATTTGCCAATGTTGGAATCAATAGCAAAAAAGAATAATTTGAAAATTAGTGTACCAAATAATATTTTGTTGATTAGTATTAAAAGGAAATGGGGAAATTTTAAAAACTATTTAAATATTTGGAGCAACAATCTTTTTATTTCTTGTAGTGAGTATAATATTTTTAATGTGCACGAAGCCAGTAAAAATTATAGAAAGTTAGAAAAAAGGGCACAATCACGAATGGTTCTATTGTTTAATAACTTAAAAGTTCTTTTTACCAACTAACAGTGTTGTATAGTGTTTGTCAGCTCGGATCTAGAATGAATTATGCAGTTGCAAGATCACTGTATGAGCATCAATTGCTGTCAAAAATATATACGGATATCTGTTCTGATAAAGAGCCATGGAAATTTATCTTTGAACTTGCAAAAAAATTAGGATCCGAACCTGCAGCAAGATTCTGTTCAAGGAGAATTAGTATCGATCACTCTATGATAGTTCAATTCCCTTTATTTGCATTTGAATATTTTCTAAAAAAATCAAATTTAAAATCTAAATCACAGGAATTTTCAAATTATATTGAAGCTCAAAATCAATTTTCAAGAAATATTTCAAAAGTCATTGCAAAAGATAACGCAAGCCATCTTTATTTGTTCAATACCTGTGCATTAGGTTTGATAAAATCAAATAGTGATAGAAAAATTGTACTCGAACTATGTAGTTTGCCCTTTGGAGATTATCTGGCGCGGATAATTAAAGCCGAATTGCAATATCCGGATTGGAGTAATATGCATCATGAGAGTTTATTATCTGATGCTCATGTAATTCAATACATTGAGGAGGAGAAAAATGAAATCAATTTAGCAGATAAAATTGTCGTTCCATCAAATGAAGTTTATCAATCGTTGAAAAAGTATCCAACTGGAACTGAAGACATTCAAGTAATTCCTTATGGATATAGTTTTGATAAAGAGTATAAGTTTAGAAATTTAGGTCAGCGAATGAGAATTGCAATGATAGGAACTGTTGAATTGAGAAAAGGCATTCAACATTTTTACAATATTTCTAAACGCTGTTCATTTTTTGATTTTATAGCAATCGGAGCAGTAGGTAGTTCTCTTCCTGTTTCAAAAATAATTGAATTATCAAAAAATATTATTCTAACGGGACATCTAAATAGAGTTAATCTACTTAAAGAATTAGAAAGGGTTGATGTTTTGCTCTTCTTAAGTTTAGGAGAAGGTTCTGCTACTGCAATATACGAGGCATTGAATCTTGGTATTCCGGTTATTACTACAAAGGAAAGTGGATCTATAGTGGAGCATGGAAAATCAGGTTATATCGTTTTTGCAAATGATTATGAGGACATTTCAGCTAAATTAGAATTGCTATCAGATAAAGAACATTATAGGATGATGTCAGAAGAAGCTTTGCAGCGTTCCAAATATGGAAGTAGAAAGGCTTATTCAGAAAGATTGATTGAAGCGCTAGTGTAAGCCAAGTTAGATGGATAAATTAAGCTTAAGTTTCTATACCAATATACCAACACCTTATCAGGATGATTTTTTTAATGCTTTGAATTCAATTTGTGAATTTAAAGCTGTTTTTTATGCAAAAACTGAATCTGATAGAAATTGGGAAAACAACTTAAGCTCCTATAAATTAAAATTCCTAAATAACAGCTTTTTTGCAAAAATTGCACATAAATGGTTCAAGGATTTTCATTTCAGTTCGGGAATCTTTGCACTTTCATACAATGAATCTGCAGACTGGATCGTCTTGGGAGGTAATTATTTTGCATTAAATAATTTAATAGCAGCTATAATTTTAAAAATTAGAGGAAAGCGTATTGCATTTTTTACTGAGAAAATTAAAGAAGGACAAAAATTTAAATTCTGGTTAAAGAAAATGTATTTAAAGTATTTTCTTGGGCATGTGGATGTTATGATTTATATTGGTGAATGTGCAAGGCAATCCTATCATAATTATGGCTTTTCAAAGAAAAAATTTGTCATCATTCCTTATAATATTGACATTGATTTGTTTGACAGACGAAGTATTGATTTAAAAAAATTGAATGAGCTAAAAGAAAATTTGAATGTAAATGGAAGAATTGTTATTCTTTCCTCTGGGTCATTAATTTATCGAAAAGGAATGGACATTGTTATAGATTGTTTCAACTCACTTGAGGATAAATATAAAGATAGAATTAGTTTAATAATTCTTGGTTCCGGTGAAGAGGTGAATTGGCTAAAATCAAAAGCATTAAGTGACCAAATAAAATTTTTAGGCTTTAAACAGAAGAATGAGATTCCATATTATTTTGCAATTTCAGATATTTTTCTTTTCTGCTCCAGATATGATGGTTGGGGATTAGTTATTAACGAAGCTATTGCATCTGAATTAGCCATTATCTGTAGTGATGCAGTTGGAGCATCAGAATGTATTCATGAAGGAATAAATGGATATGTTATTAAGAACCAAGATTTAGAGGCTTATAAATTAGCAATTTATAAGCTTTTAGATTCACCCGAATTGTTACATCAGATGAAAGTGGAGAACACCAAATCCAAAGTAAAAATATCTTCACAATATAACGCTCAATTGCTTGTGAGTTATTTAAATTCTATCGCAATATGATGATGTCCTTAATCATATTATTCAACATTTGTGTGTATGGTTTCGGATTGGTATTATGTTATTATAAAGGTTTGCGAGAAAATTTAATTTTTAGTTTTTCATGGTTGATGTTCAGTATTTATTATTTTCTCACTCCTTGGTATTTTTATTCGATAGGTCGAAGAACAATCTGGGGAGATGATGCTGGATATCAAGGAGTAGGAGAGGATATATATGATTATTATGATGAAGGTCTATTGTATTATGGAATTGCAAATTTATTATTCTTGATTGGATTTTATTTCATCTCCAGGTATAAACCTAATTTTAAAATAAAGGAATTCATAGATAATAAATCATTAATTGTTGTTATCTACTTCATCTGTCTTGGATTGGTCTTAATTAATTTTAGTTTAACTGGGTTTAGCATTATTGATATTATCAGAGGAAATTCGGACGAAACATTATTTGGAGCCACTGGAGCAAGTAATTACTTAAAGAATTTCGCTGATTCTATGATTACTTGCCTGATTCTGTGTTACGTGATAAAAGTAGATAAGAGAATTTTAGTTGGAATTTATTTGATTTCATTTGTTCTCTTTGCCTTAATGGGATTTAGGTATCGAATGATCATGACCATATTTGGAGTTCTGCTTATAGTATTATTTAATTATGAGTTAAAGATTAAAAACATCATAAAGCCCTTTATTGTGGCAATGGGAATTTTATATTTAATTTTATTTATTACGGTAAATAGATATCCTTTGATAGTTGGGCATTTTAATGAATTTGTGTATAATCCTATTGAGTTCAACGCCGGGAATTTATTGGCTGAACAAACCAGAGGTGCGCTTGATGATATTAATATTATAAAATATTATGAGACGAACGATCATCCTGAATATGATTATGGAGTAACCTTTACATACTTTATTGTACGTGCAATTCCAAGGTTTATATTAGGTGATTTGAAAGATAAATTATATCCCCCACCTGCATTTCCAATTATTGATAAAGCGTATAATTTGCCTCCAATTTGGGCTGCAACCGGAGAGGCTCCTTTGCATTATGCTTATTTCATGATTGCGGGTGATATTTGGTTTTTATTTATTGGAGCATTTATTGTTGGATTGGTTTTAGGAATGATACAGCGACGTTTGGTGAATGGTAACCGCAAGCATCAGGTTTTTTCAATTATTTTATGTTTAGCTTTATTTATGTGGTATACTAGAGGATATTTTCCGCAATTTGTAGACAATTTAATATTTTTATTCATTCCTTTTTTTACTTATTATGGATTAGTGAAGTCCTATGAAATCTAAATATGTATTATTTGTTGGGCCTTATCCTCCTCCAGTTCATGGACAGTCTTTTGCATTTAAAATGGCTTATGACTATTACCCGGAAGCAAAAATATTATTATCACAAAATCTGGAGTCAAAGAACCGGATTCAGCGTATTTATCTCGCAATTGTTTGTATTCTGAAATATCTATACTTTTTTTTAAGATATGATATTTCTTTAGTTTATCTCGCTGGTTCTAGATCTGCGTTAGGTTCATTTAAAGATATCATACTTTTTTATTTAGCCCACTGGAAAGGAATAAAAATTATTGACCATATTCATGCCGCTCATTTCAATCAATTTCTGGATTCTCTGCCGCGAATGATTCGCAAATATTATGTAAATGCTTACAAAAAGGTAAATGTATTTGTTTGTCTCCTTCCAGAAATGATCGATGAATATAAAGATTTTATGCATACTTCAAAAATAGAAGTAATAGAAAATTTTTATGACCCATTATTTGATAAAGAACAAGAATTCGAAATACTAAACACAGATACAATAGTCATTTCTTACTTTTCAAATTTAATTTATAGCAAAGGAATCTTTGATCTTATCAATGCATTTACTCTAGTTTCTAAAAAATATTCCAATGTCAGACTTCAAATAGCCGGAAATTTTGGTAGTGATTCTTACATGACGGCTGATAAAGTAAGGTCTTTATTGAATGAGTATCTAATTAGCAATCCTAAAATTAAGTTTGTTGGGCCTCAATTCCGTACTGAAAAATTAAATTTTTTAAGAAATTCTCAAATTTTTGTGCTTCCAAGTTTTTACAGTAGTGAGGCATTTCCAATTTCAATAATTGAAGCAATGCGAGCGGGAAATGCTATTGTTTTAACTGATCATCACTATTTGGCTAGTTTGATAAAAGACAATCACGGCATTATAGTTCGAGTAGGAGATATAGAAGAAATAGCTAAATCAATTGAGAAGTTAATTTTGAATACTGATTTGTTAACTTCAATGAGAAAATCAAATCGTGAGTTTGCCAAAGATAACTATTCTCTCTTCAAATATTTCACTAAGTTAAATTCATTAATTCAACTTAATAAATTGCCTTAACATGTGTGGAATTTATGGTTATTTAGGTGAGCATCAAAAAATAAATCGAAGTGAAATAGATGCTTTGCTTCAGCACCGCGGACCAGATGATTCCGGAGAATTCGAATATAATAATGTTTTATTTATGTTTTGGCGTTTGGCAATACAAGATCTTTCGCCACTAGGTCATCAACCAATGATTTCAGATGATGAGAATTTCGCAATAATTTTTAATGGAGAAATTTATAATCATCAGGAAATTAGGAATAAATTACTCAATAAATATTCCTTCAAATCAAGATCAGATACAGAAACAATTTTGTATGGCTTTCAAGAGTATGGAGTTGAACTTTTTAACATGCTCAATGGAATATTTGCTATGGCCATATTAGATAAGGCTAAAAATGAAATAATCGTTGTTAGGGATCAAATAGGCGTTAAACCGTTGTATTATTATTCTGATGAAAAAAGTTTTGTCTTTAGTTCTGAATTAAAAGCTGTTTTGAATTCTAGCATTTCTTCAAGTAGTCTAGATCCTGAAGGTTTGGTGAATTATTTATTTTATCTTTGGTCGCCAGGTGAAAAAACTGCTATTCAACAGATTCATAAACTGAAAGCAGGACATTATATTCGAATTGATCTCCACAATATTTCTAATATTGAGAACCAGAAATATTATGAACTACCTTTTGATGATAAAAAAGAGATCAAAGAATATAAATTTTGGGAAGCCGAATTAGAAGAGAAGCTAATGACAGCAATAGAACGACAGTTGTTGGCAGATGTGCCAATTGGTTTTTTTCTTTCAGGTGGACTTGATTCGAGTTTACTGATTGCGATGTACAGGAAACTTTATCCTGATAAAGAAATAAAGGCATTTACTATAGCTACTGGAAAAGAATTTGAAGCAGAGGGATTTTCAGATGATTTGTATTTTGCAAAAATGGTTGCTGAACATTTAAATGTTGAACTTGTAATTTGTGAATCTAAAATTGATATGATTGAAAAATTCGATCATATGATTTGGCATTTAGATGAACCACAAGCTGATCTTGCGCCACTACATATTGAAAATATCTGTATAAAAGCTCGAGAAGAGAATTATTTTGTATTGCTTTCAGGAGCTGGGGGAGATGATCTTTTTTCAGGATACAGAAGGCATCAATCTATAGGTCATAGTAAACGCTTAAAGTATTTTCCATTTGCTTCAAAATTATTGATCTTGCTTGCGAAATTTAGTAATAAAGTTAACAAACGAAGGATTCAAAAATATCTCGGTTCTTTAGATTCTAAGGATCCGATGCTTGCAATGGTTAATACCTATTCCTGGTGTGATTTAGATCAAATTAGATCTTTTTTTTCTGATGAATATAAGCAAAGAATTGCGGATTATGATCCCCGCAAAGAATTAGTAGAATCTTTGCATAATATACCTAATGAACAAAGTGTTCTAAATAAAATGTTGTATTGGGATATTAAATATTTTTTGACAGACCATAATCTGAATTATACGGATAAATTGTCTATGTCCCAGGGAGTAGAGGTTAGAGTTCCTTACTTAGACAAGGAATTGGTAGAATTTAGTACTCGCTTGCCAGACATGTATAAAATGAATGGAACAACAACTAAATTTATTTTAAGAAAATTAGCAGAAAAATACCTTCCACATGAAGTTATTTATCGGCCAAAAACTGGTTTTGGAGCACCGATAAGAAATTGGATTAAACATGATCTTTCTGATTGGGTTAAACTCAGACTTTCTAAGGAAAACATAGAAAAACAGGGCATTTTTAATTCAAGCGAAATTGAAAAATATATTGAAAATAATAACAAGGGAGCAATAGATGGTTCTTATACGATTCTTTCTTTACTGGCTATCGAATCTTTTTACCGTCAATTTGTAACCGGCATAAAAAAATAAATATGAAACAGATTATTCAAGATATAAAAAATGGAGAAACTCAACTTGTTGAAACTCCAGCTCCAATTGTTCAAAAAGGACAGGTATTGATCCAAACTTGTTACAGTTTAGTTTCTTCAGGTACAGAAAGAATGTTGTTGAATTTTGGCAAAGCCGGATGGATTGCAAAAGCAAAGCAACAGCCTGAACGCGTTCAACAAGTATTGTCAAAAATTAAGAGTGATGGATTTCTTGTAACTATTGATTCCGTGTTGAGAAAATTAGAAACCCCAATTCCATTGGGATATTGTAATGCAGGAATCGTTATAGGAATTGGAGAAGAGGTGCATAATTTTTCTATAGGTGATCGAGTAATATCGAATGGCCCACACGCAGAAATCGTTTCTGTCGGTAAGAATTTAGTTGCAAAAATTCCGGATGAATTAAGCTTTGAAGAGGCGGTATTTACAGTTATAGGATCTATAGGCTTACAGGGAATCAGACTGGCAAATCCAACTCTGGGTGAAACATTTGTAGTTCAAGGTTTGGGCTTAGTTGGACTGATTACTGCACAGCTTTTAAAGAGCAATGGATGTAAGGTTATTGGGATTGACATGGATGAATCTAAACTCGATGTCGCACAAAAATTAGGTATTGATTGTCTTAAAACTTCTGCAGAAAATTCTTGTGTTGAAGATGTGCTTGAGCGCACCAATAAATATGGAGCTGATGCCGTCATTATCTGTGCTTCATCAACTTCCAATGACATCATTTCGAATGCGGCACAAATGTCTCGAAAAAAAGGAAGAATCGTACTCGTTGGTGTAGTAGGAATGGAAATGAATAGAGCTGATTTTTTTGAAAAAGAATTGAGTTTTCAGGTTTCCTGTTCTTATGGTCCCGGAAGATACGAAGGCAATTATGAGAGAGAAGGACTTGATTATCCTATTGGTTATGTAAGATGGACTGAACAAAGAAATTTTGAAGCCGTGCTCTCAGCGATTCATTCCGGATCTGTTGATGTGAAACCATTAATAAGTGAAATAATTTCGCTAGAAAATTATCAACAAATTTATGACAATCTAAATAAAAGTCAATCTATAGCATCATTAATTCAATATCATGTTGTTGAAGAATCAAAGCAGAGCAGGATAATTTTACAAAATAAAAATTTCGACAATGCATCTTCTTTAATTGGTATTATAGGTTCTGGAAATTTTACTTCATCAACGATGTTACCATTATTGTATAAACTCAATGCACCCATTAAATCAATAACGAGTAATTCGGGTCTTACAGCAACACAATTGGCGAAAAAGTACAACATACCTGTCGTCAGCACAGATTATCAATCTGTGCTTCAGGATAGTAGTACAGAATCTGTAATCATTACTACGAGACATAATACACATGCTCAAATAGTCGGAGAAGCACTCTTGCAAAATAAACATGTGTTTGTAGAAAAACCCTTAGCACTTAATGTTGAGGAATTAAAAAAATGTATAGTCGCTTTGGAAAAAAGTTCTGGAAGTCTTATGGTCGGATACAACAGAAGATTTGCCCCTGCGGCAAAACTATTAAAGGAACATTTGCAGAAATCAGAGAGTAGTATGCAAATAGTTATAACGATGAATGCTGGATATCTTCCAATAGACCACTGGACTCAAAACATGGAAATTGGGGGTGGAAGAATTATTGGTGAGGCCTGTCACTGCTTTGATTTGGCAAATTATCTGACCGGTAGCTTGGCAAAAGAAGTACTGGCACAATCTATGGATGAAGGTAAAAGTAATTCCGATAATGTAAGTGTTATGGTTAAATACGAAAATGGTTCAACTGCAGTTATTAATTATTTTGCAAACGGGAGTAAGGATTATCCCAAGGAGAGAATTGAGGTCTACCAAAAAAACCAAACAGCAGTGATAGACAATTTTAAGAAGCTAAGTTTTTTTGGAAGTTCTACAAAGGAATGGTCGGGCACTCAGGATAAGGGACATCGCGATCAATATATTCAATGGTTGCGTTTCATTGAACACGGAGGTAATACACTCATAGATATTGAATCGCTTATAAATACCAGTCAACTAAGTTTCGCAGTTATAGAATCTTTGAAAACTGGGAATAAAATTATTATTTAGATCAGTCCATTGTAAAATCTTCTAACTTTACACCCATGCAGAACAGTAGTATTTATCTCTCAAAACTGAAAATTCATTATGGAAATACTGTCTTATTTAATGATTTGTCTTTAGATATCAAAGAAGGGCAGTGGGTTGAGATTATTGGCAAGAACAATACCGGCAAAACAAGTTTATTAAATACATTGTATGGATTGCATCATGAACTCGCTGGACAAATAAAAATACTGGATCACGGCTTGAATCCAATGAGTGGAAATTTTAGTGAGGTGAGAAGAAAAATTGGTTTTTTTTCAAATAGCCTACCTTTATTATTTTCAAAAACATTGCGTGCAAACCTCTCACTGGCATACAATGCGACTAACCAAATTATAGACCTCGAGTTAGATCCATTTGCTGGCGGTTTGATTGATCGATTTAAGCTCAAGGATAAGCTGCTTAGATCTATTGAATCAATGTCAAGTTCTGAGCAGACTTTAAGCAAATTGTTACGTGTACTTGTAATTAAACCTAGGTTAATATTGTTAGACTCCGCTTTTCGAAATTTGGACAATAATTCCAGTTCTTTAGTTTTTGACATTCTTGAAGAATATTGCCTTCGGGAAAATGCAACTTTAGTATCCTGCACGGATAAGAATAGCCAAAGAGGCCCGGAGAGTAAGCAGTTGTATTTAATTGATAATCTTGGACTTAAGCAAATTAGCGTTTAAGAGCAGCACATCCCCTACAGAAAACGTATATTTGCCCCTCAATTTTAAAGCATGTTTGAGAATTTAAATGAGAAGTTAGAATTAGCTTTTAAAGGCCTAAAAGGGGAAAGAACACTTACCGAACTCAATGTAGCAGAGTCGATTAAGGAAATAAGGAGGGCTCTGGTCAGTGCAGACGTAAATTTTAAAATTGCTAAGGAGTTTACTGATAAGGTAAAGGACAAGGCTATGGGTACCAGTAATATTCTAAAGGCTGTAAAGCCTGGAGAGTTGATGGTCAAAATAGTCATGGATGAATTGATTGATCTTATGGGTGGTCAATCTGAAGGCATTAACCTAAATGGAAATCCTGCTGTGATACTAATAGCTGGTTTACAGGGTTCGGGTAAAACGACTTTCACAGGAAAGTTAGCCCTTTATCTTAAATCCAAAAAGAATAAGAAAGTATTGGTGACTGCTTGTGATGTATATCGTCCGGCAGCAATAGATCAGCTTACTGTTATTTCGGAACAGGTTGGAGTTGAAATATTTAAGGATCCTGAGAATAAGGAACCTCTTCTCATCGCTCAACAAGCCCTTGAATACGCTAAGGCTAATAAGATTGATGTTGTAATTATTGACACCGCCGGCCGTACTTCAATTGATGAAGATATGATGAGTGAGATTTCAATGATTAAGGAAAAGATTAAGCCAAGCGAAACCCTTTTCGTTGTCGATGCTATGACAGGGCAAGATGCAGTAAATACTGCACAAGCATTCTATGATCGAATAAATTATGATGGAGTTGTTCTTACTAAATTAGATGGTGATTCCAAAGGTGGTGCGGCACTTTCTATAAAATATACCACAGGCAAACCAATAAAGTTTGTTTCCACCGGTGAAAAAATGGATGCTCTGGATATATTTTATCCGGATCGTATGGCTCAAAGAATTTTGGGAATGGGAGACATTGTTTCCTTTGTTGAAAAAGCCCAGGAACAATTTGATGAAAAAGAGGCCAAGAAAATTGAAAGTAAGATAAAGCAGAACAAGTTTGACTTTAATGATTTCTTATCTCAATTAGATCAAATCAAAAAAATGGGTGATTTGAAGTCAGTCTTAGGAATGATACCCGGAGTAGGGAATGCAATAAAAAATGTAGATCTCGACGATAAGGCCTTCAAAAAAGTAGAAGCTATGATCCAGTCTATGACTCCTGCAGAAAGATCAAATCCTGAACTTTTGAACATGTCCAGAAAAAATAGAATTGCATCAGGATCGGGACGAACAATACATGAAGTAACCGCTTTTATGAAACAGTTTGAAGAAATGCGAAAGATGATGTTCATGATGAGTAAGGGAAATAACATGTCCAATATGATGCGTCAAATGCAGAATTTTAAAAGAAACTAGGATTTTTAAAGTAATTACAAAACTTTCCTGACTTCAAAAAGCTCTTTACAATTAAGAAATAATAATCTTTATAATTGTATCTTGTGTTCAAATGTTATCGAATGAGGATCTTTTTTATTCTATTTCTTAGTATAAACTTTCTTAATTTTAGTTCTGCCCAATTGGCTAATGGAAGTTATGCTCCAGATTTTTCTGTTACAGACATTAATGGTAATGGCTGGAGTCTTTATGCTGAAATGTCTGGTGGAAGATCGGCATGTCTAGATTTTTCAGCAACCTGGTGTGCTCCATGCTGGAATTTTCATCAGAGCCATGTGTTGGATCAGGTGGTTTCAAATTTATCTGCATATTCCTCTGTAGCTTTCCTTGAAGCAGATTTTAAAACAAATACCAATTGCTTATATGGCACTACCGGATGTGTTGGTGGAACTCAGGGTAATTGGGTCGCAGGAACTAATTATCCAATTGTAGACCTTTCGAATAGTAATGGTCCTAGTGTTAATCTGCAGTATAATATAACTTATTTTCCAACTTTATATATGATTTCTCCTGATTTCAGAACTTGGATTAATGAGTCAAGAACTTATCAAGAATATTACGATTGGATAATTTATAGTTTTGCTCTTGCAGCAACAGCAACTGTGAACAATTCTCCATGCGGAGACAATGGAAGTATATTATTGGATGTTTCTGGTGGATATGGCAACAAGAAATACAAGTGGAGTAATGGATCTACTTCAAAAGATCTTGTAAATATTGCCGGTGGCAATTATAAAGTTACTATTTCAGATGACAATGGATATTTTAAAATCTTTGGTCCATGGAATGTTGTTGGTCCGCAAAAAAGAATTGCAATAACAAGTTCAAGTCAAACTGATATCAAATGTTTTGGTGAGAAGACAGGCAATATTAATATTGGAGTAAGCTTTGGAACGCCAGGATATAACTATGTTTGGAGTAATGGTAGTGCAGGTAATCAACTTGACAATCTTGAATCCGGAAATTACACCGTTACTGTTACGGATGCCAATAGCTGTACAATTACCAAATCTTTTTTTATAGCTCAGCCTGCTTTGTTATCTATTCAGCTAACAGGATTTCCAGAGACCTGTGACAATGCAAATGGCTTTATTTCTATAGTGGCGAAAGGAGGCGTGAGTCCTTTCTTATATTACTTGGGAAATCAAAAAAACAATACTGGAAGTTTTCAAAAACTAAAGGGAGGCAATTATACCATTGATGTTGTAGACTATAACAAGTGCAAAGTTTCAGAAGATATTACAATTAATGCCACGCATAAACCAAAATTAATTATTACTGCAGCAACAGCGATAAACTGTATTGCAGATACCATAATTTTGGATGCTCAAAGCTCTGACAACGGAAATGAATTTATAACAGAATGGTCTAGTCGGAATGGTAAGATATTGGGAGATCCCTTCAATATCAATGTAAGAACAGCAAAGTCCGGCACTTATCAGTTAAAAATTAAAAATACACTTAACCAGTGTGAAAGTATCGATAGTGTTATTATAAAAGAAGATAAAAAATATCCGGATATTAGCATTACCGGAGAGGCCGATCTAAATTGTATTCTACCATCAACAATACTGTCAGGAAGCACAAAAAATCTGATGACAAATTATTATTGGACGAAACTCAACACCAATTTCAAAGACAGCTCTGCAAATATTTTGATTTCAAATGGAGGAGATTATGTCTTCAACGTAAAAGATACCATAAATCAATGTCTCTCTAAAGACACGGTGCAGATTAAAGAAGATAAACTTGAACCGAACATAGAAATTGAGCTTCCAAAAATACTCAATTGTGATATTTTGGAAACAAATCTTAATGCTGCAAACTCAGATCAGTCAAAGGAGATCATTTTGAATTGGTTTAGCAATGACGGACATTTCAAATCAGATGATAATACACTGAATCCAATAATAGACAAACCGGGCACTTACATTCTTAGTCTTAAAAATTCTGTTAATGGTTGCGAATCCGTACAGGCAATTACAGTACAACAAGATACTTTGCTGCCGGAAGTAGAATTTAATAATTTAAATGACATCAGTTGTATAAGATCGAACATAGCACTGGAATTCCCTATAACTAATTCTAAAGATTTTGAATATCTATGGACAACGATGGATGGAAATATTAAAGGTTCAAATAAGGAGTATAAAGTGGAATTGGATAAGGGTGGAGCTTATAATTTTTACTTTAAAAATTTAAACAACCATTGTGATAAAAATATTGCTTTCAACATTAGAGAGCAAAAAATATTGGAACCACAATTCGATTTGCAAAGAACTGATTTAGTTGTAAATTTTATCGACAACACACAAGGAATTGTCACTAGTAGATTTTGGGATTTTGGAGATGGAAGCACCAGTTCTGAAATCAACCCAATTCATACTTATGTCAGTGAAGGGGAGTATCAAATTTGTTTAGAGTTGAACAATGAATGTGGCTTGAAAAAATTATGCAAAAACATCTCTTTAAAGAATTCAGCAATCCTAAACTTAGAATCCTGGTATCTTAAACCAGTTAGTTGTTTTGGAAATAATGATGCCTATATCAAGTTAGAAGTCAAAGGGGGAGTAAGTCCTTATGCTTATTTATGGAATAATGGGGAGACAGGATTAGAAATTCATAATCTTGTAAAAGGTAATTATTCAGTAACAATTACTGATGCAATAAATAATAAATTAATACAATCCTTTCTTGTTGTTGAGCCTGATGTTATTGAAACAGCATCTGTAGATATAAAGCATGAAAATGCAGGTTTCAAAGATGGTAGTATTGAAGTCAAACTAAGCGGTGGTGTTCCAGTTTATCAATATTCCTGGTCTAACGGATTGAGTACTGAAAAAATTGATCAACTCTCCGCGGGACAATATTCGCTTGTTGTCAAAGACAATAATCTTTGCGAAAAATATTTTGGGCCATTTGAAGTAAAATCTTTAACCTCTGTAAAAGATTATACTTGGATTAATTCGTTTGAGTTTAGTCCTAACCCGTTGAATGATGAAGGAAGGCTTTCCATTGAATTTAAGGAGCAACAGATCTTCAGTATCCAATTGCTCGACAATCTTGGCAGGGTAATTAAAAATTGGAGTGGTGATGCAAAAGTATGGTCTTATCTAATAGACGGAAATAAGTTAAGTCCTGGAGCATATTATATCAAGTTGATTACTAGTTCAGGACAAAGAACTAAATTGATAATTAAGAGCTAATCCAATCTCCGCATAACTGTGATTCTTAAACCAAATTTGAATCAAAAATTTAAATTAGTAATCACTGAAATTTACTAATATTTCATTAATATAAATAATTCAAACAGAATGAATAAATTTTTAATGTCTAACTTGATGTGGACACTAGTTCTTATTTTTTCATTAGAAAAACAATTGGTAGCACAACAGAGAATAAGCGGTACAATACTTAATGACACTGTACCAGCAAAAGAGATTTCTATATCTATTAAAAGCAAAAATAATATTTCAGCAGTAAGGACAAATGAAAAAGGTGAATTTTATATTGAAATTCCAAATGATATTCATAAATTAATTTTAAAAGATCCCGCCAATAAAAAAGCAGTTTACTACAAGTTAAATCCCAGTATTACGGATCAAATATTACTTATTGATTTAGAAAAGCTTAGAGGAAAATTTTCCTGGTCGCTAGATGCATCTGCAGCTCTTGCGAGTTCTTATTTTTCTACGTATCAGGTCTCGGACAACAGCAATAATTTTATAAGTGCAATATTAGATGCTGAAATTTATTTAGAGTGGATAAAAGGTAAGAACAATTGGCTAACTGATCTTCGTACTTTGTATGGACAGAATCATACTTTTATTAGGGTAGAAGACAGTGTTGGAATTGCAATCAAAGGAATTACTTCTAAAAGCGGGGACAATTTTTCCTTAACGACAAAATACGGGCATGAACTTTCCAAACATCTATATCTGACCGGTTTGGGTAATTTTCAGTCACAATTTACTGCTGCTTATCAGGATCCATTTGCAGAAGCAACAGGGAAATCACATAAATTAATTTCAGATTTTTTATCTCCTGCAATTTTTAATTTAGGATTGGGACTTGATTATCGTCCCTTCGATGGATTTAGTTTATACTATTCTCCTTGTAATTTAGATATATTGGTAGTACAAGCTCCAGGGCTTCGGTCACATTTCAATGTTTTTGATGGTCCTGCTGTTTTTGAATTTGGCTCTTTTTTAAAATTTGATTTTAAAAAGGAAATCATGCGCAATATTAGCTTTACAACTAGTTTGCAATTGTTCACTAATTATCTAAAGAATAAAAAGCATCCTGAGGCAGAAAGAGTTGGTTCTATTGATGTGCAATTATGGCAAAACAGTCTTGGTTTTCATTTTAATAAGTATTTCTCTCTTACCATTCATACTTCATTGATGTATGATGAAGATGAGCATTTTGAGCTATTCAAAGCAGATAAAAAAGACGGAATTGTGACTGGTAAAACGGGACCTAGAACTCAGTATTTTCAAAACATTGGATTAAGTGTAGGTTATATATTTTCAAATAATAAGAAACATTATTTTAAAAA
Organism: Saprospiraceae bacterium; assembly: GCA_040006775.1. Classification (GTDB taxonomy): domain Bacteria; phylum Bacteroidota; class Bacteroidia; order Chitinophagales; family Saprospiraceae; genus Vicinibacter. The sequence continues at coordinate 63,054 of JBDTWI010000007.1, forward strand.
AGAAGACAACGAACATTATAAGAATTCAAGTTTTAAAGAAGGATCAAGTAAGTAATGAAATTGCCATTGTTATTGAACTTAGTGTAATTTCTTCAGCAAGCTTATGGATTCTTTATAGGTATTGAGAATGATATTCATGTCAATGCCTATTGTAAGGTAATGAACTCCTTTGTTTATCTCTTCTTTTGCGGATTCTACATTTGAGCAAAAAGCACAAAAATATTTTTTATTTTCAAAGCATAATTTTCTTATTGATTCATATGCTTCTATGAAGATAGGATTATTAAATTCTCCAGGAATTCCTAAGGAAAGGGATAAGTCATAAGGTCCAACTAAAATTCCATCTACCTGATTATTCTGTATGAGCTCTTTAGCAATTCCCATTCCTGCTACACTTTCAATTTGAGGAATGAGAATGGGCTTATAATTTTGAAGATAGTTGTTTAAGTTTAGCCCATAATCATTTGCCATACTAAAGCCTAGACTTCTTTTCCCAATTGGTGGATAATTGGAGTATTGAATCAATGCCTTAAGTTCTTCAATATTTTCCACTCTCGGTGCAATAATTCCGTCACATCCTAGGTCTAAAGCGTATTTTATTGCTGATTCAGAAATCTCTCTAATCCGAATAAATATTTGAGAATTATTTTGTTTAGATTTTACTATTGATTGTATTGTTGTAGTGGATACATTTCCATGTTCGAGATCAATAAAAATGAAGTCGTATCCAAAGGAAAAAAGATAAGCTGAAATTTGTGGAAGGTCAGTGGAAATTATGGTTCCAATTTTACTATCTATATTCTGCATATCAATTTTTATTCTTACTATACTTGGATTTCATTTGAGTCATTGTTATTGGATCTTTTACTTCCCTGATACAATTCATATTTATTCAACCTACATTCTAGTGGGCCATTAAATAACTTAATTTTTCTAGTGGGGCGCAAACCAAAATGTTTCAGAGCTTCATAATTTGAACTAATTATCCAGGCATTACACCCGGGATAAAAATGTTTCAAACGAGTTCCCATATCCTTGTAAAAATCTACTATTTCATCAACAGCAATTCGCTCACCATAAGGAGGATTAATTACAACTACACCATTTCCACCGGTGTATTCGGATTCAAAAAAATCTTTTTGTTCAAAATTAATGTATTCTTTTACACCTGCACGATCGGCATTGGTCATTGCTATGCTTAGAGATTTTCTTTCTATTTCACGCGCATATATTTTTCCGGTGAAATTAATTTTTTGTTGATCAGCTTTTTCTTTTACGCTACTCCATAAATTTTTATCAAAGTCATTCCAGGTTTCAAATCCAAATTTTCTATTGCTTCCGGGAGGAATGTTGTAGGCCATTAATGCAGCTTCTATAGCCAAGGTTCCTGAACCACACATGGGATCAATAAAATCTGATTGTTTGTTCCAACCAGAAAGAAGTATTATGCCTGCTGCGAGTACTTCATTCATAGAAGCTTCAGTTTGATTAAGTCTATAATTACGCTTAGATAGGATATTGCCTGAACTATCCAGTGATACGTTAACAGTTTCATTTGAAATATGTATGTTGATCCTAATATCAGGATCTTCAGTATCTACTGAAGGTCTTTCTTCATATTTGTTTCTGAATTGATCTGCTATTGCATCTTTCGATTTGAGAGCGATGTATTTTGAATGAGTAAACAATTCACCACTGGTACTTCCGTCAATTGCAAAAGTTTGAGTAAAATTGAAGTATTGATCCCATTCTATTTTATAAATCTCTTGGTATAGTTGCTGGTCATTGAAAGCTCGGAAACTCGCAATGGGCTTTAATACCTTAACGGCAGTGCGAAGAAGATAATTACACTTATACAGCATTTCCAAATCGCCTTTGATTTTCACAGCCCTGTTCAAGATTTCAACTTCCTGAATTCCCAAGGCCTTTAATTCTTCACAAAGGACGTTTTCTAGTCCATATAAGCTTGTTATGGTTATGTCAAATAGTTCCATTATTTATTTTTGGAAAGATAAAATTGGGAAATCATAAACTAGTTCAAAGATGATTGCAAAAGTAACAATTTTTGATCCTAATAGTGGAGTAAACTAATAATTATGTGGAGGGACATTTGTTCGAAAAAGGAAAATCTTCTTATGGAATTTTTCAATATCTTAATAAGGCATAAAGCTAAATTTATTAATTTATGAAATTATTTTTTTAATTAAAGAAATCTGTCCCAAATGATAGTAGTTGTGTTCTATGACTCCATTTAGATTTCTAAAATACGTTCCATATTTTCCATCCAAAAATGGTTCGCCAAGTTGATCTTCAGTTAGCTCTTCGATGAGATTTGCAAAAGTATCAGCGTCGGACCAGAATTTATGCAAAAGATTTTCCCAATCAGCTTGTGAATGAATTGGGGGAAGGTCAAAAGCGTATTTGTCATTGCCTTCTAATGGGCCACCTTGCAATGTTTTCATTACGATATTAACGTAATAATTCATGTGGAAGATAAGTGCGGCTATCGTATTTAAATTTTGAACCTCAGTAGTTGCCTGTATCCAATCAATGTTTTTGATGCTTTCTTTGATGTTTACTCCAGTGTAGTTTTCACCGTAATAAACATCTCGGAAATGCTTTGCCAATTGTTGAGATAGGTTCATTATTAAAGTTTTTAACTTGACATTTATCAGTTAGAATGTAAAGCAAATATCTAAAAAATATTCTGAAAATAAAATAAATAAAAATGAAATAAAGTTAAAATTTCTTGTAAAGAGAATTCAGCAAATATTGAAAATTAAATTATTTTTAGTCTCTCGAAAAAGCCGTATTATTTGTTCTCAAATATTGCCTCTAAGAGCCCATTGTGAAACTTATCATCATACAACTGCCAGAACATGATTCCTCCTAAATGTTGTTCTTTGGCATATTTTGTCTTTAATTGAATCGATTGTTGATCATCATAAGTAGCAATTAGCTTTCTGGATTTGTTTATAGCATAAGGTGCCATAGCCGCATTATCCCAGTATTTTTCAAATCCATTATTTGTAGAAAGGGAATCCTCAGCATATTTCCATGAAAATCCGTGAGTAAATCTACAAGGCTTGTAAAGGTCAACAGAATTACTATCTGTTATTTGAAAAAATCTTCCATAGAAGGCCGCTCCTATGACAATTTTATTTGTGGGAACTCCAGCTTTAAGTAAAAATTGTACCGCATTATCCGTAGATTCGGTTTGTTGTTTTGTTGAATATAAAGGCGTATGATGTCCGCTAGTAGAACTGTAGCCATGAACAAGATCATAGGACATGAGATTGATGAAATCTACAGTTTGAATTACTTCAGTCCAAGCTATTGAATTGTTTAGATATTCGGTAAATCCTCCGGCAGCAAAACTTATAATAAATTGATCGCCATTTGCTTTTCTGATTTCTTTTACAAGACTTGTAAAATTTGAACGATCTTCTACACTGTATTTATGTTCAGGAAACCCTTTAATGCTAGGATACTCCCAATCCAAATCTATTCCATCAGTCTTGAAATATGTTGAAATTTGTTTTACTGATTTAGCAAATGCCTGACGCCCTTTTTTAGTGCTGAAAACTTCCGAACAGGTCTTGCAACCTCCCCAACCGCCTAGAGAAAGCATGACTTTTAAATTGGGATGAGCAGATTTTAATTTTACCATACTCTTTATAGTAGTACTATCCATCACAGAGTTGATGTTAAGTTTATTTCCTTTCAAATTTCCAAAACTAAAAATAAGATGAGTTAATTTATTTGTTTCGAAACTATCAATGGGAATAGTTGTGCCGCAATAGTATCCTACAATTCGAAAATTAGATTTATCCTGAGCATGGAGCTTGTTGAATATAAAAAGAAATAAAAAAATCTTCCAAATAATTACTAAGGTTGCTTTTATCACTGTTTTTTCTTATTCTCGTTTAGGGTTTTAATGGATTCAGAAACCTTCAACTATTTTTAAATTTAAACTAAATTTTAATTTTTTAATGCATTTTAATTTTATGAATTATGGAATCTTCTAAGGCTGATTTTATAGTCACAATGGAGTCGCTAAGTAGATTTGGTATGGTAATAGATAGCACGTATTGTTTGATTTTCCATTCTTTATTGTCTTTAACTACAACTCCGGAACCACGGCAAATCTTCATTTGTGTTTCAAGTAATTCATCAAACCAAGCTAGTTCTGTACAATTGTCAAAGTATATATGGCGATCAATACTCTTGAAATTCCATGCTCTTTTTCGATCAAAAAAGGGTTTAGAAAAATCCATAAATGCTTTCTTGTCCCAGTGCTCTGTCGCATCCGTTCCCATAAAAATTGCATCCTCTGCGTAGTAATTAAAATAGCGTTCAAAATCAGCATTTGCTGCAGCAGTGTTAAGCGAATCAAGTAGGTTAGCAATTTTTTTAGTTTCTTCTTCCTTATTATTTAGAGACTTATTAAGTTCAACATTAAAAGTGCAAGCTTGAAGGAATAAGGTCAGGATTGCGAGTAAAGTTTGTATTTTATTGAGTTTCATAACTATTAATTATTTGGTCTATGAATAGTTTAAAAAATGTAATTAAATTCCTAAAAGCTCATGCTGAAGGATATAAGCTATTGCCCCGGCGAAGAAACCTAACAATGCTAAAAAACTTATTTTTTTAAGATACCATAAAAAATTAATTTTCTCCATTCCCATTGCTGCAACACCTGCAGCTGAACCAATGATAAGAATACTTCCACCTGTTCCGGTACAGTAAGCCAAAAATTCCCAAAAATAATGATCAATAGGGTAGTTGCTTAGATTATACATTCCCTGAGCAGCAGCAACCAGTGGAACATTGTCAATTATAGAGGATAGCAATCCAAAAGAAATAACAATATAATTGTCATTCGGTAGTGTTCTACTAAGCCAATGAGCAAGTTCTGTTAAAATTCCAGCTGACTGAAGTGCTGCAATACTAATTAAAATACCAAGAAAGAACAATATGCTGGGCGCATCAATTTTCCTTAAAGCCTCCACTACAGAAAGAGGACCTTTATCTTCTTCTGCTTTTTTGTCATGAATGATTTCTGTAATAATCCATAGCAATCCAAGACCTAATAGAATTCCCATAAATGGTGGTAGGTGTGTGACCGACTTGAATACTGGAACTAAAATTAAAATTATAATTCCAGAATAAAATACGATGGACTGATGGGAAGAAGAAACTTTGCGTTCTTTCGAAATCTTATCAACAATTGGGCGATCAATTTTTCCTTTTAAATTAAAAGAAAGATAAATTAATGGGACAAGCAGACAAATAATACTAGGAATTATTAATTTAATTATAATGTTAAAGGCGGTAATTTGGTTGCCAATCCAAAGCATGGTTGTGGTTACATCTCCGATTGGAGACCAAGCACCACCTGCATTTGCTGCGACGACCACCATTCCTGAGAAAAACAATCTGTCTTCTTCGTTTTTAATTAGTTTTCGAAGTAGTGAAACTACTACTATAGTAGTAGTTAGATTATCTAAGATGGCAGATAAAAAGAAAGTAATAAATGAAATTATCCATAGAAGTTTCCGTTTATCTTTTTCATTAATTCTATCCGTAATAAGTTCGAAGCCATCGTGTGCGTCAATTAGCTCAACAATAGTCATGGCTCCTAAAAGAAAAAAGAGTATTCCTGAAAGCTCTCCAACATGAGCAATCAATTCTTCAACTACATGATGTGGATCAGATGAATATAGAATAAAAACGGTCCAGCACAGTACTCCACTTACTAAGGCTATAGCTGCTTTATTAATTCTTATTATATTTTCAGTAGCAATCGCTAGGTAGCCAAGAATAAATATGGATATAAGTAAAATGATCATTTTTTTAGTCTTGTTTGAAGAATAAGCGACAATATATACAAACAATCCAAAAACTCATAAATATTTAGTTCTATTTAGATTTTATGTAGTTAAAATAGTGGAATGTTGTTTTTAAAACTAAGCCTCATCTTCAGCGAAAGTTAGAACATAGCTATTGGGATCTAGAATAGAAAATTCTGTTGCTCCATAAAAGGTCTTCTCCAATCCTTTAAGTACCTCTACCTTGTCTTTTATGTCTTCATGTAATTTTCTTATACCTTTGACTTGAATATAAAAGAGTAGAGATCCTCCATCTTGTCTGCTTATTTGAGGAAGTTCTGATCCTAGATTGGTGAAAGTCTGTAGCATTATATTTACATTCTTGTTGTTTATCATTACCCAGTCAAATTCTCCTTCTTCTGGAACTGACATAATTTTTGTAAAGCCAAGTAGATTGTAAAAGTCTAAACTTTTATTCATGTCCTTTACGAAGATGTTTGGTGCGAGTGATTCCATTGTTATTTGATTTTATTTATTGTAATTAGTTTTATTTTTATACAAATTCAAAGAAATTATTATTTAGGTATTGTAGTATTAGGAACTTCAGTGAACAGCTATAGTAAAAATTAAAAATGTGAAGTTTAAAGCACTTATTTTAGCAATCCTGTCCATTGCAAGCTTCATTCTCTCTTTCCGTTTCTAAGGTTATGTGATGAATATTTTTGTGATTGAGTTCATGTTTTAATTTATTTTTTAGCACTTGTTCTTGTTCTAATGAAATGTTGTGATCAAATACAAGATGTCCGGTCATAGCATTTTCGGTTGTGCTCATTGCCCATACGTGAATGTGATGCAAATCTTTTATTCCATCCATTTTTATTGCACAATTCTTGATCTCCTCAATATGAATGTTTTCAGGAACACCATCCAATGAAAGTCTTAAACTTTGTTTCAGTAGCCTCCAAGTAGTGATAAGTATAACAATCGCAACTCCAATGCTTAAGATACTGTCAATCCAATACCAATTTGTAAAATATATTATTATTCCTCCGATAACAAGTCCTAAGGAAACTATGGCGTCACTCATTAGATGTAGATAGGCACTTTTTATGTTCATGTCCTTCTCCTTGTCGCGAAGAAATAGTAATGCAGTTCCGGCATTAATTAGTATTCCAATTCCCGCTACTAATGCAATTATAGATCCGGCAATTGGTTCAGGTTCAAACAGTCGTTGTATGGCTTCATAAACGATTGCTCCAATGGTTATTAATAATATCATTGAATTGAAAAGGGCTACAAGAATGGACGTTTTGCGATAGCCGTAAGTATATTTATCATTTGATTTGACTTTCATAAGTTTGAAGGCCAGAAGGGAAAGAGCTAGTGAACCTACATCGGCAAGATTATGTCCTGCATCGGAGAGCAGTGAAAGAGAATTATTTATGAAACCTAGAACAGCCTCGATGATTACAAAAAGTATGTTGAGGGAAATGCCTAAAATGAAAGCAGTATTCACATTGGTCAATGCAGGAGAATGGTCGTGATTATGTGAATGGCTCATAGTCAATTTGTCGAGTGAAGATAGTGATTCTCGGATTTTGGCAGGATAATTAATTGCACAGGTCTATTTTATTATTTCGAATTCATTTGACTTTTAATGATAACAATTAGTCTAATTAGAAATAGATAATTAATTCTAGTTAGGCCTAAATTGGTTTTATTTGATTATTTTTAAACTCCAATTTACTAGTAAGGAAACAAATGCAGAAATGCTAAATATTGTATTTAATAACAAACCAAAAAGTTAAATATTATGAGAGTAAAAAAGACAAAAAAGCTTCTTGAACTTTATGCTGTATCTGGTACAAACACGGTAGTACTTTCCATAGATATGAAGGAGAAACCAACAGATTTACTTGGCTTTGCATTTGAAAGAGAAGAGACAGAAAGTAAAAAACGGATTTGGTTGGAGGGTCAAAAATTCTTTAAATCCGTAATAAATATTGAGAAAAAGGACTTAGACAAAGTCAAGGGACAGAAATACCCGTCTTATCTACATCCAATACAGAGTTTTTTGTGGAAAGATTTTACCGTAATTCCAGGTAAAGAATATACTTATATCGTTACTTGTATGACCGGATCCCCTCAAAGCCCTATTCGTGGTTTGTCTGAAGAAATAACCATTTCGGCTGAAGAACATGTAAAGGAAAATCAAGGCATTTATTTTAACAGAGGTGTTTCAGGAAGTCAATCATATACTGAAAACTTTGGTTTTGATAAGCCATTTGATCTAGAGGAAAAAATAATTGATCAAAAAGCAGCTGATTGGTTATCAAAGGGACTGTATGAAGGAATGAAAGCATTTATAAAATCAGCTAAAAAGGGTCAAAAAATAAGAGGAGCCTTTTATGAATTTCATTATCCCGCTCTGTTGCTTGAACTTAAAGAAGCCAAAAAAAGAGGGGTAAATATACAAGTTGTCTATGATGCAATAAATTATGGAGAGGAGAATGCTGCTGGAGTAAAAGCTACCGGCACCTCAACGCTGATTAAACACGTAAGAGATAATGAAGTGACACAGGCACACAATAAATTTTTTGTAATTGTAGGAGCAAATGATGTTGCATTGAGAGTTTGGACTGGTTCAACCAATATTTCAGCAAAAGGAATTTACGGACACTGTAATACTGGACATTTAATTAAGGATAGAAAGATCGCTTCTAAATATTATGAATACTGGAAATTGGTAGATAAAAATTTGTCAAAAAAAGAGTATCGCATAGCAGTTGAGAATTTGAAAGATGGATTAGATGTCGAAGCCGTTGATATTCCGCAGGGTATTTCTGTCTTTTTTAGCCCCAGAAAGACCAACAACATGTTGCAAGTCTATGCTGATATGGTGGGCAGTGCATCTGAAATGGTTTGTTGTGTTTATCCTTTTAATGTGGATAAAAGGTTTCAAAAAGTATTTGAAATTGATAAAGAATTTATACGATATATCCTTCTGGATAAGCGACAAAAATTTAATACATTCGCAACCGATGATAAAGATGTTGAGGTAACAGCAGGTGCTTATATTCATTCAGCAGTAGACAATTGGGTAGGGGAAACAAGTGCAGGTAAATTGATTAAGACCGGAATAGATTTTCTGCATAACAAATTTATTTTGATAGACCCATTGGGTGAAACTCCAATTGTCATTTCCGGATCAGCAAATTTCAGTGAAAATTCAACTTCGAAGAACGACGAGAATACTTTAATAATTAAAGGTAATGATTGGGTGGCAGATATCTATTTTACGGATTATGTTCGATTGTTTGATCACTTCTCCTTCCGGGAATGGCTCAACTCTCACACATCAGTATTCAATCCATACCTTGATGAGACAGGGAAATGGATAAATAAATATTTCGACAATCCAAAATATTTGAATGTTAAACGGAAGTTGGTATTTAAGAATATGGCACGAGCTATTGAAGGAAAGTAAACATTGGATATTTTTCTCTTAGTTAATGTGGTTAAAAAAAGTAAGAAATTGGAATCCAAGAATAAAATCTCAAAAAAATTAATTATCTTTTCATCATTTGAAGATTCAAAAAGTCATGAAGATTCTAATATTGCAAATCAAGATCCTGTAGAAAGATTGAGGCAAACCGTGAAATTAATTAAAGCTATATATAGTGAAGAACTTGCTGCAAGTTCTTCAACTAAAAAAATAAATTTTATAAGAGAATAATGAATGTTCTAATTGATTCTAAATCTAGCCTGTTGCAAATATTATAAATTCATAAAACGAAAATGAATGAATAAGTAATATTTAAATATATTAAAATTGGCCATATAAATTCATAAACAATTGCTACATTCGCAAGATCAAATTATGAGAAATAAATGGTCATATTTCATCCTTATAGCCGTATTGAATATACTATTATTCGGAACTGTATTTAAACTGTTACAAAATGATCAAATCTATCAACATACCCTTGGCTTAATTTCTGAAAATTATGAAAGAATAGGCAAATGGGATAATTTTGAAATCAAACAAGTATCTAAGCCTTATACAGAATTCAACAACGAGAATTTTATAAATTGGGATGGAGCGATTTACAAATGTATAAGTGAAAAAATGTACACACCTGACAAGGAATGTTTTGGATCGGTAAGAGCTTCATTTTTTCCACTATTTCCATTTCTTTGGAAAATTACCTTTAGCACCCCAATTAGCATTTCAATAATTAATTATCTCTTGTTTGTTATTTCCATTGCCTTGCTAATTAATTATTTTCTTTCTACTGCTCGTTTTGAGAAACTTTTATTATTCGGATTACTTATTAGCCTTCCTTCCTCTATAATTTATTATTTACCCTATACCGAGTCCTTATTTTTAATCACTACAACCATAGCTAGTATTGGAATAATAAAAAATAATTATCGAATTTATTTTATAGGCAGTTTGTTGCTGTCTTTAGTAAGGCCAGCAACTGTTTTTGTACTCATTGCCATACTAATTGTTGAATTTATACTATTCATAAGAAATAAAAATTTAAAACTATTTTCAATTGAAATAGCAAAAAGATCGCTTCCATTTATCCTTGGTTATTTCTTTATTTTTCTTATTCAATTTTGTTATACGGGAAATTGGAACAGTATGTTTGAATCGCAAAAATCCTGGTATGAGGAATTTAAAGCAGTAAGGAGTATTACAGATTATTCAATTGAAGGATTTGGTTTATCGACATTTTCCATTTTTTATTTTTGTATTCCTTGTATAATATTCGCAGCTTGGATGCATGCTCATTGGAAAAAGCCAAAAACTATTTCATGGATGAACAATATTAATGAGAAGCAAAAAGAATATTTACTTGCAATGTCCATGTTCTATATCATCGGTATATTTATATTCACATTGACTACATCGAATGGCAATATGAGAAGCTTTTCTAGATTTACTTTGGCGTCACCTGCATTTTATATTGTCATCTTGTATTTTATAAATTATTTGGTAAGTCATTCCAATAAGATATTCGTATGGGTATATTTTATAATGACGATCTTAACTTTCATATTCTTATACACAGTAGATTATGGTGGAAGTAGAGTAAATTTTTCTTATTTCGGATTATATATGTTTATGATTACCGGATTATTTTTGTTATTTATTAAATTAATCCCTGAGAATGCAAAAATTATAATTTCCATTCTGATCATTATTGCAAATACACTTTGGAATACTTTTTTATTGAATTCCTTTCTTTCCAATGCCTGGATTTTTACTTAGTTAATGGCGGGAAAATGCTTATCTTAATGGTATTGTAGAAATACAATAAATCACGCATTATGTATTGAGTTTAGTAGTGGAAGTCAAAAGGTCAAAAATGGTTTTTACAAAGACTTTCTCCAAGGTGCTTTAGCAATCACTTCGCCATGATGCTGTCGTATTGTTTTCTATGATTAATTACGGTAGATTTTAAAAATTGATCCTTAAGCGACTTTGGAAAAATGCAATAGAAAGTTTAAGCGAAGATTTGAATATATTGAATCACATGCCTTAAAACCATTAACAGATATGAGTTAAAAGCAATTGGACGAGTTGTGGAATGAAGCGAAGTTACGGGGTTGATTTTAAATACCAAATGCAATTGTTGAAATTGTAGAATTTACTGCTACAGAAACTTTAATCCATATAAAATTAACAAATGATATTATTTTAAAAATGAAATATTTATTGACTTAGTAAAAACACAAGGATTTAAAATTGAAACTAACATTAAATAATTGATATTCAATATATTATAGACAATTTATTTTCTCTGGCAATAGAATAAATGCCAACTTTACATAGAATAAATACCAACTTTACATAAAATAAATGCCAACTTTACATAGAATAAATGCCAACTTTGCATAGAATGAATGCCAACTTTACATAGAATCTAAAGAGCAAATACTATCTTTGTTATACCTATTGTGTATGTATGTCTAAATCACCAATCGTATTGCGCGATTTATCTTTAGTGATTACTAAAGTGCTGAGCAATTTCCTATTGTAAGTATTACCGGTCCTAGGCAAAGTGGAAAAACAACCATTTGTCATTTGTTGGGTAATGGTTTTACTTATATAAATATTGAAATTGATGAATACAAAGAGTTCGCAATTGCGGACCCCATGGGTTTTCTGGAAAAGTATAAAGGTGGAGTAATTTTGGATGAAGTCCAGCGTGTACCATCCTTATTTCCATACTTGCAAATATGTACAGATAGAAGAAATAGAAATGGTGAATATATATTAAGTGGCTCTCAGAATTTTTTACTTCTTGAAAAAATTACCCAATCTTTAGCTGGTCGAGTAGCAATATTCACCTTGCTTCCTTTTAGTCTACATGAATTACTTCCTTATATAAAAGACAAGGAAAGGAAATGGTCGCAATTGTGTTTAAGAGGATTTTACCCTCGTTTGTTTAAAGAAAAAAAAATGAATGCTTCTATTTTTTATTCCTCGTATCTAAAAACTTATATTGAAAAAGACATTCACCAAATATTAAATATTCAAACCAGCAGAAGTTTTAAGCAATTTATAAAACTTTGTGCTGCTAGAGCCGGGTGTATATTTAATGCACAAGAATTAGCAAAACTTGTCGGAGTAGATAATCGGACCATTGCAAGATGGGTTTCTGTATTAGAGGCAAGTTATATCATTCATTTATTGCCAGCGCATTTTGAAAATTACGATAAGAGAATATTGAAAAAACCTAAACTCTACTTTTATGATACTGGTTTATTATGTCATATTTTAAGTATAAAATCCGAACAAGATTTATTAAATCATTCATTAGTAGGTCATATTTTTGAAAATTTTATAATTAATGAAATTGTTAAAAATCGATTTAATAAGGGTTTGGAATCAAGCGCTTATTACTGGCAAGATAGCAATCACAATGAAGTTGATTTAATCCTAAACTCTGGCGAGAAACAAGAACTATTTGAAATAAAAATGAGCAAAACTGTGAAATCAGATTTTTTCAAAAACCTGCAAATGTTAAAAAAATTAGCCATGCTAAGGGTCATGAATCAAAAACAAATCTGATCTACACAGGACAAGGAAATTATACTCGCGAAGGACATCGAATTATTAATTGGATAGATGTTTCTTTTGTGTAACAGATACTTTGATCTAAAATTTACGCAATGTAATCCAATTGGCTATATAAAATCAGCAGAACATGTATTAAATTCGAAAAAAAACTATGAATTTTAAATAAATATGGTTCAATACAATATCATTCCTAAACCATTACATTTTTTCCATATACCAATTGAGTTGTTTCTCTAATTGTTGGTATTGAAAGAAGCGAGAAATTATTTTTTGTAGTCTGTGAAAAGCTGTTTCACTCTTCACAACATAGTCATAAGCGTGATGGTGCATGCAATTTATGGCAACATCTATTTTATCTTGTGAAGACAATATAATAACCGGAATATTGGCTTTAACTGCTTTAATTCGATCCAGTGTTTCCAGGCCGTTAAGGGCAGATTTTGTTATTCCATCAAGATGGTAATCTAAAATAATGATATCCGGTTCAAGGCCAATATTTTCGAGACACTGCTCGCCGGTTGCAAAGGTTTCGACAATAAAATCGGCATTTTCCAAAAATTCTATTTTCAGCAATTTTAGAAATAGCGCATCGTCATCTACCAAAAATAATTTGATTCTATTTTTGTTTTCCATTAGATTTAATTTGTATTGTAGCTAATTCTTCTTCCAACTCTTTGCAGGCTTGTGTGCAAACCATTTCTAACTCAATAATCAATTCATGTACCAATTCTTTTTGAAGTCGTATGCTTGCATATTCTTGAATTTTTTTGGCTTTATCCTCAAATTCCTGATGAATGCCAACGATTGAGAATGAAGGTATCATCTTGTGAACTGCTGCATGTAGAGAAATCCAGTCTTCAACAAGTAGACTCTTTTTCATGACATCGATCAAAGAGGGTGTTTGTTCTAAATATAAGTCAATCATTTCTTTCATCAAGATTGGATTTGACTTTGTTCGACGATTCAAATATTCCAGGTCTATAAATTTCTTTTCTATGATAGCTTGAGGATGATCAATTTCCCTACCTAAATTTCCTTTCTTTACAGTAGTCAGTATTTTGTTATAAAGCAGAATTTCGTCTATGGGCTTTGCAATATAATCATTCATTCCAACCGCTTTGCATTTGGCTAGATCGACCGTTGTTACATCTGCTGTCAATGCAATTATGGGAATGTTTGAATTCATCGTATTTCTAATATAATCGGTTGCTTCAAAACCATTCATTTCAGGCATTTGCAAATCCATTAAGATCAGATTATAGCTCTTAATACTTAGTTTTTCAATTGCTATTCTACCATTTGCAGCAATTTCACAACCAAATCCAAAATCCTCTAAAATGGTCTTCATCAGCAATTGATTGAGACCCATGTCTTCCACAACTAAAATGCTTATATTCAAGTCCTCAGCATCAATTTTCTCTGTAATGATTTCAGATTCCATAAATTCATTCGTCTTCTGAAACTTCATTATAAATTTAAAAACTGATCCTTCTCCCAAAATACTATTCACACTTAATTTGCCGTCTTGTGATTCAACCAATTGTTTAACTATTGCCAAGCCCAATCCTGTTCCACCATAGAGTCGAGATGTTAGACTGGATGCCTGTTGGAAATGTTCGAAAATCCGTTCGATATTGTCCACAGCAATTCCAATTCCTGTATCGGTAATTGCGAATTCTATTAATACCTTTTCGTTATCTTCTTCTAATAATTTGACACTTACGATGATCTGTCCTGTCGAGGTAAACTTGACTGCATTGCTGAGCAAATTCATAATAATCTGATGAAGTCTCACCGGATCACCAATTAGTACTTGAGGAATATTGCGATCATATTCTTTTATTAGCACTAAATTTTTCTCTTGTATTTTAGTTTCAAACAGATGTAGCATTGCAGAAATAGATAAAGCCAATTTAAAAGGTGTTTTCTCAAAACTCATTTTACCTGCATCTACCTTTGCCAAATCGAGAATATCATTAATTAATACGATCAGCGCATCTCCACTTAATTTGATCGCTTGCAAATATTCATTTTGTTTGGCGCTTAGATCAGTTTTAATCAAAACTTTAGTGAAGCCTATGATGGCATTCATAGGAGTCCTAATTTCATGGCTCATGTTAGATAAAAACTGCTGTTTGGCTTTCACTGCATTTTCAGCAATTATTGTTGCATTTTCAGCAAATACCTTAGCTTCTTCAGCAATTCCCGTCGCCAATACTGCGTGTGAAATAGCTGCATTCAATTCACTAGAAATTTTATTCTGTTCTGTTATATCACGTGCTACTACTACTGCACCTACAACATTTCCACGTTCATCTCTATACACTGAACCATTAAAAAGCACATCTGTCAATTTATGATCTTTAATTGTAAGAGGGTAGGAGGTGACAAAACCTTTTTGAAAAACTTCCTGATAGACTTCTCTAGCTTTCTGAGGATCTGTAAAGTATTCGAAAAAATTAGTTCCTGTTAGATGAATTCGACTCTCTGAAGTAATATTCATAAAGGCTTCATTCATATCTGTTATCTTTCCTTCAAGACTAATGGTAATCAAAGGGTCTAAGCTAGCTTCAATCAAACTTCTGGCATAATGGTTCTCATTCTTTTTCATATTTCTTCAATAGCTGCTCTATTTTTCGCCTTCAGATGTTTAAATTGAGAAGGACTAAGTCCGGTTATTTTTTTAAACTGATTGGATAAATGTGCTACACTGCTGTAATTCAATTTGTAGGAAATCTCGGTGAGGTTGAGTTCTTCATAATGTAATAATTCCTTAACTCTTTCTATCTTATGCATGATTATAAATTGCTGAATCGTTATTCCTTTCACTTCAGCAAAAATATTGGATAGATAAGTATAATCATAGTTCAGTTTTTCACTGATGTAGTCTGAATTATTAATCTTTGGTAAATCTGAATCGTAATGAATCATTTCAATAATTACATTTTTAATTCTTTCAATTAAAATCGCCTTTTTATCATCCATCAAGTCAAGTCCTGAAATCAATAATGCCTCTTTTAATTCGTTTCTTTGAAATTCTGAAAGTTCTTCCATGATTTCAACTTCTCCCAATTCCACAATTACAAAATGTAGGCCTAGCTTTTTTAATTCATCTTTAACCATCAATTTACAGCGGGCGCTGACCATATGTTTGATAAAAAGTTTCATTTATAATACGCTATTTGCATTAAATGTAATCATTTATTCTGACTTTTCAAATTATTTTATTATACTTTTCTTTTAAAAGTAAATATGCACTGAAAATCAGTCAGTATTTTGCATCAATTTATATAATTGAACATTCTACAAAATAGCTAAGATGCTTTCTGCAAGTCTTACTTTTGTACCCCATCGGTTCTACTTATTTTTGCTTTGAGATTTATTGAATAAATAATATCAGGATCAATCAAACGCATGCCATAGTGAATCCAAAGATTAAAGTTCGGAGCCTTAATATTGCATGATTAATGAAGGCATTGGCAGCTGCTTTTGATGAATGAGATTGATGGGATCAGCGCCACTTGTTTTTTTAATTGGCAATACACCATCAACTGCCAATCTTGCCATGAGATAACTTAAACAAGACTCAGCTCCCTGATTCAGATTTACCTGAAATTCTTCAAGGCCATCATAACATCCTCCCGTGCATGGGTTATAAATAATCTGGCGCAAGTGATTCTGTCCAAGAAACCAATTAAATGCAATCTCTATTTTATTGCGATATTTTGTATCTCCTAGCGAATCGAAAAATAATTTCAAAGAAAGGATGGTATATGCTACATCAATGGCTTGTTCACCAAATCTCGATTTTGATTGCCCTTTTTGGTGCCATCCCTGATTGGGAACAACCTGAATGCCTTCTTTTGTAAAGGTCTGTTTCATTAAAAATTCCATTGATTCACAAGCTATATCCTTATATATGACTTCATCGGTAACAAGCCAAGCACAAAGCATTGCTTCTGGTAAAATACTGTTTCCATAAGTTAAATATGGCTCGAACCACAACCAGTCAGTATTCGCTTCGTGTCGGTACATTTGTACAAGGCGCTTGGATAAGTTTTCAAGCAATTCCTGATATAAGTAATTTGGACTCAGTTGTAAAGCGCAATACATTCCTTTAATAATAAAGGCCATTGCTCTTGTAGAATGGATATTCTTTAACTGTGGCAAAGCTTGTTTCATTAAAGCTGTTGCTTGATCAATAATTGTTTCAGGAAGAATTTCATATTTTGAAATTAGTAAACCTAGTGCCCAGATCGCTCTTCCATTCGCATCGTCAAGGTTCACTTCTTCATTTTGATGAGTAAAGATTTGATCGATGCTGACATAATTTTTAAAAGTACCATTTTCCTGTAAGCAAAAAGAAATAAAGTCCAGATAGATTTTAATCCATTGTAAATCAGTTTCAGTTCTGAATAATTCAAAATGCATACACATCGAGATCAATGCTCTTGCGTTATCATCTAGGGTATATCCAGATTCCAGATCTGGTTGATTAATTTTAGAAAACTGAATCATTCCAAAATCAGTAGTCAGTCTTCTTAGATGAGAAAGTTTGACAACAGGAATTTCATATTGCAATGATTTGCTTTTAATAAAGCAATTTTTAAATAAAACCGCATATTCCACTGCGATATTCTCCCATGCCGCAAAAATAACTCGTTGCAATCCATTTTGAATTAATCTTTGTCTTTGATTATTGTCTTTCAACAACAAATTAACGGCACTAGATAATTGATCAGAATCACAAAAATCAAATAATATTCCTGCGTCATCGCGAAGCACTTCAGAGGCATGTGGAATTGGTGTTGAAATTATTGCACATGCACAACTTACCGCATAAAGAAAAGTTCCGCTTACCGCTTGATTAGGATCTTTGGAAGTAAATAAGTAAATGTCGGTCAACTGTAGGTACTCTAGCAATTCTTCCAAAGGAAGATAGTTGTTGATAAATCTTACATGATTCTGTAGATTGAGTTCGTTAACTTTCGCTTCTAAACTCAGTCTATATTGCTCTCCTTCTCGGCTCTTTATTGTAGGATGTGTTTTGCCGATGACTAAAAAAATAACTGATGGATTATTTGAAATTATTGATGGCAAAGCATCTAAAGATGTTTCAATACTTTTTCCAGAACTGATAAGCCCAAACGTAGAGAGAACTTTTCGTCCTTTAAGATCATATTTAGCTTTTAATTTATTTTTATTTAAATGGGGAACAAGATGAACACCATGAGCAATTACATGGATACAGGCTGAATCTATATTGTATTCTTTCTCAAGAATGAGTGCAGAATTTTGTGTCATAACAATAATTGCACTACAGGCTGAAACCATATTTCTGATTCTATTTTTTAGGCTTTCATCAGGAGCAGGTAATACTGTATGGAATGCGATAATCAATGGCTTTTCAATTTTTTTCAAAAAAGAATAAAATTCACTATCACTGAGCTTCGAGAAAAAACCAAATTCATGTTGTATGAGTACGAGTTTAATTTTATTGTCGCGATTTACGGAAAATGCTAGATCCGAAAATGATGACAGATCATTGGTATGAAGTATGTGACTTACTTCTGTCGAATATTCACGGATATCTTGGCCTTCTTCTAAGGCACAAATTTTTATGTTGAAAGACTGATTAAATTTATTGTGTAATGCCGTTCTTAAATCCTGTGAAAATGTAGCAATACCGCATTCCCTTGGTGGATAGGAACTTATTAATAAAACTTCGGGAATATTCTCAATCATAAGACTTTATATTTTTAAAGGATTTTGTTTAGCATTAGATTCTCTAATAGGGAAGATAGGCTTAGAGATGCAACAGCAATTTGTTTATCTGCTGCGCCATAATATATATACAGTTCATCTCCGAAGAGTGCCGTTCCTGTTGGAAAACATACATTATTGACATATCCGGTAATCTCATAATCATATTCCGGCGAAAAAAGTGGTTTCGGTAATCGGGCAATTTCCACAACAGGATTTTCTAAATCCAATAAGGAAGCGCAGACAACATATTTGTATCCTGTAGCAGTATCATGAACACCATGATAGATCATAAGCCAACCCAATTTTGTTTCAATAGGTGGGCATCCACTTCCAATGTAACTGATCTCATGGTGAAATTTCGGTTCCATCACAATATATTCATTGAGGTGGAGAAAATACTCTTCCCAAAATCCCGGTGTTAGCTCTGTTAAATTAAAAACTGAAACAATCTGTATATCAGGTTTAATGCGATGTAGAAATACTAATTTACCTTGAATTCGGCGAGGAAAAAAAACAATGTTTTTGTCCCACAACAAATATTTTTGTTCCGATTGATTAATATGTTGACCATTGAATCGCAAATACTTCTCATTGATGAGGCCTTTACTTTCTGCAAGTCGTCTGAAATCTTCATAAGTAATCAATGGTGTAAGTTGGCCTTTTTTTTCAAAACAGGGCAAAACTTCAGTAGTTGCGTATGCACCGGAAGCATTAATTCCATCGTATGCGGTATAGGTCAGATAATAAATGCCATCAATTTTGGATACTCTAGGATCTTCAACACCATGTGACTCATATTCAGCCTGTGGAAATAACACTGGCAATTCCATTCTGTTAATCACGTTAATCGGACCATCTAATCGGCAATAACCAATTGTAGAATAATTGCCAGTGCGAACTGCACGATAATATAAATGAAGTTCTTCTCCATCTTGAATGATTGCAGGATTTAATACTCCTTCATTTTCAAATCCCAAACTGGTAGGTTTAAGGATTACGCCGTGTCTATTTATTTGAATCATGTTTCAGAACTGGAATAGATTGACTAATGTTTTTTGGATTTATCTGATTTCGAATCTGATTTATTGCTAAAAATGTCAATAACCGCATCCTTTGATTTTCCTTCTGATTTGTAATCTGAAACTGCTTTAATTTTTCCGGAAGTTTTGCTTTCTGGAGATTTCTTGCTGTTTTTAACTCCTTTATCCTTGCTCATTATCTAAAATTAAAAAAATGTGAATGAATTTTCACACTGTAAAGTTGCAATTCTAGTCTTTAAAAAAGATTACACTATAATTTTAGAATGTTGTATAATTCACGGTTTTCTTCTATGTAAAAAACGAAACTTGGATTCAGTTGAAACTACATTTCCGAATAAGTAACCCCATGGCTGTAAACTTTCAATTTGGTCAAAGATTACTTTCAGAATGGCAGTTAAAGGAATTGATAGAAACATTCCCGGAATTCCCCATAAGGCCCCACCTACTAAAACTACTACGATGGTTATAAGTGCATTGAGTTTAACCCTTGATGCTACTATGTACGGAATAATAAAATGGTTGTCAATAAATTGTATAAGTAGGTATACGGCCATTACCAAAAAAGTATAAGTAACAGAATCTTTAGTAACAAAAGCAATTGTCATTGGCAATGCCATTGCAACAATTCCACCAAAATAAGGGATGATATTTAATATTGCGCCTGTAATACCAATAAAAATTGCAAAGTCGATATCAAGTATTAATAAGCCAATTGAATTCATTATGGCCATTAGAATTACCTCAATTAGCAATCCTTTCAGATATCTCTGAACAATCATTTTTATTTTTAGCAATATCTCAAATACAGCAGTATGATGAGTAGTTTTAAACAACTGTCTAATGAACTCAATCAATAATTCTTTATAAGAAAGAATTAAAAATAAGTATATCGGTAATAGCAATAGAATAAATAGAGTATTTCCCAAATCCACTAAGGTTCGACCGATCATTTGTCCGGAATCAGAGAAAGCCTGATCCTCTGTCTCTTGTACCCAGGTATTGATTTGAACCGTTTTGATGTTAAAATACTTCGAGGCCCAATGAACTATTTGATGAATTGTTGAATCAATTTTTATCCTGAACTCAGGATAATTATCGACAAAGACAGTACATTGAGAATAGACAAAATAAACCAGACCAAAAATAATAACAATCACTAGAGCAATGGAAGTGAAAATGGCAAAAAATTTAGGAAGCTTCTTACTTTGAAGAAAATTCACAAATGGATTCAGTACCATTGCAAAAAGTAGGGCATAAAGTAATGGCACTAGAATGCCCTGACACAGATATAAGCCAAAAATAAACCCATAAAGCGCGATAAAAATAAGTGCAGCTTTCGCGTAAAATGGTATCTTAAACATTAGTCAATTGATAATACATAATCAATAATTTAATCAATTAGGATAGGTTTAATTGATAATATTCTAGTAAATAAAATAGATCTTACACAAATTCGTATAATCTTTGAATGTTTGTAAATTGATTCTTAGGATTTGGAATCGAAATGGGCAATTCATTTAGAAAAGCTAATATCGATTAGGATCATTTATTTGTATAGGTTAAATAAGGTGTCATGATTTGAATACGAGCCAATTCATGATCTTTCAATTCATTAATTCCAACACTAGGCCGGTTCTCCGAGTCTTTTAAGAACAGTTTTGAAGATGATTGTGTTAAAGCCTATAAAAATAAAGACAAACCCTGCAAACATTATTGCATTATTCTGATTGAGAGATGAAGTGGCAAGAACGAGAATAGCGCCAGTAGCTATAAAAAATCCCACTCCTAATCTTGAAGCAACAATCGTTAATTTAATATTTTGTATTCGCAACAATAGAATCTGCAAAGAAAAAATAATCTCGGCTATTCCATAGAACAATAGAAAATAAATGGTGATTATGAGGAATAAATCAATTTGATTTCCATAAAAAAGTATCATAATTCCATAAAGAGACATTGATAAAGCGTGTAATCCGTGATACTTAAGTGGAATTTGAAGATTCTTACTTTTATATGCTGTTAAATAAGCAAAAATTGAACTAAACAACATTCCAAATCCAATGATAAAATGCATTGATAGAGTAGGGTAAAAAGAAAATGAGATTAAAATTACTCCTATAACCATAATCAAAAATGCATAAATTGCCAAAGTCTCATATCTATTCATTGAAAAATATTTTATAAAATTGAAATTTTTTAAGAAATTGGTTTAAAAGGATTTTATTGAATGTTGATTTCAATAAATCAAAGTATCTTAAACTTTTCCTTTTTGCATATAGTAATCCTTAACAAAATTTTGTTCTTCATGTATAGTCATTTTATCTGCCGGCAACAAGAAGATTCTAATGTGTGCATAGAGTGGATTCTCTTTTATAGTATTGTAAAGTTCAGATTTTGCATCTGTTGGACCGAATAAGACCACTTCTTGAAAGTTTAAAATAATTTGTGCCAATTTGTGATAATATTCATGATTTTGTTGCTGCTCTTTATTGTGCATGCCCCTTTCACTTTTACTTAAACTCTTTAGTTTGTCTTCATGTGAGAATTCAGACTGAATTACCTTTGTCTCCATTGGCTCAGGTGAAAATTCAATGAGATGTGCATGTGAATGATCCATCCAAATTCCTGCTCTTTTTTCAGTTTTCATAATAACTTTTTCAATAATTCTTTAATAAATTCCTTTGAAGCTGGAAATTCTTCATGAATTTTTATTTAATAATTGTCAATTCTCGAAACGATCTCATGGATTCCAATGTCAATGCTAGGGATATTTAGCAAATTCGTTCTACGATCAGATCGACCCTTTTATCCATGATGCCTTCATATTTCCGAATTCTTAGGGTTCAATCGATATCCCAATGAAACTCCAAAACCTGTATTTTTATATGCTGACTCATCATTTGTGAACCCATTTACATTTGGATTGATATTAATTAATCCAAGCTGAGCATTAAATTGAATCGAAAGACCATTCGATAATTCAAATCCTGCTAACAAGTTGACACCTGCATCCCAGGGTGAGAAAAATACTTGCGTTGTACTGAGTAAATCGCTTAATTCGATATTTTTTTGATATTTTACTTCTCTGTCTAATGTAACTCCTCCGAATTCAGATTTGAGATTACCAGAAAGTCCATAAGCAAGATAAGGACCAAATCCTAATAACATGTGGTGTTGTCCTAAAGCTGGTTTAAAAATAAAATTAAATGGAAGTTCCAGATATGCAAGATTGAGATTTGCATTTTCATCCTTATTTTTAGCACCCTTTGTGCTATAACTTAAACCTGTCTGAAGACTGTATTCTGAAGCTAAAGCTATTTCCAAGTTTAAACCTAAAGAATATCTTGGTACCAAATTATTTTTTAAAGGATCTCCGTTGGAGTCCTTTCCATTTATATTCTGAAAGTTTAATCCTGCATGTGCTCCTACAGATAAAGTTTGTGAACCTATAAAGCTATTACAAAATAATATATTGCAAACTACTGCGATTCCTATGCCAATTATTTTCATTTAATAATATTTAATATTAACTAGTTATTTAAATTTATTTACTCAATTAAAGTTCCTTTTTTGCATCCTGTTTCATATTTTCATTTGCAGTAATTAGAAACTCCACTCTTCGGTTTTCTGCCCTATTTATTTCTGATGTATTGTCTACTTTAGGATATTTCTCTCCCATGCCTTTCACATGAATTCTATTGCTGACTATGTTGTTCATCACAAGATAATTCTCAGTTGATTGCGCTCTATTTTTAGACAAAGTATTGTTGTACGAAGTACTGCCTTTGCTGTCTGTATGTCCCTGAATTTCAATATTTGTTTCCGGATACCTATTCAAAACAGTAATGAATTTATTGAGACTATTTTTCGATTCCGATTTAAGATCATATTTAGCAAAATCAAACAATATTTTTTCGTTAAACTCTATTATGATTCCTTCTCCAACTCTTTCAACTTTCACCCCGGGGACTTCATTTTTAATTTCTTCAGCCTGCTTATCCATTTTTTTTCCTATAAGCACACCTGTGGTTCCGCCAACTGCAGCACCAATTATAGCTCCTAAAACCGTATTTCCTGAGGCTTTACCTACAACAGCGCCTAATGCAGCGCCTCCAGCTGTACCAATTACCGCTCCTTTTTTTGTTTTACTCATTGTTTTGCATGACCCAGCGATTATGATTAATAAAATCAATAGACTGAATTGTGCGATTTTCCATCCGTATTGCTTATTGAAAGTTCTATTTATTTTTTTCATGATTAGGTTTATTTATTTAACTTAATTTTATACTTAGACTGTGCATTTTAGTTTTCTTGCAATTAATTTAGTATTAAAAAAAAACACCATTCAATCACAGATGACGAATGATGCTTTTTCTTCAAACAAAGCGATTAGAGTGCATTAACGATTTTTTCCATTTCCTCTTTAGTTTTACTAAGCTTAATTTGAAGTTTACCCATCATTTCTTCTTTTTTGCCTTCAGCAAACATTAAATCATCATCAGTTAGAATAGCAAATTTTTGCTTTAATTTACCCTTTAACTCTTCCCAGGATCCTTTCAATTCTGTTGTGTTCATTTCTTAAATTTTATATTAAATTAATTCTTCTCATATCAAAGGTAATTCTATAGCGTATTGATAAAATTGTATATTACTTTCAAAATGTTGCATATTTACCATGTTTAGTAAATAAACATGCGCACAAAGAATAATTTAGATATTATAAAAAAGACTTAAAAAGTCCAATTGCGATGAGAATTGAATTCTTAGCGACTGATGATGGATTAATTAGGCATTTGTGTAAGAGCCATTTATAATTTTTCTAAGACAATCTTAGCTTTGGCGTTAATGATAATGAGTGAAATGAGACTAGAATCCTTCACCCATATGTTAATAGGTTTGAATTCCCATTTTATAAGTTCAAGATTCAAGCTTTCACCTGATCGACTACACTCTAGTCCATTTATTATCGCATTTGGAATTTTTGAAATTCGATCAGTGATCGGCAGACAAAGCAAATCCTGAATTTGTTGTTTGAAACTACTGTGACGAATCCAGTCCGCACAGGTATATAATGCTTCATCCGTGTTGATTTCAAAATCAAAATCTTGTATTTCAAGATTCTGCGCTCCTTCTGAATAAGCCGGTTTTCCTTGCAGATAGAGTGTCGCCTTGAATGAGCCTTTAACAACAAGTTTTAACACTACTAGACTTCCACAGGCCGACATTTCTGCAGCTAAAATTTTAAGTTTATGATTCGATAATTCAAAAGTCTTTCCTAGTAATTTACTAGATATCATCTTATTAATATCAACGAATGAAATTTCTGATAAAAAATGGATATATGCTGAATCCTCCCAGGTATCTGTTTTTAGCAATGGCGGTAGTACACTATCGATTTCATAATTCGCCTTATCAACAAGAAAGGTTTGAGTATTCGCTGATATTCTTAGATGAACATAAAGACTGTCATGAATTGAAGTAATCTTATGCAATTGAAATCCAATAGGATTGATTTTAAGCCAAAGATTCTGTACATTTCTACTTGCCAAAATAGGCTTTTGAATTTTTTTCCATACTTTTAGCATGGCTTGATCTAAATGAACATTCCGATTTATCAAACTGTCTAGTCTGCGTTCAACATATGGCATCTTAGCCTTTAATCTTCGATCCAGATTATTTTGGAGGCCAATCATCTTAGTGAAAGATTTTGAAACGCTAAACCAGCGAATTTTTACAAATTTAGTCTTAGGTAGAAGTTTCCAATCATTTGAAATATCTACATCAATTTTAAAATATAAATTAAGATTGAAACTTGTTTTAAGAGTCAATTCTTTTTGAAGCGGTAATACATGCTGCTCAATAATCCTGCGTTCGATAAATAAGGATATAGGAGCTTTTACTGTCGCTACATTATTTTGCCATGTCACAATAATTTTTCCCCAGCGGTTAATTTTTATTTTCAGTTTATCACTATTGCCTTTTGAATTTAAATTTTCGAAGTCATCATCCGAAAATAGCTCATTATCTATAGCCTGATTTAATTTATCCTCAATGATCTTTGTTGGAATAATTAAGGCGGTACTTAAAAATGAAGTATCCTGTGAATAATGGACACTATTCACAGGACAATCAGGCTTAATTATTTGAATCTTTTTACAGCAACACAGAAAAATAAAACAATAACATATTAGCTTATTTATATTAGCTATGAGTAGATATTTATTTTCTATTTTCAAAGATATTTCTAATATAGTATGATATTATGTTTACTTATATTGTTGTTGCCTCAATTGTTAAATTGAAATTAGTGCTGTTACTTTTCGATTTGTATTTTTTCATACAATTTAGGTGCTATTACTTTATCCAATGTTGCGTAACTGGGTTTGCAAGTTTAGATTTTAAAATTATATGCGATATCGAATTCATTTTTTGTAGTTCGTGTCTACTCGTTTTTGTAATATCAAACGGTGCACAAGGAGTATTTCTGATTAATTTCATATTAATTAGAATTATAGGTCTTTCCTTTAGACTCTTAAGTTATCTATAATGGATTGCGCCCACTGATTACTCTAAATAATATAGCAATTATAGCTATGACCAATAGTACGTGAATAATTGATCCTGCACTATAAGCAAAAAATCCAACTGCCCAACCAATAATCAAAATGACAGCTATAAGATATAATAAATTTCCCATTTCGTTTAATTTTTTTTAATTTAAAGTGTATAAATTGCTGTGAATAAGTTGCGTTATTAAGGCAATTAAAGAGAGCTGCATCATGGATGCAGCTCTCTCGGCCTTCTCACTATTTCTTATTATTAATAGTTAAGTCTTTAAATGCATTTCCAAATTCCTCCATATCATGATTAAATTCGCGTTTAAAAGCTTCCCAATCACTTCGATTCTTGTCATAGTTCTCAATTTTCGCACTAAGATTTTTGATTTTTTCTTCCAAGGCCGTAATATTTTTTTCTAATATTGCGTCTACTTTTTTTCCGGAAGTCTTCATTTTTTCTCTTAACTGAACTATACTGGCTTCATATTCTTTGATTTTTGTTTCAGTTTCAGTTTTAAACAACTGCCATTCATCATTATTTGCTGCTTTTCTTGCAGTTTCTGCTGCTTCTTGTTGAGTTGCCATTAATTCCTTCTGAGCATTTTCTAGTTTAGCCTTAGCCTCATTCTCTTTTTGAGATGAAGATTGGCAACTAAACATCATGGTTGCTGTAAAAATAACAGCGAAAGCCGAAGATAAATAAATTAATTTTTTCATGTTTTTTAGTTTTTTAATTGAATTGTGAAAGTAATTTACAATTCGATGGTGATAAAATATTTTAATTCGTAATTGCAAACATTGATATTTATTTTAAGCAGGTTCTTTTAACCACAGAAATTAAATTTCAATTTTGACAATCATGTCAGAACAGATATGAAATTCCAACATAAATTGAGTTCGTTTTTATGTGTGTTTTTTCTAGAATAAAATAGGAATTGTTATTAAGAGTCTGACTGTCATCACTAACATCAAACAAGCCTAAAATTCCTCTATATCCTAGACTTAATCGAAGAGATTGCGATGGATTAACTCCAATATCTATACCAGCACCATATGCAAGCCCCAGATCACCTTTTTTTACTGCAAGTACTGCATTCGTGCTGTCAGTTCCTGAAGTTCCATTGGTTTCTAGGCGACTTCCTACACTTATGCCCATCTGTGGACCTGCTACAACATTGAAATTGACCAAGTTAGTTTTTCCTGAGTTTAGGGAAAGTAACAATGGAATGTTGATGTAATTTAATTTAATTCTTCTTTCTACATCTTGTTCTTTATACTTTTGTGAAATAGAATTATAAATCAATTCCCCTTGAACGCCGATATGCTTTGAGAAATTGAAACCCAATAATCCACCTATTCCATAACCCAAGGTCACTTCTCCTTCGATTTTTCCCCCTGCTGAATTTATTACATCTGCAGCAGAAAAAGTTGGCATGAGTCGTAAGCCAATTTCAGCTCTTTGTGCTTCCAGAGAGTTCATAAATAAAAATCCATAAGCTATGATAACATAACTCAGAATTGATTTTGCTTTTAAATAATTCATTTTTTTAAAATTTAATAATAAAACTAATAATCAAAGGTAAATCTCACTTGTACTCGATAGATTACAGATCTATTTGAATTAGTTACAAGATTCACTGATTTTTAATTGCATTGATATTTCTAAAATTGTTGTGTCATCTTCACCGCCTCAGCGGAATTCCTGGGAAATTTTATAGTTATTAGCACTTCTCAAGAATCTTACAGTATAATAATTAACATATTTTCACGCTTGTTAATTTGTAGTTTCATATTTAGTGAATTACAAATTGCTTTCAAGTCATTTAAAGGAAATTCCCATTTTTGGTTTCATATTTTTGAATTTTTTGGTATGAATCGGTAAGCTATTGAAACTCCAAAGCCTGTATTTTTTAAAGCGGATTTATCATCGGTTGTGAATCCAGTTACTACAGGGTTGATATTAACCAATCCGAGCTGAGCATTAAATTGTAAAGAAAATCCACTTGATAATTCAAATCCTGCAAGCAAATTAAGTCCTGCATCCCAAGGTGCAAAAAACACTTCAGTTGTGCTAAATAAATCGGAATAATCAATGTTACTTTGGTATACAACTTTTCTGTTCAATTTAATCCCATTAAATTCTGACTTGTAATTGCCGGAAAGTCCATACGCAAGGTAAGGTCCAAATCCTAATAACATGTGATGCTGACCTAATGCGGGTTTAAAAATGAAATTAACCGGAAGTTCGATGTAAGCCAAATTGAGATTTGCATTATCATCTTTTTTCTGAGCACCTTTTATGCTATAGCTAAGACCAGTCTGAAGACAATATTCAGATGCTAAAGCAATCTCCAAGTTTAATCCTAAAGCATATCTAGCAACCAATTCATTTTCTAAAGCATCACCATCAGAGTCTTTACCGGTGATATTCTGAAAGTTTACTCCTGCATGTGCACCTACTGTTAAGTTTTGTGATTCTAAATAATTAGTGCAAAATAAAATTTGCAAAACTACTGCGATTCTTATTCCTATATTTTTCATTATTTTAATTTTCGTTAATTAATAATTATTCGCTAATGACATAAATTTATTTACCCATTTCAGTATCCTTTTTCATTTTCTCATTTGCACTTACTAAAAATTCTACTCTTCGGTTTTCTGCTCTATTGTCTTCTGAAGTATTGTCTACTTTGGGATATTTCTCGCCCATACCTCGTATATTAATTCTTTTACCACTGATGTTATTTGCAATGAAATAATTTTCAGTTGCTTTAGCTCTGTTCTTAGATAAAGTTTTGTTGTATGAAGTACTTCCTTTACTGTCTGTATGTCCTTGAATTTCAATATTTGTTTCAGGGTATCTATTCAAAACAGTGATGAATTTATTGAGGCTATTTTTCGATTCTGATTTAAGATCGTATTTGGCAAAATCAAATAATATTTTTTCATTAAATTCTATAATGATTCCTTCACCAACTCTTTCGACTTTCACCCCGGGAACTTCATTTCTAATTTCTTCGGCTTGCTTATCCATTTTTTTTCCTATAAGCACACCTGTGGTTCCACCGACTGCGGCACCTATAATAGCTCCTAAAACCGTATTACCAGAAGCTTTACCTACAACAGCGCCCATTGCAGCCCCGCCAGCAGTTCCGATAATTGCGCCTTTTTTCGTTTTATTCATAGTTTTACAGGCTCCGGCAATAAAGATTATCAAAAGCATTAAAATGGATTGAGCAATCTTCATTCTGGTTCGTTTACTAAAAGCATTATTCATTTTTTTCATAATTATTTATTTTAATTTTAATGAATTAATTTAAAGGATGGCTTTAATTTCCAATAAGTTTAAGGAAACAAAGCATAGCTTTTTTTCAAAAGCACTACTTGATTTATATTTTATGGGATGAATAAGATAGAAGAAAATTCATTGACTCAGTTGCTAATAGCTCAGATTCCTATTTTGCAATTTTCTGAAAAAGGCATTGATTTGAGTTTATGAATTTTAGACTTTAGTCAATCACTTTCAAAATTAATTATAAAATTCTAAAAGCAATAGAGTCTTTGAATTTTCATTCTCAAGTTATAATTTACATCGGACTTCGTCCGCTAATTATTCTAAGTAATATAGCTATTACTGCTATAACTAATAATACGTGTATGATTGATCCAGCACTGTATGCAAAAAATCCAACTGCCCAGCCAATGATCAAAATGACTGCGATAAGATATAGTAAATTTCCCATAATTTTGAATTTAATTTATTAGTGAAAAAATATACAAATCCTTATTTAATTCTTATTTTTTGAGCCTCTTTAATATGTTTTAACAAGGTCTCAAATCTTTGCCTTTGCATTACTTTACAATAAACGTTTTCGAATTTGAATGTATTTCCAAATTCATTTACGTTGTGATAAAATTCACGTTTTAGCAAGCTAAATCTTAAATATTAGATAAATATTTAATAAGTAAATTTTTGAATTACAACACTTAGTATAACATTTTTTAATATCTGTTAATGAATTTATAATATTGCAAACCAAGAATTTTATGCACGAGTTTTGTGAACTTAGTAGTTTTACTCAAATTCAATTTAATCTTACTTGAATCTTAATTGCAAATGCCATGATCTTTAGCACCTCGTCTTTATGCATTCGAATTAGAAGTTAAGGCAATTGCTAAAAAAATTATATTTAGCTATACAATATTTTTAGTATTAAAATTAATTGTGATTAGCATCTGTATATTTACAATGATTTGGCATATGATACCTGGTTTTACGGCAAATTTCAGCCCTTGTTTAATTTAATGTAAAATACTTAAGTTTAAATTTTTAAGTATCAAGAAGTGATGAAGAAATCCATTTTCTGTAATGGTTGTGACAATTTAATCATCAAGATAATTGACAGTTTCTATTTTTAATTCTGGAGAAAATTCATAAACCCTTGGAATTCCACTAGCAATATTTACGTCAGCAATTTCTATTGTACTAAACCCATCTAAGTACATCATTAAGGCCCTTAGACTGTTACCGTGCGCAACAATCAATATGTTTTTGTCTGTTTTCAATTGAGGTTCAATTGTTGCTTTATAATAAGGAATAACTCTGTTACATGTTTCTTTAAGACTTTCTCCGTTCGGCGGAGAGCTGTCATAACTACGTCTCCATAAAAGCACTTTATCAGAACCATACTTATTTTCTGTTTCTGTTTTATTCAATCCCTGTAAGTCGCCGTAATTTCTTTCGTTTAAAGTGGCTGACTGAATTACAGGAATCTTTTTTCCCATTTCAAATAAAATTATAGCCAGCGTATGAGTCGCCCTTTTTAAAACAGAAGTGTATGCTATATCTATAATGTAATCTTCTAAAAGGATGCCAGCAAGTCTTGCTTCTTGTTCGCCCAATTTAGTGAGGTCAACATCCACTTCACCTGTAAACTTGTTTTCAAAGTTCCAGGTAGATTGACCATGTCGCAATAATATAAGTGAAGGCATAAACCTAATGTTGATGTTGAAACCTTATTTTCACTTTATCAATTTCCCCATGTAATGCATAAATCGCATAAGTTATGGCTGCTTCAAATGAGTTGCCTTGCTTTTTAACAAATAAATCGTTACCGAGTATAAAAAGTCTTATTTCACAAACTTTATCATCCGCTAAATCTGACTTTTCAATTTTCAGAAATACTTCTGCAGTTTCGATTCTGGCATAAAATCGGGATAGCTTATCTAATTTGAGATTTACAAATTTTGTTAGTGTTTCGGATATAGTTATATGTGGCGATTGAATAAGAATTTTCATAAAAATTATTCTGATTATGGTTTAAAATTTTTTAATTATTGTTAAAATAGTACTTAATGATTCCCTTATTGATTTCATTTTAGTAAAATTAATTTTAGAGGTTTGTACTCCAAATTTTCTGGAAATATCAATTTGACGGTAACTCTTGTGTTTATTGCTTTGTTAATAACATATCTATTGTCATTGTTTCTGTTGAATATCGAAAATTTAATTTTAAAGTTAAATTTGTATTGAAATGTTTTGAATATTGAATTAAAACATTATTTTATTTTTAATCCGTAATTGTTCAAGCATTTAAGTTGTCAATGATTCAAAATAAAGTCTTTAGGAGTTCGCGAATAGCACAAATCAAAGACGTTTCTTTGATGATAGAGAGGCAATGATACTTTAATTTAGAAGGTTAGAGATTTTGTCAAAGCAGAAAGGCGTTTTTGCAACAAACTTGTTGTGATATATATTTAAATTTCCTTTACTATCTTTCATAGACTCTCTCATTATATTAAAACCTTCCTTTTCAAAACATCAATGAATTCCAATAACAATGAATCGGATTTCATTTATTACTTTAAATGTGATCTTAAGAACCAAGCCATCTTTTCATGTTGCTCCATCAAGCCGGTGATAAAATCGGAAGTGCCGGAGTCATGATAATTTTCTATAAAAGGAGTAATGTTTTCTCTAAGGTGTATAATGATGCTTTCGTGGTCTGTCATCAACTCTTTTATAAAGCCATGACTGTCATTTTTGTCCCTAATCTTTTCTGTAAGATGTGTTAGTTGTAAAAATGAAGCTAAGGTAGCAGGTGCATAATGTCCAAGGGAACGTATCCGTTCTGCAACGCTATCTATAAGTTCATCAATTTCGCCAAACTGGGTCTCAAAATATTTGTGCACGCTATAAAAATCAGGACCTTCAATATTCCAATGAGCATTTCTTGTTTTAGTATATAATACATATTCATCTGCAAGTAATTTCATAAGTTCATTTACTACTGCTTGTGTGTTGGTCGAAGTTATACCTATTTCTGTTTTCATGTTTTTATATTTTATGTTATATTTTGTTGTTTAAGTATATTTTTGATATATTTCAGATATATGTTTTATTGTGCTGTATAGCCGCCATCTATTGTATAATAAGAACCCGTAACGAAGGATGACTTGGGGGAGCTTAACCACAATACTAATTCTGCTACTTCTTCAGAGGTTCCTAATCTGCCAATAGGATGCAGATCGACTAATGAATTTATTGTTGCATTATCCAATGTTTTTTTAAGCAATGGGGTATCAATATATCCAGGCCCTATAGCATTGACACGAAGGTTTTTATCTGCATTTTCCAATGCTGCAGTTCGAGTAAGTCCAATTACACCATGTTTGGCTGCTACGTAAGCTGAAAGATTTTTTGTTCCTACAATTCCAAGAATTGAGGCCATGTTGACAATGCTTCCTCCTCCGGATAGTAAAATAGCCGGTATCTGATAATGCATTCCATAAAATACACCAGATAAATTAATGCCAATTACTTTATCCCATTCTTCAATAAGGTATTCGCCAACAGGTAAAGTAGAGCCTCCAATGCCGGCATTGTTACATGCAATGTGTAAGCTCCCATATTTTTTTATCGTTTGCTCAACAAGTAATTTATGCTCTTTAGGTTTTGAAGTATCGGTTTTAATAAACACTGCATCTCCCTTTGCAGTTATAATTCGCGAAACAGTTTCATTAGATCCTTCTTCATCTACATCAGCTATAACTATCTTAGCTCCTTCTTTAGCAAGTAAAATTGCAGTTGCTCTTCCAATTCCTGAACCTCCTCCTGTAACAATGGCTACTTTATTTTCTAAGATTTTCATTTTATTTTTTTGTATTGAGCATTATATATAAACCTATTAATATTTCTCCGAATAAAACTTTGTAATTTATTTGTTTGATCAAACTAATGCTAAAACAGGTATTTGTTACAAATTATATTTTGGCTGCGATAGGTTTCTTTCTAGTAATAATTTTCTGCTTGATATTTTTTACAATCAATTTAATCGATTTCTTCAAGGTTTTTTCAATTTTATCAGTAATAATGGAATTGTTTGTAGTCAATACCTTTTTTACTGCAAGAAATAATTTACCCTTCAAATTATTTTTTTCTTTCTTTTTCAAAATAGAGTAATTTAATATTAAATATGTTAGTTATAGTTGAGTGAATTAAATAAAATTGCGAACATTTACTCACCTTATTTATTGTCATTTTATCTACTCATAAATGAATAATCAAAATCAATGGTCAATTCATTATCTACAGACCAAATGCCGGGAGCCTTAAATGCGATACGGCCGGCTTCTTCTTTCTGATACCAAGAATCAACATTGCCACTCAATGTTGCATTATGACCAGAAACAGTAACTTCAATATCCTTAGCATAGATTGAACAATTGCGTTTCAAGGCAGATTCTATGTCATTTTTTTCAGCTTTTTCTTCTGTAGTTGATTTAATTTTAATATTATTCGAAACACCTATTACTCCATGAAGATCCTTTACTGCACCTTTCGCAGCTTCGCTCTGATAATTATACACCAATTCGCCTTCCAATGAAACCCATCCATTTTCAACAATGACTTTTATTTTATCATAGGGAATTTGCCAATTCCATTTAAAAGTTCTAAGTACTTCATTAGCAATTTCATTGTCATCTTTTTTTCCATGCATGCTGTTTAGCTTTACTTCAATTTTTTCTACTACAGCTTTTACACCAACTACATTTTTGGTTGCATTTTCTGCTTCTGACTTTTTAGTGTAATTGTCAACCACACCAGTAAGTGTTACTATACCATCTTTAACGGTAACTCCAATTTCTGCAGCGTTCAACAATGGTTCCCATTTAATTGCATCCTGAACATCTTTTTGTAATTGCGCGTTATTTTTCATTCTAAATCATTTGTATGTAAGTAAATTTTTACAATGCGACAAAGGTTTATTTAATGTCATTGAAAAGTGTTACATAACTTTGAAAAATAGTTACATGATCCACAGATTGACGAAGAAATAGTAATGATTTATAATATTTTTTTACGAGCTGTCCTAGAATAATTAGGGCTTTTTTTCTTTAGTTGAGAAAGAGAGATTAATGGGTAAAATTCCTGTGTAAACTAATCTAATTTGATTAGTTAAAGCTATTTCGAAATATTAAATTAAAATGAATTTAAAATCATGCATAGGTAGAACTTTATATCCTCTATAGAAATTTCATGATATCAAGGTAATTTTTTCTACCCTAAATTGAAATTTAATGCTGCTAATTAGAGTTATTTCAATTGATGAATTGTTCTACCAAATTCCTTTGCAATTGATCGTAATAGTTCGCTCAATAATACATTCGATCCTTTTTTGAGCTGTTGCATTGCTTACTTCAAAAATCGATGACTTTTCGAAGTCAGTGGAAAGTATATTAAATAGATTTATATTCAAATTATTGGTTTTATTAAGACCGTTCAAACTCTTTCAATGACATTTGTATATGCTAATATGTATTGAGTTTCTTAGTGAAATTTATTGTTTTTAAAAAATAATGTATGATTCATGTAACATATTTTCAATTTTGTGTAACATCTTTAAATTAAATGGGACAGACATTTGTAAGTAATAATTAAGTTACATATAAATTTTAAAAAATGTCAAATACGGTTGTCCCCATTAAAAAAGATGAGACTAAAGAATCAAAGGCTGAAAACCTAAAAGGTATTGAAAATCATAAAAAAGCTGCAATTCATTTAGAGGCGGCAGCAAAGCTTCACAACGAAGCGGCGAAACATCATGAAGCGGGAAATCATGATATGGCTGCTTTAAATACAGTTAAGGCGCATGGTCAACATCTTCTTGCAAATGAAGCTCAAAAGGAAGATGTAAAACATCATGCTTTGAATGGTTAAATTTTGATTTTATTGTTCAATTTGACTTTGTGAATTAAGCACTATGTAAACACATAGTGCTTTTTTTTCTTCTATATCTTCATGTTAAGCAGTTTTCGAAAGAGATATTTTTCTTTTTTACTTGCATTGTATGCTGCAAGTATTTTATAATCTAAAAAGCATGAAGGAATATTTAAATAACCATGAGCATATTGTGAGAAAATCATCAATATTTTTAATGCATCTAAGTTTTACAATATTCAAATATTGTAAGACCCTGATGTTTTATAATAAAGGGAAAATACTTTAATTGAAATTAGGAATATTTGCGCAAATGATTTATTGGATATCATTTTAGCTAACTCATAAAATGAATCAAATAACATTACGCTATATTTTTAGAAATAAATAAGAACCTCCTAATATATTTTAGATAAGTGTATTACTATTTCAGGATATTTTAAGCTTTAGGTTTGGACGCAACAGGAAATAAAAATAAACAGATATGTCTTTCGTAAGAAAATTTAACTTATTATAATTTTGAAAACAGAGTAGAATATAGTTTATTATTTGCTTTGTTATTTTCATATTTTTATGAAATATTTGAATATTTAACCTTTGGGTAGTTGAAGTAGCAATGATTGCTTAACTTACGCAATGAATAAATTTAAGTGCCGTTTGCGAAATATAGAGGATTATTCATGCAACTTTCTTTTACTTCTTCACAAATTTAAGTCTGGGGAATAATTTTTAAATTTAAAGTATCGAAATTGACAATAATTGATTTTTGGAGACTATTAGCAGGACTTGGATTATTTCTATACGGAATGTTTCACTTAGAGGATGCCATGAAACAATTGGATGGTAGAAGATTTAAACTATTCCTTAAAAAACATACTAAAAAGAAATTAAGCGCAATTTTTAGCGGAACTATTATTACTGGTATATTACAAAGTAGTTCAATAGTTAACCTGATGGTGTTGTCTTTTGTAGGGGCAGGAATGCTATCTATGCGGAATGCACTTGGTGTTGCTCTGGGAGCAAATGTCGGTGGAACATTTAATAGTTGGTTAGTGGCATTGTTAGGATTTAAAGTTGACATTGGACAATATGCATTACCAGTTATTGGCATAGCGGGTATTGGATTAATTGTTTTTAAAGGTAAAAAATATTTATACCAGGTTTCTAAATTTTGTATGGGATTCGGACTTTTGTTTTTGGGACTGGATTTTATGAAAAATAGTATGAATTCCTCGATTAAACAATTTGATTTCACTCCATACCTAGGTTATAACCTTATTATTTTTGTGCTCATTGGTTTTGTAATTACCGCGTTAATTCAAACAAGTGCAGCAACAATTGTTATTGTGCTAAGTGCACTTTATGCAAAAATCATTCCTATTGAAACGGCAGTTGCGGTTGTATTGGGTGCCGAACTAGGTACAACTATTAAAATATTATTAGGTTCAATTGGAGGTATTGCAGCTAAAAAGAGGGTTGCAGTTGGCAATATTATTTTCAATATTGTGAGTTCTTTATTTGGTTTTATTTTATTAGTGCCAATTGTACGACTTTTAAAAGATTTCATTGGTATAGTTGACCCCGTTATCATACTTGTGGCTTTCCAAACGTTGATTAATATTGCAGGAGCTATTTTATTTTATTATTTGTTAAATTACTTAAGCGATTTTCTTGAGAAACGATTTGTTGATAATGAAAAGACTGCCACTTCTTTTCTTCAAAACACAAGTCCAGAAAATTTTAGTATTGCAATAGATATGTTGGAGAAGGAAGTAGGCTTGTTTATCTTTCGTGTAATTCACTTGAACATGGAAGTATTTCAACTTGAAGCTGGTGACAAAAGTGAAAATGATTTTGAAAAGTATGCTAAAAGAAATAATCTATTTTCGGATTCTTTGGAATATAACGAAAAGTATAATATGATAAAACAAGCTGAAGGAGAAATTCTTTCCTTCTATTCAAAAATGGGTTCGGAGGAAATAAGTGCAGAACATGTAATTCATTTAAATCAATTGATGGCATCTATTAGAAATGCAATGTATGCAGCCAAAGGAATGAAAGATATTAATCATGATAGAATAGAATTCAGTAATTCAGCAAATGAATTAAAATATGATATATACAAATTGTTTCAATCTAAGCTAAATAATTTTTATTCTAATGTGAATGAAGTATTCCTCTCTGAAGATAAACCTACAATATTTGAAAAACTTGAAAAATTATTAGCAAAAATTGATTTTGATTACCAACAAATTATGAATAACTCTTATAGTGATATTAGTAAAAATATTCTTAAGGAGATTGATATTTCAACTTTATTTAATGTGAATCGAGAATTGTATTCTTCCTGCAAATCAATTATATTTTCATTGAAAGATTATCTTCTTAGTGCAACAGATGCTGAAAATTTTGAAAATATTACTCTATCTGTTTCAAAATAGAATGATTGGTAATTGTACTTTAGCAGAATCATTTTTTCCAAGCAGTAATGAAATTTTAAATTAATTAATTTGACAAATACACCCAACAATTTTTGGCAATTTGACGGCAACTATTGGTTGAAAAAATTAAATAGTTCACCGAATGGATTGAGCCAGGATTCTGCTAACAAAATCTTACTTAAATCGGGTATTGTAAAAAAGGCAAAATCACGTTTTCAAAAAGACATACTTTTATTTACTGGTCAATTTAAAAGTCCATTAATGTTGCTACTAATTGGAGCAATAATTGTATCTGCTTTTTTGGGAGATACCTCTGATGTTTTTATTATACTATTTATTGTCCTATCAACCGGGTTACTTAGTTTCTTTCAGGAAAGAAATGCAGGAAGGGTAGTAGAAAAATTGCAATCAATGATTGTCTTAAATAGCACTGCGCTCCGAGATGGTAATCCACAAGAGGTTATTTCAAGTCATATTGTAAGTGGTGATATATTGCTTTTCAATGCTGGTATGATGGTTCCTGCTGATTGTCTTTTGCTTGAAACAAATGAATTGTATGTAAACGAAGCTAGTTTAACAGGTGAATCATATCCGGTAATTAAGGAAGTTGGAATTAATGAACAAGTAACAGAATTGAGCAAACGAAATAATTGCCTTTGGGAGGGAACCAATATTGTAAGCGGGACGGCAAAGGCATTGGTAATAGAATCAGGAAGTAATACTATTTTTGGAAGTATAGTAAAAAGTTCTTCAACAACGACAGTAACTTCTTTTGAAAAAGGCATTAAAGATTTTGGTTATTTTTTAATGAAAATAACACTTATGCTATCTGTTTTTATACTTATTGTTAACATAGTCAATCACAAAAGCATAATCGAATCAGCTTTGTTTGCATTAGCACTTGCCGTAGGAATGGCTCCGGAATTACTGCCTGCCATAACAACTATTGCAATGAGTGCAGGAGCAAAGCGAATGTTGGAAAAGAAAGTAATTGTTAAAAAATTATCTTCTATTCAAAATTTAGGAGAAGTAAATTTGTTATGTACAGATAAAACGGGAACTATTACTGAAGGAAAAATTATTATTGAAGGAATAGTGGATGCTTTTGGAATTACAAATGAATATGTGAGAACAATTGCTTACTGGAACTCTACTTTCGAAACTGGCTATGAAAATCCCATTGATGAAGCAATTAAAAAATTAAATGTTGCTATTACCATATTGCCAAAGAAAATAGGAGAGGTGCCTTATGATTTTATTCGTAAAAGATTAAGCATAGCTGTTGAGACGAACACTGAAAAATTACTTGTGAGTAAAGGAGCTTTTGAGCAGATCACAAGTATTTGTAGTAAGATTCGTTTGGCTGATGGAAACATTAATGATTATAAATTGCATCAGGATGAAATAGAAAATCAGTTTGAGCAATATGGGATTAAAGGGTTAAGAGTTATTGCGGTTTGTTATAAAAATATTTCAAAAAACAATATAACTAAAGAGGATGAAACTGCCATGATATTTGCAGGTTTTATTTTATTGCAAGACCCTGTTAAGGAAGGTATAATTGATACTATTAATGATCTAAAAAATCTGCAAGTCGATTTAAAAATTATTACAGGCGATAATAAAAATGTTGCAAAATCCATAGGCTTAAGTATTGGAATTGCAAGTCCAGTGGTTATGATTGGGAAAGAACTATTTCAATTAAGTCAAATGGCTTTGGAGCAACAAGTAAAAGAAACACACATTTTTGCCGAAATAGAACCGCAGGAAAAAGGAAGAATAATTGAAGCATTAAGAAAATCGTTTACAGTTGCATACATAGGTGATGGCATTAATGATGTATCGGCGATAAATGCGGCTGATATTGGAATATCAGTAGATAATGCAGTAGATGTTGCAAGGGAAGCAGCTGACTTTGTATTATTGGAAAAAGATTTGTCGGTCTTAATAGACGGAATCAAAGAAGGTAGAAGAACATTTGCAAATACGCTTAAATACATATTTATAAATACTGGTTCTACCTTCGGAAATATGTTCAGCGTAGCTATAGCTTCTTTGCTTTTACCTTTTCTACCAATGCTTCCAAAGCAAATTTTATTAACTAATTTTATTACGGATTTTCCTTATTTAACAATAGCATCTGATAATGTCGATGAAGAACAATTAGATAAACCGGGTAAATGGAATTTGAAATTTATACGTACTTATATGATTGTTTTTGGTATTCATAGTTCCATATTTGATGTGATTACATTTTTAGTATTGTTCTACTTTTTAAAAGTGAAGGAAGCTGACTTTCAAACAGGGTGGTTTGTTGAATCTATCCTTACGGAATTGTTTATTTTATTTATAATTCGTACCCACAAGAATTTTTTTAATAGCCAACCAGGTAAGTATCTTTTTTTGTTAAGTATCGTAGGATTAATTTTAACTATTGGACTCCCATATATGCCGTTTGCAAACAAGGTAGGCCTAGTTCCATTACCGATGACAAATATGTGTGCAATACTTTTAATTGTTTTCACTTATATTATTACTGCGGATATTTTGAAGGTTTGGTTTTTTAGAAAATTTAGACCATAGACTGGTTTAATAACTCTTACAAGGTCTATTATAAACTTCTGGAAATTCAGATTTGAGTAGTGTAATGGAAAGGAAGAATTAATTCAATTGGTATTAAATTATAAAAATATAACGATATTTAACTATATGATATTGCGATTAAACATAAATATCAAGAGCCATGCTTAAGTGCTCATTGAAGCAAGGAGTGTAAGAGGGTTAAAGAGTCAGTAAGGTATCCCACACTGCATCTCAATTGATTATTTTTAGGCATGGAGGGCTCACTCACATAAGTAGTTCAGGATCTTACAATGCCAAATAGCTCTTCAACTTTAATCGCTCCTTTTTCAACTCATTTCTATATTTCTAATTAGTCATTTGTTTCAGATTCATGAGTAATTTTGAATATTTTGAAATTCAAAATGATAGGATTGTTTAATTTTGTTCAGATAATTAAAAAATATGTGAATCATGTAACTTGTTTTGTGAATTATGTATCGGTTATTCAAAATAACATTATGATTTTTGCACAATAATATTATTTCATTTATTTCAAAGGTTAATTTTAAAATGTTTAAGTCAAATGAAGATTTGCAAAAAGACATTCAAAGCATCTTTAAATGGGAGATGTGTTTGAAGGGGCCAGAAATTTGTGTTGTTGTTAAGAATGATGCAATTAATAGAATAGATCTTGTTGGCAATTTTTCTATTTGTTTTGGTTCTGGCAATATATGTTTTATTAGCGGAATTATATCAAATGGATTTACAGTTTAAATGCAATTTGTTGTAGGTAAATTTATTAAACTGGCAGGTAAATCATTCTTCTTGTCTATGTGTACAGTCGGAAT
Organism: Saprospiraceae bacterium; assembly: GCA_040006775.1. Lineage (GTDB taxonomy): Bacteria > Bacteroidota > Bacteroidia > Chitinophagales > Saprospiraceae > Vicinibacter. The sequence goes on from JBDTWI010000007.1 coordinate 104,415, forward strand.
TTGGAAAGGCGGTGTAATGATTGAAGTCTCACATTTTTAAGATAACCAAACTTGCATGGATCAATTAGGATTAGGTAAATAATTAATACAAATTTATAATGAAAAGAAAAATTAATAAAAAAACTAATTTTCCAGGTTATCCGATTTACCCTTCAAAAGAGGACATTTTTAATCACGATAAAAAGGAAGAAAATATAAATCCGGAGGATTTATCTCAAATTAAAGAGTCCAATGAATTGCCTAATGTACGAAATGAAAAAGATTTCCATGAAGATATTTCAGGCAATGACCTAGATGTGCCCGGATCTGAATTGGATGACAAACAGGAAAATATTGGGAGTGAAGACGAGGAGAATAATTACTATAGCATTGGAGGGGATAATCATAATGATTTAGATGAAGCCAAAAGTGAGTAATAAGCAATTTGAAACAATCTAATAGAAAGCAGTAGAAAAATTTCGAAAGGATAAAAACTAACCGTTGTATCTATGAATGATTACATTATTCAACTTTCAATAAGCTAAGTATCTTACTATATAATATGTTTTCATCAAGAGGTTTCGCAATGTAGTCGTTCATTCCTGCGGCTTTGCATCTTTCTAAATCAACTGTGGTTACATCGGCTGTTAATGCAATAATTGGGATTTGCAAATTCATTTTATTTCTTATAAATTCAGTAGCTTCAAATCCATTCATAATTGGCATCTGCAAATCCATTAAAATAATATCGTAAGAATTGGTTTGTAATTTTTCAATAGCAATTTTTCCATTGTCTGCAATATCCCATGCGAATTTGAAATCATCCAATAGTGTTCTCATCAATAATTGATTGAGTTTAACATCTTCAACTACTAGTACTTTTATTGGTTGAATTTCAGTTTCGTAATATTCTATTTCATTTATTTCCGGATATTTATCTTGATCAGTGTTTGTTTTTGGAAAACTTAAGGTGAAGCTAAAAGTTGAACCTTCATTGACTTTACTTTTTACTGAAATAGTTCCACCTTGTTTTTCTACTAATTGCTTGACAATAGCAAGTCCTAAACCTGTACCTCCATATAAGCTTGAAGTAATGAAATGTGCTTGTTCAAAATTTTCAAAAATTGCTTCAATTTTATTTTTTGGAATTCCTATCCCTGTATCGGTAATTTTAATTTCAATCGTTACATGTTCTTCATCTTCCTTTATTAAATTTGCACATACAATGATTTTTCCTTTTGCTGTAAACTTTATTGCATTGCTCAAAAGGTTAATGAGAATTTGATGTAAACGAATCGAATCACCAATTATTATTTCGGGAATTCTGGAATCAAATTCCTTTACTAATTCTAAATTCTTTTCTTGAATTTTAGTTTCAAACAAATGAAGTATTGTAGTTATTGAATCTGATATTTTAAAAGGGGATTTAATAAATATCATCTTTCCTGCATCCACTTTAGCTAAATCGAGAATATCATTAATTAGAACGATTAAGGTATTTCCGCTTGATTTTATAGCATCTAAATATTCTTTTTGTTTTTCTGTCAAATCTGTTTTTAATAATACTTTTGTAAAGCCAATAATTGCATTCATAGGAGTCCGGATTTCATGACTCATATTAGATAAAAATTGCTGTTTGGCCAATACAGCATGCTCAGCTATTTCTGTTGCAGTTTCAGCTTTTAATTTTTCGTCATCTGCAATTGCTTTTGCCATTTCGGCAAATACTTTAGCTTTCATTAATTCTTCGGAAAAGGATTTCAATTTTTGCTCTGCTAATTTGCGATCAGTAATATCAACAAATACGCTCATTATTTCATCTTTGTTGATGATTGCTCTCGCTTTGATTATGGAAATTCTTTTTCCATCGGGGCGTATTATTTCTTTTTCATAAGGTGGAGAAACTTTCATTTCTTTGGCTTTTTCAATAGCATTATGCTCACTTATGTGATATTCTAGAGGTGTATATTTGAGCCAATTTATTTTGCCTTTTTTGAGATCTTGTCTAGTGTAGCCAAGCAAATTGAGATACGCATCGTTGGCTTCAAAGATTGTTGCACTTTCCATGTGGGTGAAGCATACAGCAACAACATTGGATTCAACAAATGCTCTTGAACGGATTTCACTTTCTATTAATATTTTTTCTGAACGCACCCTTTCGGTAATATCTTCAATAGCTAAAAGAATTAATTGCTCCTCAGTTTTTTCGCTATTAATCTGCAAGGCATTCATTAACATATGGCGTTCACCAATTGATGGAAATTTCAGAACAATTTCAAAGTCAACAAGTCGTTCTTTTTGAGAAAGTACTTTCTCGAGTAGTGAACGCATCATTGTGTCATCCCATTGACGATTTTGTATTTCATAAAATAAGTTTCCTTCAATATCATTTACTTCTGCTTTAAATATTTTATAGAAGGAAGCATTAGCTGTTTTTATACGTAGTGATTTGTCAAGAATGATGAGTGGTTCGCGGATAGTAGTCACTATGCTTTCAGCATAGTAGCGGGATGCGTTTAATTGATCTTGCTTGTCAAACAACTCCTGATTTACGATGATGAGTTCTTCGTTAGTTGATTGCAGTTCTTCTTTTGATGTTTCTAATTCTTCGTTCAAACTTTGCATTTCCTCATTGCTGCTTTGCAATTCTTCATTTGCGCTTTGCAGTTCTTCATTGGCAGCTTCCATGTCTTCGGTAATTGAACGCATGTCTTCACGTGTTTGCGAAAGCTCTTTTTCTAAGAGTTCGTTTTGCTTTTGTGTTTCATTATTATTTTCTTTTGCAGATTTATTTTCTATTTGAACTATTGGAATTATTTTCTCAAACCGAATTAAGAAATGTGGTTCAATAGTATCAGTAAGTGGAATAACTTCAATTGTCAGTAATAATTGTTTGCCGTTTGATTTTACAGGAATATTTTCTTTTATTATAGTTGTATGTTGTTTTGAGACTTTGTGAATGGCGTTGCGTAATTCGAATGATAATCCTTCGCGTGCCATTTTTATAAGGTTATGAGTTGGTTTTCCTTGGGGTGCTTGAAGAAATGGTGTGATGTCTCCGTGAATGTGAACAATATCCATTTGTTCATTCACCACAACACTTGCAGGGGATTTGGAAATCATAACAGCCTCTGCACTTTTTCGGAAGTCGGTATAAATGCTTTCTTGTATTGTTACAGTTTTGTCTTTGGTTGTCAATGATCCTTCCCTGCGTTGTGTTGCAAGATGCATAAACCGCCCTGGAATAGGCTTGCGCGAATAAATTTTTTCGTGTTTGATTACCTGTAAAAATAAATCGGATGAAGCGCCAATAGTTTCAGATTTGCCTAATAGCAGAATTCCATTTTCTTTAAGCGCATAATGAAAAGTTGTAAATGCTTTTTTTTGCAAAAAAGTATCCATGTAAATTAGCACATTGCGGCAACTGATTAGGTCCATTTTTGCAAATGGCGGGTCTTTTAAAAAATTATGTGGGGCAAATATGCACATATCACGAATGAGTTTGCTCACTTCATATCCACCATTGTTTTTTATGAAATAATTTTTAAGATGTGTTGCAGAAATTAATTCTATATCAGATTTACTGTAAATGGCTGCTCGTGCTTTTTTAATCGCTTTTTCTGAAATATCAGAAGCAAAAATTTGAATTTTTGTATTTGATAATCCTAAGTTTGTAGAAGAGTTTCCTAAAAATTCATGCATGCTGATTGCAATTGAAAATGCTTCTTCTCCCGTGGAACAACCTGCAATCCATACACGAATTGGTTCATTGGTTGGTTTATTTTTAAAAAGTGTTGGGAAAACAGTTTCGCTTAAAGTTTGAAAAGTTTTTGGGTCACGAAAAAATGAAGTTACGGGAATGAGAACATCCTGAAAGAGTGTATCCTGTTCTGCTTTATCGGTACGTAAAAAATTTAGGTAATCAGAAAGATTTTTCTTTTTTACAATTGCAATTCTCCTTGCAATACGTCTGTGTAAAGTAGCTTGTTTATAGTAAGTAAAGTCAACTCCACTATGCTGACGAAGAAGAGTAATAATTTGTCTAAAAACGGCTTGATCATCTTTAGGCACTTCCTTATCTTCAGGTTTAAATACATGTCCAGTTTTGTAAGTATTGTTAATTTGCAATAATTGTTCAGGAATTTTTTCAGGAGATAAAATAAAATCTACTACTCCAGCATTAATAGCACTTTGCGGCATGCTATCATAAGTAGCCGTTTGGGTATCCTGTGCAATGCTAATTCCTCCATGCTCTTTTATGGCTTTTAAACCAAGAGTGCCATCGCTACCAGTGCCTGAAAGCACAACGCCAACTGCAAACTCCTTATGAACTTCAGCAAGAGAGGTGAAGAAAATATCAATAGTCAGATTTATTTTTTTCCCACGGTCAGTGAGCTTTAGAATGCCATCTGTGGATATAAGCATTTTGTTGGAAGGAATTACATAGATGTGGTCGGGAGCAAGAGGTATATCATCTGTAATTTCCATTACGGGGATTTTTGTTACCCGTTGTAGAATCTCTGGTAGAATGCTTTCATGTGAGGGATCTAGATGCTGTACTAGAACATAAGCCATTCCTGAATCTTCAGGTATTGCTTTGAGCAAAATTTTGAAAGCATCAAGCCCTCCAGCTGAAGCACCTATGCCTACAATAGGAAAATTCTGCACAATTGATGGCGTATTGCTTATGACTTTGTTTTTTTTAGCTTTTGCCATTTTATTTATTATAATGGGATGTTTTCTCGTCCATGTAGTCTATAAGTTTATATGATTTAGTTTTTTCTGTTGGTTCAAAGCTACAAATTTCAAAGTTAACACTGTCGTAAAAAGCTTAAGATTGGAGTTTCGCATAATTCTACATAATGTAAAAGACATTTTATTAGAAGCCAATCCATTAGCTAGCGAATCAAATACTATCCTTTTCTCTTTCCGTTTAAGCTTTTTTATAAGTCAATTTTGCGCCTGCCTACCGATAAAATTGGAATATCAATTTCTTGCTAGAGTTCCCTAGCTTCTAGTGTCACTCTCGATCCATCAAATTGCTGGAATCGTTTGGTCATGATCACCATAAGCTTAAAAATTTTTGTGGTAAAAATTCACCGGCTCGGTCCACCATCTGGATCAAGCACTCCCAATCGCTATCTGAATTATTGAATTTTTGACTTTCACTACTAAACTCTAATACCTAATGCAAGCTTAAATTGTTCAAATAAAAAATAGCGCCAGAATTATTAAGCGCTAGTTTTTTAAAGAATATTCTACGGAATTATTTTTTTATATGAATAATTCTTCCATTAATTATTGCTTCTCCACTTGTGATTCGGTATAAATATACACCTTCCAAAAGATTCGTAGCGTCAAATTTTACCTTTTGCAATTCATTTGCTAAAGGCTGCCCACTAAACAAGAGAGCTACTCTTTTTCCATTCATATTAAATGCTTCAACAGTTATAGGTTCAAAATCTAAATGAGATAAAAATTCAATTGTAGCTATACTCGCAAATGGGTTTGGATATACTTGAGCTTCAAGGTTTCCAACTGAAACAAGTAAATGCTTTTTTATGGTTCGAGAAACTGGTACATCGTTATTTGAGCTTTCGACTATTACACAAACACTACATGTGCTTATACATCCACTTGCATTTTTTATTATTACACTATAGGTTCCGGCACAACTAACTAAAATACATTGTGAAGTATCATTTGTGTTCCAAAGATAACTGTAGCCAGTTCCAGGTGTTGCAGAGAGAATAGTTGACTGACCCTCAATTAGAATTAGATTTCCAGTAATGTTGCACTCAGGAAGTGAATTAACTGTAACAATTTTGCTACAAGTACTGCTGCAACCGCTTGAATTGGTAACAGTAACTGTTTTAGTTCCTGCTTTTGTTACGATAATGTTCTTTTTAGTTGCTCCTGTACTCCATAAATAAGAAGTACAACCAGTTGGCGCACTTAATGTTGTTGATTGCCCTAAACAAATCGATGAGTTACCTGATATAATACAACTTGGTGTGGCACTATTAGTTACTGTTTTGGTACAAACACTGCTACATCCGTTGGAATTAGTGACGGTGATGAGATACGATTCTGCTTTGTTAATTGTTATACACTTTGTAGTTGCACAGGTACTCCATAAATAGGAAGCACAACCAGCAGGTGCACACAACTGTGTGGTGCTCCCTGAGCAAATAACTGAGTTGCCTGATATAATACAACTTGGTGTGGCAGTTTTGGTAATTGTTTTGCTACAGACACTATTACATCCACTGGAATTAGTGACTGTGATGAAATAACATCCTTCTTTGTTAACTGTTATGCACTTTGTGATTGCACCGGAATTCCATAAATAGGATGCACAACCAGTAGGAGCGCATAACTGTGCAGAGTCTCCTGTGCAAATAGATGAGTCTCCTGAAATAATACAATTTGGTGATGCAATATTAGTAATTGTTTTGGTACAAACACTGCTGCAACCGCTTGAATTAGTGACCGTAAGGAAATAACATCCTTCAGTGTTAACTATTATGCACCTTGTGATCTCACCGGAGCTCCATAAATAAGAAGCACAACCAGCAGGTGCACATAACTGTGCAGAGTTCCCTTTGCAAATCGATGAGTTACCTGATATATTACAACTTGGTGCAATAGTAGCGGTAATTGTTTTGGTACAGACGCTGCTACAACCATTGGCATTAGTGACGGTGATGGTATAAGAGCCTGCTTTGGTAATTATTATGCACCTTGTGGTTTCACAGGTACTCCATAAATACGAAGCACAACCAATAGGTGCGCACAACTGCATGGCACTACCTGTACAAAGAGAAGAGTTACCTGATATAAGACAACTTGGTTTGGCACTATTAGTTACTGTTTTGGTACAAACACTGCTGCATCCGTTGGAATTTGTGACTGTGATGATATAAGTTTTAGCTTTGTTAACAGTTATGCACTTTGTGGTTGCACCTGTATTCCATAAATAAGAAGCACAACCAGCAGGTGCACATAACTGTGTGGATCCACCTGCACAAATAGCTGAGTTACCTGATATCATGCAACTAGGTGTGGCATTAGTGATAATTGTTTTGGTACAAACACTGCTGCATCCGCTAGAACTAGTTACCGTGATGATATAAGTTCCTTCAGTGTTAACTATAATGCACTTTGTGATTGCACCAGTACTCCATAAATAAGAAGCACAACCAGCAGTTGCGCACAACTGTGTGAAACCGCCAGTGCAAATAGATGAGTTTCCAGATATAATGCAATTTGGTGCGGTAGAAGTGGTAATTATCTTATAACAAATGCTGCTGCAACCTCCTAAGTTTGTAACAATTACAGTAAAAGTTCCTGCTGAATCAACAGTGATACACTGTGTGGTTTCACCTGTACTCCATATGTAAGATTCTGCACCGTCTGCGGCACATAATTGAGTGGAACCTCCAGTGCAAATTGTATTGTTTCCAGTAATTAAACAAGTTGGAATGTCATTAACTGTTACCGCCTGTTGCACTAAACCTTCGGTAGCTTTCATATTTGGCCTTTAACAAAATTTGGCT
>JBDTWI010000008.1:0-106670 GCA_040006775.1 Saprospiraceae bacterium
TATCTTATATTTTGCATCAGCGATTAACCCTGACATTGAAGCTGAAAGAAAAATTATCTTCTAAAAATAAAGAACACATTCATTTTCAATGCTGATGCTTTCGATCAGCATGCCGACATTTATGCTGATGCTTGGCGATCAGCATGCCAACATTATTCGTAGGCATCGTCAGCCATAGGGCAAAAAAGTCTAATGACTTTTTGGGTTAAAATGAAAAAAGCCCGACCGTTATAGTCAGGCTAATTCCTCTTTTATCAAAACAAATTTTTTATATTCAATTATTAATTGAATTTAGTAGGCTGCTTAACTCTTTTTTGCTCAAGTCCGATGTAGTATTCTACATCTTGAACTCTTTGAATATTTTCTAATATTTTGTCTTCGTAACCAGTCATACTAATTCTTATTCTCAAACAAGATTTAGGAGCTCCCATTAGCATGAAGTAGCCATTGTCATCAGTCATGGTGGCAATTTTTGCCGCATCACATTCGATGGACACTGAAGCGCCTTCAAGGTGCTGGCCAGACGAAAGATCATAAAGAACGCCTCTAAAAATTTCAGGATTAGCTAAAGTTGAAGCAGTCTGAGCCTTTGAGAAAATGGAGATTAGGAATAAACCTAGGAACAATATATTTTTCATAATTACAAATTTAATTTTAAGAAAGATCAAAAATGATATGCTTTGTTGCAATTTCAGATCAAATTTCTTACGTTTTCAATATATAAGACAAGTTTAATCGACTAATGGTTCGAATTATTATACCAATGGGTTTATACCTTAAATAAATGATTTGGCGGATGCTCAATAATTCAACAGAAAATGGCGGTCAATTATATTATAATTTATTTTAATATAATACATTTAATGTTAAAATATCAGAATATTATTTTAATAATTTAGAATAATTTAAATATTATTTTAAAATTCAAATAATATTACTCAAATTCATATTTTTAATCTGAAATATTGACTACTCAGAATTATTTAATACCAATTGGATCAATAATGAAATAAAAATTGGCATGTTAACATTAAGTTAAATGCTTGATTATCAATAATTCGCAAATGAATTCAATTGAAAATTCAACTTATTCAATCTATTGCAATTTCTCCAACAAACAACCATGCACCATGACCTCCTCCTGACTTCTCAGGTTCAATTTCTCCATAATTCACAGCTATAATTTTGAGGAATTGAGTATAAATCCCATTAGGAAATTCAATCTTCTCTTTCAAGGTACGTCCCGGCTTCAGTCCTACTTCATACTTTTTCTCAAGATTAAAGTCTATATTGTTCATTGACGAATATATTTCAATGCTTTCAGGTAAATAAATCCAAGCACTTTCATCTTGAAAAACCTGAATTGAAATAGAATGAATGGTATCAAGCTTAAGGAGATCAATATTTGCATCCAAATTTTTTCCATTGTCAAACCCCAACCATTCAGATCCTGAAAACTTATTAGGGCTCGCATCTATTCCATTTATTAATACCCTAGACCCTCCTCCTCCATACTTTAATGAAGGACTTTGACTTATATTAATTTTTTTGCCAACAGACTTGTGTTTATTAAAAGCAATACTTATTGAACGTCCAAGTGTATTGTCATTGAGTTGAAACCAGGCTTTGAAATTTTTATCTTTATCAAGTAAAATACTGTCAACACTTAAGTATTCTTGATTTATGCCATCCTCTTTACTATCTGTTTCAATTAAAATTCTTCCATTTAAAGGTGGCTTGTTGAAAACAAGATACTGACTATCTGAGCTTACTCGTGTGCTGTAATTCAAATCCAGATAAGCATTAGAAAGGTTTATATTTTGAGATTTAAACCATGCAAACTGTGAATTTAATCTGTTTAAAAACTCTTTATAATCTCTCATTGCTGGCACTGACCAATTGACTTCAGCCAAGGCCATCGCCCTAGGAAAGGCCATATATAAAACCTGTTCCGGACTACTTATATATTCCGTCCAAACATTTGCCTGAGCACCTATAATATACTTTTGAAATTCAACGGCTAGATCTTCCGGAATAGGATTAAATGAATATACTTTTTCTAAAGAAGTATAACCACCAATTGCAAGAGGCTCTAGACTAGAAGTGGATTGGTAATGGTCGAAATAACAATAGGCTCCGGGTGTCATAATCACATCATGTCTTTGTTTTGCAGCTTGAATTCCGCCATCAAATCCTCTCCAGGACATAACTACTGCATTTTGAGAAAGACCTCCTTCAAGAATTTCATCCCAACCAACTAGGACCTTATTCTTTTTGGATAAATAAAGATCCATTTGTCGAATAAAATAACTTTGAACATCTTCATAAGTTTTAAGTTTTTGGCGACGCATAACCTTGGTACATTCTTCACTTTTTTTCCATTCCTCTTTGAGTACTTCATCTCCTCCAACATGAATATATTTTCCTGGAAATAAATCGCATACTTCATCCAGTATATCTTTCATAAAATTGAGCGTAGTATCTGTTGGACAAAGTACATTGTTGGAAACACCCCAAGTCGTCGCGACCTCATATGGACCTGCATTACAACCAAATTGAGGATATGCTGCCAATAGTGCTGCTGAATGTCCTGGCATTTCAATTTCAGGAATTATTTCAATAAATTTATCTTTAGCATATTGCACAATATCGACAATCTCTTCCTGAGTATAAAAACCACCATATTCGGTTTTGTCATATTGAATCGGATAAGATCCATAAGCTCCAATAAGCGTTTCTTTTCTAATGGATCCAATCTCAGTAAGTAATGGATATTTTTTTATTTCAATTCTCCATCCTTGATCATCTGTAAGATGCCAATGAAATTTATTGAATTTGTATCGCGCCAATAAATCTATATACTCTTTGATAAAAGAAACAGGGAAAAAGTGTCTGCTTACATCGAGATGCATACCTCTATAAGGAAATCTAGAATAATCTTCGATAACTAAAAATGGAACACTTGATTTTTGTGTTGGTTCCGAAAGTTGTATAAGTGATTGAAGTGCATAAAATATTCCTTGTGATTCCTGAGCATTAATTAATATTCCATTTTTTGTGATGTTGATAGAATAATAATCTGGTTTTCGATCTGTATATTGATTTGAAAGTATGATCGCTTTTACTTTCCCAAATTTGGGAGACTTTGATTCAATGACCTTTATATTTGATAAGGATAATTGTTGTTTGTACTGTTCAGTAAGCTGTTTTAATTCGGGATTATTTTTTTGTATTATTATTTGTCTGATTTCTGACAATTTCAGGTTGCCTGGTGCAGCCCTTACGTTAACCGGAATTGGAATAATTTGTATTTGATTTGGGTTTTGAGCTGAGCTTTTTAGTCCAATACAAATTATAAAAAAAACTAATTTAAATATTTTCATGGATTTGTTATTAAATCGATCACAAAACAACGAAATATTCGATTAATTGTTATTTCAAAATAATGATTGGGGATTATTTTTAAAACTTTATACCTTCGCATTGATTAATTAAAAGAAAACTATGTTCACAATAAATATTTATCTGAAGTTTGCACTAATTGCCATTGGTCTACTTGGTGGTTCAATATTGTGGTATGCTTATGGATTCTGGTACTCCTTTCCTTTTTTATTGACGGGCATAATACTCTTGCTGAGCTACATTTTATTAGGAACTGTTCAATCAGCCTCTCAACTCATGCAGAATACGGATTTCCATGGTTGCGAGAAAAGATTAAATTTAAGTTTAAATCCTAAGTGGCTTTATGTTACTAACCGAGCTTATTATTACTTGATCAAAGGTTCAGTTGCAGTTCAAATTGGAAATAAAGATGATGCAGAAATATGGTTCTCAAAAGCACAAGCACTCAAACTTCCTTCTGACAACGAACGCGCAATGATTCTTATTCAAATGATCAATATTCAAATTAATAAAAATCAGTGGACGCAGGCTAATAATTCGTATAGAGAATTAAAAAAATTAAAACTGACTACAAATATTTTTAAAGAGCAAATGGATATGCTCGACAATGTTTTCAAACAACAGGGTAAGGCTAAGATGTCAGGACAGATGGACCAAAGATCCATGTTCAGACCTGGAGGAAAGAGAAAAATGCCACGAATGAGATAATTTATTTTTAATTAATGGCGAATAGTCATTTTTGAAATTATATTGAATATAATTATTGAAAATGCAATTTAGATCTTAATCAAAAAGTCATACTTTAGTTATTAGAATAAGCCATTGTGACAAACGAAGAATTTAAATTACTTTCTCCTACACTACCAACCGATCCCGGAGTATATAGATTCATTAATTCCAGAAACATTATTCTATATGTAGGTAAGGCTAAAAATCTTAGAAATAGATTGAATTCTTATTTTGGCGAGAAGAGTTATGTAACCGGTAAAACCAAAACACTTACTAAATTAGCAACGCGAATTGAATACACAGTTGTAGAGACTGAACACGATGCTTTATTGTTGGAGGCTAATTTAATTAAAGCCAATCAACCGAGATATAATGTCATGCTAAAGGATGGCAAAACCTATACGTACATTATTATCCGCAATGAAGATTTTCCAAGAGTGTATTTTACTAGAAAAGTTATCAAAGATGGATCGACTTATTTCGGTCCATATACTTCAAAGTTTAGGGTTGAGACCATTCTGGATTTAATTAGGCTACTTTTTCCAATACGTTCCTGTACACTAAATCTTGATCCGGCGCATATTGCAAAAAGCAATTATAAAGTTTGTCTGGAATACCACATTAAAAAATGTAATGGTCCTTGTGAAAAATTGGAAAGTGTTCAGGAATATAAGGAGAGAATTGATCAAATAAAGAATATACTACGTGGTCATTTTAAACCTGTTAAAGATTTTATTCAATTTCAAATGAAACGATTTTCAGAGGATTTGAATTTTGAACGCGCACAAGAATGGAAGATCAAGTTGTCTGCCTTTGAGGATTACCAAAGTAAATCAACCATTGTGAGTACAACAATAAAAGATGTTGATGTCTTTAGCTTAGTAAGTGATGAGGAAATTTGTTATATAAATTATTTAAAAGTCATTCATGGAGCCATACATCAGACCATTACTATTGAAGCAGAAAAAAACCTGGATGAAGAACCAGAAGTAATATTATCCTTGGCAATAGAAAAAATTCGAAAACAATTCAAAAGTGTGGCTAATGAAGTAATTGTACAATTTCCTAATCTCCTTGTTGAACCAGGAATTGAAATTACAGTTCCCAGAATTGGTGACAAGAAAAAACTATTGGAGCTCTCTGAAAAAAACGCACAGTATTTCAAATTGCAAAGGCAGAGAGAAATTATGAATAGGACAAAGCGAATTACACCTGCAGAAAGAATCCTAACAAAATTGAAAGAAGATCTACAGATGAATGACATACCTCTTCATATTGAATGTTTCGACAATTCAAATATTCAAGGAACACATCCTGTTGCCGCTTGTGTTGTATTTCGAAATGCAAAACCTTTTAAAAAAGATTACAGACATTTTAATATTAAATCAGTTGAAGGTCCAAATGATTTTGCCTCCATGGAAGAAGTAGTTTATCGAAGATATAAACGAATGCAAGAGGAAGAACAAAGTTTACCACAACTTATAATCATTGATGGAGGAAAAGGACAGCTTTCTTCGGCAATGAAGTCCATTGACCTTTTGAACCTAAGAGATAAAATAAGCGTCATTGGAATTGCTAAAAAATTAGAGGAAATTTACTTTCCGGAAGATCCAATTCCTTTGCACATCAATAAGAAATCAGAATCCTTAAAGCTCATCCAACAATTGAGAAATGAGGCACATAGATTTGGAATTGGCTTTCATAGAGATAAAAGATCTAAATCTATGCTAAAATCTGAATTGGATGGAATAAAAGGTATTGGAGATAAAACAAAAACGAAATTATTAATGCAATTAGGTTCATTTCAACGAATAAAAAATTCTACAGAATTAGAATTACAAGCAATAATTGGCAATCACCTCACCAGAAAGCTCATTGACTACTTTAAAATTGAACCAGCTAAGGAGGGAGAATAACCGGTAGAGAGGAGTATTAATTCTGCTATTTTTAGCCTCTTGGTTTGAAAATCAGACGCTGTTGACTTACCTTTGCAAAACTTTTTTAAAAAGTAAAATTTCTGAATTTTTTTTACATATATAATTGATAATCAATTAACTAAGTTTCTTCAAAATGGGATTAATAACAAGTATTAGAAAACGCCTTTGGATTGTGACCATATTAATGGCTTTGGCCTTATTAGGCTTTATAGTTATGGATATGACATCAGGTAAGTCTTCCTGGTTTTTTAGTAATCGTGAAAATGTTGCATCGGTTGCTGGTCAAAACATAAGCTGGAAGGAATTTCAACAAACTGAAAGTATACTTTATCGAAACGCTACAGATGTAGATTACTTTGGTAGAAAAGAATACGTTTGGAATCAATTGGTAGAAAAAGCCATACTTGAAAAAGAAGCTTCTAAAAATGGTTTAGCGATAAGTGATGCGGAGCTCAAAGAACTTGAATTTGGAAATGACCTTTCTCCGATTATTCAAAGAAATTTTAGAGACCCAAATACAGGACAGATTGCACGTGAACAGTTAAATCAATTTCAAACTGGTGTTGAAGCGAATTCCTTACCAAAAGAAGCAATTGATTTTTGGAAGGTTCAAGAAAAAGAAATTATAAAAGACAGACTCCAATCTAAAATTACTGGACTAGTAAAAGGTGCCTTGTTCATGCCGAATTTCATGGTTGAGAGACATTTTCTAGAGAGCAATCAAAAAATCAACTTCTTATTTACACGAATTGCATACAACCTAATCAAGGATGAAGAAATAGGTGCAGTTACAGATGAAGACATTAGTGCTTATATTAAAAATAAAGCTGATGCATTTACCAACGACGAAGAATCAAGAGATATCCAATACTGTATGATCGATGTCATACCAACTTCTGAGGATTCTAATTCTATTGCAAAATTGGTAGCTGACAAAGTTGAAGGATTTAGAAATACAACTAAAGATTCATTATACATAGTTACCAATCTTGGCAAATGGGACGAAACTTATATTAAGTATGCTAATATTCCAGATGCAATTAAGGATACAATTATCACATTTAGCGTGGGTGATGTGCTGGGACCCTATATTAACAAGGGAGAATTTTGTATTACAAAAATTATCGCAAAGAAAATCTTAGCGGATTCTGTCAAATCCAGACACATACTAAGAAGAGTTACAACTAGACAAGAATATCAGGATGCAGTTAGGTTGTTGGATAGTATTAAAACGGTGATTGAAACCGGTAAAGGAAGATTTGATTCTCTTGCAATGAAATTTAGTCAAGATCCTGGTTCAGGAATTAAAGGAGGTGATATTGGATTTGCCTCTCAGGGTATGATGGTTAAAGAAATTAATAACAAATTATTCTTTACTGGAGTAAAAGGTAAACTTTCAATATTTGCTTCTCAATTTGGTTTGCACTTGTTGGAAATTACAGACGAGAAATACATTCTTAACCAAACAGCTATGCAAATTGGTACAATTAGTGAAACCATTATGCCTGGTGATGAAATTCTTAATACCAAACTAGAGGAAGCTCAAAAACTTGTGGAAGAACATCCTAAGTTAGAAAGTTTGAATAAAGCCATATTGGATGGTAAGACTTATGTAATGAATTATGCAGGTGAAATAAAAGCGAATGATTACAAATTAAAGAAGTTAGGTGAGGAAGGCAATGCTACATCAAGAGAAATAATTCGTTGGGCTTTCGAAGCTAAGACAAAAGTAGGAATGGTTTCTCCTGAGGTTTATTCTGTTCAAGATGGCGTGAAGAAATATACAAATAAATATGTCATTGCAGGTGTTGCAGCAATTAATCCCAAAGGTTTATTAAAGCCAGCAGCCGCAAGAGAGCGTGTTGAAGAAGAAATAAAGAAAGAGAAAAAATTTGCTTACATTAAAAAAGTTATCGGACCAGTTAATGAATTGAAAGCAGAATATGGTGAGTTCAAATCTCAAGTAGATACTGCAATTGAAACAACTACTAATGGTCAACAAGTTCCTCATTATGGTCTTGAACCGGATGTTGTAACTTATGCATTCAAATTGGCTCCAGGTCAGGTAGGTGGACCTTATAAAGGTGATGGGGGAGCTTATATTCTCCAATTAACAAGTAAAACGGATCCAGGTGTTGCAGCTAATTTAGAAACTTTTAAAAGGTTTTATAAACATCCTGCTGTGAATACAATACCAACTTATTTGATGCAAGGGCTTAAGAAGTCTTACAAACTTAAAGACAACAGAACTACTTTCTATTAGTAGATCAAAATATTTACTTGTACAATCAAATCAGTCTATGTTTTTATTAAATAAACATGGACTGATTTGATTCTCTTTTCACCTTATAATTTATCTTCTGTAATTAGGATATAGTCTATTCTGGACTTATTTCAATTTGATTTTTAATAATTCACTTCTATAATTTCTATCCTTTAGATGATTATTCAATTAGTGGTTTTATTTTTTATGATCAACAATTCTATAGGAATACATAAGATTTAAATAATTAAGTATTCAAGACATTTAAATCAAGCAATTAGAGAAGCCATTTAACTAATCAAGATAGAATTAATAATTTTAACTCTTTTGGGATAACTTAGCTTAAGGAGAAGGCTGCCAATTTCTATTCAGGGAAGAAACATTCATATTGCTCTAATTGCTAAAAACCTGCTATTTTTACCACAGAGTATCCATTTTATCAAATCAAAAGAATTACAAATGACTGAAGTATCATCAATTGGAAAGCATCCTAAGGCATTATTTGTCCTGTTTTTTACAGAAATGTGGGAGAGATTTGCCTACTACCTAATGGTAGGAATTTTATTGATCTATTTAACTGATGCTACTACAGGTGGTAAAGGTTTATCTGGAAAGATTGGCGCTGATATCGTTGGAAGTTTTATCGCTTTAGTTTACCTGACTCCATTTATTGGAGGTCTTATCGCCGATAGATACCTTGGTTATATCAAATCCATATTTATTGGTGGATCACTCATGGCAGCGGGATATTTAGGACTATCCTTGCCGGGAGATACTGCGATGTTTGTTTCATTGACCTGTATCATTATTGGAAATGGTTTTTTCAAACCTAATATTTCAACTTTACTTGGAAATATATACAACAGAGAAGATCTCAAACCTTTAAAAGATAATGCCTATAACATTTTTTATATGGGTATAAATATAGGTGCATTCGTGTGCAACTTTGTTGCTGCTTATTTGCGAAATGCTTATGGATGGGGATATGCATTTGGTGCTGCTGGAGTTGGTTTAATCATTGGATTAATTATTCTTAGTACTTCATTAAAGAATAGAGAAATTTCTGAAGCAAATATCAAGAAGCCCATTCAACCTGAGGATATGCCTTTGGGTCAGATTTTTAAAACAGTTTTTTTACCGGCAATAATTGCAGCAATACTTGGATGGATATTACCATTAAAAATATTTGGTTCAACAATTATGGGAACCCAAGCAAATGATGCATTTATTTTTGCCTGTCTACCCATTATTGCATTTTATATTTCACTATGGATTAAGGCAACAGGTCAAGACAAAAAAGGAATTGGCGCATTACTTTTCATTTTCGCAATTTCTGTTGCCTTCTGGACCATATACAATCAAAACGCAACGGGTCTAACTCTTTGGGCGGAAAAACACACAGATAGAGAAGCATCAGCAACTACAGCAGAAATAACAGGAGCTATTTTTCCTATGCAAAGGGTCACGGATACACTTAGAATGGTGAACAAACTTGATCCTTTTATGAGAGAAGTCAAGGATAATGAAGGAAAGGTAGTTCAGGAGATGGGACCTGATCCATATTTTGTAAATGTTCCAAAAGAAAATTGGCCAAACGGAAAAGATCTAAAACTAACCAATACGGAATTGTTTCAATCCATAAACCCACTTTTCATTGTCGTGTTGACCTTATTTTTTGTACCATTTTTTAGTTGGCTGCGCAAGAGAAATAAAGAACCTACCACCATGTCCAAGTTTGGAATGGCCTTATTTATCTCGGGACTTTCAGCTTTAGTTATGGTATTTGCAATACTTTCTGTGCCTTCGATTTATACACATAAGGCTTCTGCTGGTTGGCTTTGGTTGACCTATTTTATTTTTACAATCAGCGAAATATTCCTGAGTCCAATGGGTCTCTCCCTTGTTTCTAAGTTAGCTCCTGCAAGACTTACAGCTCTAATGATGGGAGGATTTTTCTTATCTACTTCAATCGGTGGAAAGATTGCAGGTGTAATGACAAGTTTCTGGGATGATTTTACAGATAAAAAAATGTTCTTCCTGATCCTTGTAATTGCCGCGTTTATAGGTGGAATACTCATTTTCACACGTATAAAATCCTTAAACCAAATTGTAAAAGAGAAGACCGGATTTGAATGATGTTAGAAATCTGAAAGTTTTGATTTATTGCTAAGAGAATTGACTTTCTGTGAACTTATCATTTAAGAAAGACTAGATATTATTATTTTTAACTGATGTAAAATTTCAATTGAATATAAATATTTTCAATTGAAACATTTAGTATGATTTGTTTGATAATGACTTACAGCGATTCATTAGGCATTCAATTTTCTATAGTTTCTGTCAAAGGATTTTTCCTTAAGCCAAATTTTTAACATTTGTTTAAAATATTCGGGGATCTATTCTTTATATTTTTGCGTTTAAAAGCTTAAATTGTGCAAATAAAAATACATCATATTCACTCCTTGCTTACAAGAGGTTTATTCCTAAGTATGCTGCTTTTCATTCTAAATTTTGAGCTAGTTCATGCTCAAAAGGACAGTTGCAACATTCGTTTTTATATTGAGGGAATGAGTGCTGGAAAAGTTACTTTGATTGGTGCTTTCGCAGATCAGAATTATCTCGCCGATTCAACGATAGCCAATGACAAAGGTTATTTTGAATTCAAAAGAAAGAAACCACTCAAACCGGGATATTTTTATATCATCTTGCCTGATTATACGAACATTCATATGATTGTGGATAAGGATCAGGATTTTAGTATTCATACAAAAAAATCAGATCTCTTCAAAGCCGCATTAGTTGAAGGTTCAATAGACAATGAATTGTTGTATCAGTCCATCAAAATGCAATTGCATCAGGAAATTGTTGCAGATTCAGTAAGCAAATTAATGAGTGGAAAAGAAAAAACAGATCCAATTTATGTCTCTTGTAAAAATGAATTAGATAAATTGGCAACAGAGAGAAAAGATCATCTTGCAATGATCGAAAAAGATTACCCAAACAGTTTTTATACCAAATTTAAACTCTCAGGACAGAATCCAGAACCCATTGATATAAGAAAGAAAAACGGCGATCTCGACACTACCCGTCAATTGGAATTATTCAGAGCACAATTCTGGGATAATGTAGATATGTCCGATGAGAGATTGTTGTACACTCCTGTAATTGCCAACAAACTCAAAACATTTATAAATGATCTCACCTTACAGAATCCGGATTCAATTATAAGACAGGCAGATTTTATCATTCAGAAGTCTTTAGTTAATCTGGAGATGTTTAAATTCATAAGCAATTGGTTGGTCATCAAATATCAACCAACCAAGACAGCAGTAATGGATGGGGAGGCGGTTTTTGTTCATGTAATTGACAAGTACTTTACCAAAGAATATGCGAGTTGGTACAATGATAAAGAACTCGCAGATGTAAGAAAAAAGGCTTCCGAAATGCAAGCCAGTTTGCTCAATAGAAAGGGACCAGATGTCATCTCTACAGATCAGTTTGGTCAGACCAAATCCATTTACGAAATTCAAACGCCATACATCGTCGTATACATGTATGACACCAAATGCGAACATTGTCAAAAAGAAACTCCTTTGTTGCGTCAATTTTACGACCAATGGAAATCTAAAGGATTGCAAGTATTCGCAATTGTATTGAATTCCACAGAACAAGAATGGAAAGATTTTATTGCTTTAAATAGAATGCAAGATTGGGTCAACGTAAGAGACCCAACCAATCGAACAATTTATGGAAAATATTTCGTCGACATTACACCGGAAATCTATATCCTGAACAAGGAGAGAAAAATAATCGGAAAGAATCTTAAAGTTGATCAGATTTCAAGTATCATCGAAAGAGATATGCAGAAAAATAACACAGAAATAAAAAGATAGAATTTATTTTTTTATAAAGTGGACACATGATGTAAATCAACTTTCGAGTTATTGATTTACTCTTAATTTACTCATTATCTCTTAGAAGTTTTTCTTAAGCAGAACATAGAAAATAAAATATCATTAATCGTAAAATAATTATCAAACTAATTAAGCTAGTGCTTTTTTAATATAAATATTTTAAAGTTAACAAAGTTGAATTTAAAATATCTAATTTACAAAGTCACTTTGGAAATAAATTAGAGTTAAATTTGAATAAATTTATCTCTTGTAATTTATTATGAATTGAAGTTGAATTTTTCTCATTAAAGAGTTCAGTATTAATATAATTTGAGAATACTTCTCCTTGTAAATATTTTAATATTTCTAAATATTTTATTTCATCCTGTTTATTATTATCAATAATATTTTTGAGCACGAAAAGAATTAATTGTTCACTATTAAAACATTTTTTCATTTCTTCACAGACCGTATAAAAAATATATTTTTTATCCTGATAAAATTTATCAGTAAGTTTCATTTTAATGAAATAATAAATATAATCGTAAATAAATTTATCATCTTTAGTATTGCCTATTAATTCTAGCATAGTAGTGTAGTAATTACATTCAAACCATTTTTGCATATTTGCTCTAAAATAACTTAAATCAGATGCATTATTTCGATTAGTTAAATAAGTTGTTGCATTGCTGAATTTCCACAAATCAAAATCAACAAATTGCCCTTGTTTTGCTCTTAACATATCAAAATCTTTTATCCAGTTAAATAATTCTATTTCTATGTTTTGAATCAATTCAAGCTTGTAGTATGCAACACCGTTATCAAACGGCCAATGATTAGTTTTGAGTAAAAAATAATTCACTGCGTTAAGATCGTGTGGCCTTAAAGAATAAATAGTAGTATCAATTTTATGATCATTAAAATAGTTATAGTCAAATTTTAATATATTGTAGTAATACGAAAATAAATCTATCTTATTTTTTTTTAGTTGTTGAATATACTTTATATGATTTATATTTCTCAGAGCTATTAATATTTCAAATGTCTTTTCACCTGGTAAACATAAATTTAAATTTTTATAATAAAATTTACCCCAACTATTGAGAAAAAAGAAGGAGTAGTTGGCATATAAATTATGTATTTCTTCAAAACTAATAAATTCACATGAGTCATACAATTCCCTTATTAGATAATCTATAGAATCTTCTTGATTGAAGTAAAAGACTTTTTCATAGTCTACAGGAATTACCATTTCATTACAAATGGTAATTGAATCAATCGTTGTTGCTCTATTGAAACTATTGTTAAATACTTTATCTATCCTTTGAATTATATTTCCTGTACAATTTAATTGATAATAAAGAATAAAAAAAGTAGTCATTATAGATCGAATTATCATGATATGAAATTTATTACTACTGTTTTCCTTGTATTAATATTCTGTTTTCTTTAGGTTTCAATTGTGGGTCAAAAGACCAATCAAAGCGATTAATATCCCGATATATAATAATCTTCTTTCAACAACTTAATTCTTCGTATACTGTTCCTGCGATGACCACTACAGACCTTAGCAAATTAACCCCCTAAATTGTCGATGAAGATTATCTATATTCTGTGGAGAAGAAGTCATATAACAAATGTAATACTTTAATTTAATTATGTCATTAAAACAGATTCATTATAATCTTTGTTTTGGCGTAAAAGATCTTTCAAACATTCATCGCGGTTGATATTTTTTAATTCTGCAGATGAATCAGAAGGTTTAAATAATTACAGCTCTTTGGGATTAGGATGATTACATACTTAGAATCTAAAATAAATTTCAAGTATAAAAAATAAAGCCGACTCCCATAGCTTTGGAATCGGCTTTTTGCGAAAAATATCTAAATCAGTACATTTAATTTGTTCGTCTGGAATTAATTTCCTTAATTTCGACTAAAAAATATTTCCAATCGGTATTCAAAATTATTATATTTGTAATTGGAACGAAAAATACCATATATGCGCAATCCAATAATACTAATCTTGTTGTTTATCCTACCTTCGATAATAAGTTCACAGAACCAATGGAAATCGACCTTAACAGAACCTTATTTTGAAGTTGATGATATAGCTATACTTAAGGATAACAGCTATTATTTGAGCCTTAGGAAAACACATGAAATATTTGTATCAAGAGATAGTGGAGCCAGTTGGAAAGTCCTTGCACCATTTGAGGATAAATTTACTAATATTGCTTCGAAAAGCCTTGATATAGTTAACGATGAATTGTTAATAACTCATTATACCCGTAAGAATAAAACTATACTGTATAAACCAGGAAGTTATGAAAATCTGATAAAACAAAAATCTGGTATTTCTCTGAATCAAAATTATACCAGAATCGATAAGGAGGGTAATTTATTCTCAGTTGAGGGGGATCATATTTATCCTATTAATTCAGACTTCAAAGTAGATAGAAAAAATCCAATATTAGTTGCCTCTTATATACAAGAGTCCTTTCTGTACACCACAGAGAATAACTATGTCGTACTCCGTAATTTTTCTACTAAAGATACCTTCAGAATATTGAAATTTAATTCTAAAACTGGAGAATACAAATTGCATTCTATGTTTTTTGATGACATTCGACCTGAGGATATTGTTATATCAGAGAATGGATCAATAGTGTATCGTATAGGAACAAATCGTGTTCTTTATGCACAATTTAAGGACCCATTTTCTTATAGGCAAGCATCAATTGATAGCACTGGTGAAATTGAATATATTTATTCTCTTCAATTATCAGCTAATGGTGAAATTTTTATATTAAGCAATTCGGGAATTTATATGACCAATGGAATTCATCTAGATCAATGGGTCAAATGTTATAAGATGAGTAAGGACTTATCTTTTCCTGATGACAATGACTTTAACAATTATTTTTATTTCAAAGATTCTCTATCAGCAATTATTTCATATGGAACTATATGTGGTGCATCGAGAGTGTTTTGTTTTTCTCCAAAATTTAATCAGTGGAAAGATGTTGAATTGGATATACATCTTGAAAATATCATCGATCTAAAGGCTGACAAGGAGGGAAGGCTCTATGGATTTCGACCATGTGATTCTTGGTTAAAGACAAGGTATGTTATAAGTGAAGATCAAGGCAAGACTTGGAGATATTTGAAGCTCTATGGCTATGATGTAAATGGGCTTGCTATAAACAAAGAAGGCAACGCAGTTGCAATTATACTGAATAAAGAAGTATTCATTCACAATCCTTCTACTAATAGCTGGGATAATATCCTTACGAGCAGTGTTATAAAACCCAATGTTATGGTTTATCACTGTTATGCTCTCGGAAAAGATCTGATTCTGGAAGGAATAGTTTCTAGTTTTTCTCCACAAAAGCAAATTTACTATTATTCTGAAGACGCCGGTAAAAGCTGGCAAATTACTAGTGCTCCAGTAAAATTGATAGATGGCATTTTTCCAAGCATGGAAACACTGGTAGACCAGGAAGGAAATTGGTTGATTTATAATTCAATATTTAATCATGGTGAATCTTTTGACGTAATGATTTCATCTGATAAAGGAAAGACATGGAATCTAGATCCAAGGTTTAATCAGTTTAGAGAGATTAATGAAGTCCTTAAGTTAAATGATGGTCGTTTTCTGGTCTCTGCAAAAGGCAATCCATTAATGTACAATGAAGACTTCAAACTTTTCATACTTGATGACAAAATAAATGGAACTCAATTATTATTTCAAGATTTGTATAAATCAACATACTCTCTTAAAATCTATTTAAATGGTTCAGTGATAGGATACAATGATATATTAGATGGATTAGACCAAAATCTGCTCTTAGTATCTGAGAAAGATAGTTCATTTCAATATACTAAAAGTTATTCAGGACTTGGACACAGTCCAGATGATTCATGGCTTATCAAATCAGCAGTAGTAGGTAAAGACAATCAGATTTTTCTGAGTCTAGCGATGGATGGAATTTATACAAATACTACAGATTTATCCATTAATGTTAAGAATCCAAAATCAGACAAAGGCTTGACATTGAATTCTAATTTCTCTAATGATTTAATCATACTCAAGGATGAAGATAGAAACTTAAATAAGTATACAGAATATTCCATATTCAACAACTTGGGATGTGTTCTTTCAAAAGGAAAGTTACCATTTGGTGGAATCATTTCTATAAGCAATCTAAGTATTGGAGTTTATCATTTAGTTGTATTAGATAAAAATCAAAATTCCAAATATTTTAAATTTGTAAAGTATTAGAATCTGATTTTCAGTTTAAAAATAAAATATGTTTTTATATTATTTATAATTATACATTATTATGAATCAACCAACCAACCAAATTTTTAAAAGACAAGTAAGCCTATCAAAAGGAGATTTCATTCATTTTTCAATTGTTCCATTTATTTTTCTTGTTTTAGGATTAAATAATTTTATTAAGAAAGATTATAAACCTGAAAGCAAATTAAAATTTGAAAATAGTCAACCATATTTTTATCCGAATGTGGCATGTACGCGCCATGATGTAGATCCTTGCGCTTATATTAGTAATGGAGCATTTGCGTACGCATTGGTGGCAGAATTAAACTCTGTGGTCATGGGATGTCCACCACCAACGCAATGCTCACCCCAATGCTGCATAAGCTATTTTAATACAAATTTATTAACTTCTTACCTTATCAATAGTCAGTATATTAATCCATGGATCTATTGTGACTCTAGGGAGGATTGTTATCCTTATGATTGTGGTAGCTTTGGAACCATGTGTAATTACGCAGACGTTGCACTTCAGGATTTAATGTTGATTTCTGCAAGATCCTCTGCTTTAGCCAATAGACCGTATTGTGGAAATCAGCTCGCACTTATTAAAGATATTTATTTCTACATTATCGACTTTGGAGAAGAATGCACCTATATTGGTGATTGTTATAATTTAGAGATATATATTCATGTAGACTATTATTCTTGTACCTGTAACGATCATTAATAGATATGCGTAATCCATTTACTTTTGTCTTCTTTCTAATGTTGCTTTCGACTATTACATCACAGAACCAATGGAAGTCAACCTTAACAGAACCTTACTTTGAAGTTGATGATATAGCAATACTTAAGGATAATAGCTATTATTTGAGCCTTAGGAAAACACATGAAATATTTGAATCTAGGGATAGTGGAGTAAGTTGGAAAGCTTTGGGGCCATTTGAAACTAAGTATTCAAATTATTCTTTGAAAAGTCTAGAACTTGTTAATGACGAATTGGTGGTAATTAATTATCCAAATTCCCGTGGAACTGAACTCTATAATTTAGGAAATGAAAGTAAGTTGATAAAACAAAAAGCTGGAGTCTTTCTGGTACCAAAATTCACGAAGATTGATAAAGAAGGTAACTTATTTTATGTTGAGGGTGATAATATTTTTCCAATTAATTTAAATTTAGAATTAGAAAGATTTAATAAAATTATATCAACGTCTTACTTATTGCAGACCTTTATGTACAACACAGAGAATAATTATATTGTAGCTCGTAATTTTTCTTCAAAGGATACATTTAGAATAGTGAAATTTAATTCAAAAACGGGGGAATTCAAATTGCATTCTATGTTTTTTGACGATATCCGACCTGAGGATATTGTTGTGTCAGAGAATGGATCAGTTGTGTATCGAGCATCTTCGAATCGTATCTTATGTGCTAGATTTGATAATCCTTTTTCTTATAAAGAGGAATACTTAGAAAGTAATGGAGAACCAAAATATATCAATTCAATTCAATTAACAGCTTCTGGAGAGGTATTTATTTTGACTAACTCGGGAATATTTATGACAGATGGAATTCAAATAAATAAATGGTTCAAATGCTTTCAAATGAGCCAAAACCTCCCCTTGTCAGATGAAAATGACGTTAGCTATCATTATTGCTTCAAAGACTCCTTATCTGCAATTATCTCCTATGAAACTATATGTGGCGCATCAAGAGTGTATTCTTTTTCCCCCAAATTTAAACAATGGAAAGAGGTTGAATTAGATATACATCTTGAAAATATAATTGACCTAAAGGCTGATAAGGAGGGTAGACTCTATGGATTCCGACCGTGTGATACATGGCAAAAGACAAGGTATGTTATAAGCGAAAACCAAGGTAAAACTTGGAGATATCTGAAACTCTTCGGCTATGAGGTGAATGGGCTTGCTATAAACAATGAAGGCAATGCCGTTGCAATTATACTTAATAAGGAAGTATTCATTCACAATCCTTCTACGAATACTTGGGATAATATCCTTACAAGCAGTGTAATAAAACCAAACGTCAAAGTTTATCACTGTTATGCTATCGGAAAAGATCTGATACTGGAAGGAATAATAGAAGGTGTTTCTCCACAGAATATAAACTTTTATTCTGAAGATGATGGCAAAAGCTGGCAAACTACTACAACACCTGCAAAGCGCATTGATCAAACTTTCCCAAGTATGGAAACGTTGGTTGATCAGCAAGGAAATTGGTTGATTTATAATTCAAAGTTTAATTATGGTGAACCTTTTGAGGTGATGATTTCATCTGATAAAGGCAAAACTTGGAAGACCGATCCAAGATTTAGTCAATTGAGAGATATTAATGAAGTGATCAAGCTAAATGATGGGCGGTTTCTTGTCTCAGCTCGAGGCAATCCACTGAAATATAATAATGAGTACAAAGTTTTTATTCTTAATAATGCAGCTGAACTAGATGTAATAAGCCCTGATTTTGATAAAAAATCTTACTCTATGAAATCTCTTTCATCTGGTTCAATTATTGGATACTCAGAATTAACATCTGGACTAGACCAACCTTTAATTTTATTCACAATGAACGATAGTTCATTCCAATATACTTACAGTTACACTGGGCTCGGTCACAGTCCAGATGATTCATGGTTGATTAAATCAGCAGTAGTAGGTAAAGACAATCAGATTTTTTTAAGTCTAGCAATGGATGGAATTTATACAAATACAACAGATTTATCTATTAATGTTAAGAATCCAAAATTAGACAAAGGCTTGAAATTGAATTATAACTTCTCCAATGATTTAATCATACTCAAGGATGAAGATGGAAACTTAAATAAGTATGCAGAATATTCTATATTCAACAACTTGGGATGCATACTTTCAAAAGGAAAGTTACCATTTGGTGGGATCATTTCATTAAGCAATCTAAGTGTTGGAGTTTACCATTTAGTTGTATTTGATAAAAATCAAAATTCCAAATACTTTAAATTTGTAAAGTATTAGAATGGTTTTCTAAGCACTAATACCGCAATGATTTGCAACTTAGTCCAATGACCAAAATTGAATTTTTGATCAAATCATTACGAGCATAAAATATAATTCCAATCGGTACATAAAATAAAGCCGATCCCCATACCTTTGGAATCGGCTTCTTGCAAAAAATATCTAAATCAGTACATTTAATTTGCTCTTCTGGAATTAATTCCAATCGAAGTTAATGCATTACACTTATCTTTTTAAGATTTCTAATACCATTGTTTGTTTCCGTAACAAATAAATAAATTCCATCTTTCCAGTCACTAATATCTAGTTGTGCAGATTCTGTAAAGTTCATTTGAAGAATTTGTTTTCCTTCATAATTATAAACATGTAGCGAATTTACTAGCTTAGTTGTTGACAAAATGGAGATATAATTATTTGCAGGATTAGGTAAGATCTCAATGGAATTAATTTCTGAACTTCCGATTTCTTTATCCCTTTCTAATAAATCTGTATTGTTATAAGAACTTTCAGCTAACTCCTTTGGATTAATTGGTTTCGAAATTGAATTTGTCTTATCCGGTCCTAAATTATTTTTACTGATGTTTATACAGTAATCTTCAACCTCACCATATCCAATTGAGCAACACGGATTCCCAGGATAAGAACCATAGGACATCGATACTCTCATTCTTGTATTGATCATTGGACATTGACAATTCCATGGTAAAGTAATATTTCCACATAAGGTTGAACTGCCGTTTCCATAAGCAACCAATTCATCCTGATCGTAGAAATCTCCGTCTCCATTATAATCTATCCACACTTTCCAATATACCGTATAAGCAATAGTGCTAAATCCCGGGGTCAAGCATAAGTTATAAGATTTACCCCATTTAAGTTCTCCACAAGGTGAAGGATAATAAACGTATCCATTACTTGGTCCGGTAGTATTATTTATGTTTGATAAACTTACGTTTTTTATCCAGAGACTACCACAACTTTGAGCTTTTGAATCACAGTATTTATTTCCACTGCATTTTACTGTCACATTAAAACTGCAGGTATCTTTATAGTTACCCTGGGTTGCTACATAACTAACCTTTGTAGTTCCACATTTAAATAGTGATCCTGAATAAGGTCCTTCGATCTGTTTAAGTGTATAGCATGGAATTTCACAAATAAACTCTCTATACGTGTTGGTATACTGATCATTCCATGTACCATCAGGTAAGATCTCAACATAATCCTGATCTCCATTGGCATTATTTGGTTGGCCTGGATACCAATTAATGAAATTCGTATTTGAATTATCTACCCATTCAAATAATCCTTCAACATTCGAATCATGCAAACCTATGTAAGCAGTCGCTCCCATTAATTTGCTCGCGATATAATTATTTTCAGCTTGACTATTTATTACAGCAAGATTTGCACCAATACTTTTACAATAGTTGTTTGCTTCATTCCAAGTTGCAGTGGTCAGTGAGCAGAAATACTGACTACCATTGTAAGTTCCCATGTATATAAAACCTTTCAATGAATCCTTACAATTTCCACAAGTTGTAACCTTGGGTGTATACCAACTAACATAAGCCCCAGGAAGATTGGGATCAGTTCTTTCTACAACAATATCCGAAGGACATTCAAGACTCAAACCACTACCTATAACATTAATTTTAAAGGAGTGTGTAATGTAATTTCCACATTCGTCTTTTGCAGTATAAACTACAACTGTAGTACCAGTTGGAAAGGTTTGACCCGGAGTATAATTGCTTGTTATCTGTACAAAAGAACTACAATTGTCTATAGCAGTTGGTGGAGTCCAATAGACTATTTTTTCACAAGCTCCATATGCTTGTACAGTGATATCCGGTGGACAATAACTCCATACCGGTGGAATTTTATCTAACAACTCAATCAATTGATTGCATACAACATATTTCTTTGGATCATTCGGATCAGCAGCTCTCCATATTCGGATAAATCTTTTTGCATTTGGACAATAAGAATAAACATTGAGTAAGGAGTCCCGATAGCTAATGATGGGAACAGGACATGTTGGATCTGAAGGATTACCTGTAGCTGTACCAGATACATTAGTTCCACAGTGTTCTGCAGGACAGCCCTTATAATCAGGAGGACAAATTATTTTTGGAATACCATTGCAACAAGTATTGATAACTGTGATTGTAAAGCTGTGTTGAATCGTATTGTTACATCCATCATTGGCGGTATAAATAATTGTAGTAACACCAACAGGGAATGCAGTACCCGGAGTATAATTTGAAATAAGATTAATAGTTTGACTGCAATTGTCAGTAAGTTGAGGGACCTGCCATTGGACAGTTGCTTTACAATCAAGCGTATTTGTATTAACAGTTATGTTTGTAGGACAAGAAGTAAAGACCGGAGGTGAATCATCTTTTAATTCAACGTACTGTGTACAGCTTGAAAAAATTAATGGATTATTCGGATCCGTAGCTTTCCATTTTCTAAAAATTAATTTTGAGCCAGGACAAGAGAAATTAATTACACTGTCTGAATAAGTCAGAATAGGAGTTCCACAACCAATTTGAGATTTGGTTGCTATAGCTTGACCAGTAATGTTAGGATCCGTAGAGCTTCCAGGGCAAGATGAATAGTTAAGAGGACATTGTAGAATTGGAGGATTTGAACAGCAGGTACTCACAGTAATTTGAAAGGATGCGCTTGCGGTATTTCCGCAAACATCAGTTACAGTATAAACTACTATGGTAGTTCCTTCTGAGAATTGAGAACCTGGCTGGTGTGAAGAGACAAGAGTTGGTTTGCCACATTGATCATTTCCAATAGGAAGAACCCATTGTACAGTTGCCTTGCAATCCAAACCTGGACTAACTGTAATGTTTGAAGGGACATTGCTGATTGTAGGAGCTTGGGTATCTTTTAATTCAATTTCTTGTTTGCAACTTGCGTTCAATGTGGAATCAAAAGGGTCAAATGCTTTCCATGTTCGAATTAAATGAATTGCTCCGAGACAAGGACCGGAAGAAATTATGGAATCAGTATATTTAACTATTGGACTCGAACAGAAAGGTCCTCCGGGCATAACAATTGGGTTGCCTGTTGTGGAAGGAACTAGACTATCTGTAGGGCAGCCGGAAAAATTAGATGGACAGGTTAGGATTGGATTGTTCTTACAACAGTTTCCGATCACTGTAATGGTAAAACTACATTGGCTTATATTATTACAGAGGTCACTCGCTGTATAGGTAATAGTAGTTATTCCAATTGGAAAAGCATCCCCACTGATATGACTGACAGTAAGAAAAAGTTTACCACAGTTGTCACTAACATTTGGTGCAATCCAGGACACATTGGCTTTGCAGTTTGGTCCAGATGAAACGGTTAAGTTTGCGGGACAATTGCTAATTACTGGAGCAATGGTGTCTGAGAGTTCAATGATTTGAGTACAGGAGGAATTCAGAAGATTGTTCTGAGGATCAGTTGCAATCCACACCCGCATTAATTTAATTGCACCGGGACAAGTACCTAAATTAAGGGTGTCATCATAAAAACTTATGATTGGAAAGGAGCAATCCGGTCCTCCGGGTTCGCCAGTTGCAAATCCAGTATTCGAGGGCAATAAGGACGCACTCGGACAGGCAGCAAATTTGGGAGGACAATGAATTATAGGATTTGAATTACAAATGCTTGGTTTCAATAGACCAAGTAAATGTCTAATTCTAAGCTGTCCTTGCGCTTGATAAGAGAAGCAAAGCAAAAGGAGTAAAAAAATGGCTTTTTGAGCGTTCAGGGAGTTAAGTTTATTCATCACTATTTATTTATTTAAAATACAAGTAATAAAAAACAAACCCTTTGGTGAGATACCAAGAATTATCCTGAATTGAAATTCGGCTTAAAAGTAGTTAAGATTAGTCAACTAGTCTAATTTTAATATTATTTTAACTTAAATCTAATACGAAGTTGTTCGTATTAAACGAGTTTAGATTATATTTGCCTTGTTAACTTATCATATATAAACAATGTCTGAAAGCCTACTTAAACCAACTAACTCTGAAATGGAGATTTTGCAAGTCTTCTGGAAGCAAGGCGCATCTACGGTTAAAGATATCAACACCGTTCTCAATGAGAAAAAGGCAAGAGGCTATACAACCACTTTGAAGATCATGCAAATCATGGCAGACAAAGGATTATTAAACAGGATTCCCCAGGGTAAACTCCACATCTATAATTCAGCGTTCACTGAAGAGGACATAAAGTCAAGAATGGTGGACAGTCTAATAGAACAGGTTTTTGAGGGTGCTGCCATGGATATGGTTATGCAAGCATTAGGTAATTATTCTCCCTCAGCAAGTGAGATATCTGAATTAAAGGAATTGCTGGCAAGGATGGAGCAGGTTAAAAAATAATTTAGATGTAGAATAAGAAGGTATAATGAAAAAAATATTAGAGAACATCAATATTCAAGATTTTCAAGAATATATTGCTTTAAGCATTATACAAAGTCTATGGATTGGTTCTTTACTGGTAATTGTCCTTTTGTTGTTAGAATTATTTAGGCCTTCACTTTCGATTTCAAATCTTCATAAGTATTATAAGTATTCATTATTCACTATTCTTCTTTGTTCTTTATTCGTTAATTCTTCTTTTTTAATTTCAGATTCCCTAGATGTATTGACCTTTTTTGATATTCAGTTTAGTTCAAAATTGATTCATTGGTTAAGTATATTTTGGCTTATTGGAGGAATTTGTTACTTGACTAAATTGACGATAGCCCAACACTACATTAATAAAATTGTCAGACAAGGGAAGGATAAATTTCCAGAGGACTGGATATTACTTTTGAATAAGTCTAAGCAAAAAATAGCTTATTTAAAAGACGTTAGCTTTTTGTTTTCAGATAGAATACATTCTGCTTTCGTAACTGGAATCATCAAACCAATTTTTGTAATACCTTTAAGTTGGATCAATAACTTAACTCATGAAGAAGCTGAATTTATTCTAATTCATGAAATTGCACATTTAAAAGCCAAAGATCAGTACATCAATATCGTTTGTAATTTTACAGAAATAATTTTGTTTTATAATCCCGCGGTACATTTTATTATAAAACGAATTCGTTTTCAAAGGGAATTATGTGCAGACCAAATGGTCATAAAGCATATCTCAAAGCCTTTAGCTTATGCCTCATTGTTGGTAAAAATTGGAGAGAACCCACAACTAAAACCTATAGTTGCATTTAGTTCTATTAAAAATCAACTAGGCTTAAGAGTAAAGAGTATACTGCAATTAGAAACTCATTCAAATAAAAACCTGCAGGGTTTCTTATATCCAATATTTATAGGTATACTCACTTTGATTCTAATGAATAACATGCCAAATCAAGTGCAGACAGAATTAGCTCAAACAAATCCAATTAATTTAGCCCAAGCTAAAGTTAAAAAAGAAATTGCAAGTGTAATAAATAAAAGGGAAAATAGGACTGAAAAAAAATCTTCAAGGAATCCAATAATTAAGAAACAGAGAGATGCCTTTAAAGATAAAAAACACCCACAACTGAAAATTAACGAGCTTGATTTGGCAGAAAATTCAGAACCGCTCATTGTTATTAAAGATGAATTCAACGCTTCAGGAGATCCTATGCAATTCATGAAAGAGGTCGATTTTACCATGTCTAAATCTTTAGTAAATAAAATAAAGCCAAGTGAATACGGGGGTAGTTCATCGAGACTCACTAGCATATTCAAGGATCGCAATTATATTTTTGATAAAGATGGTAAGCATAGAGTTTATCCACAACAAAAATTATATAAATACTTTTTAATAAAAGATCCTCGAAATACATTCTTAAGTTATTCCTTCAGTTTGCAAAGTATAAATCAATTTTCAACCATAAATTAAAATAGTTCAATTATGAAAAAGTTATTGTTATTTACTTTATTGTTTGTTTCTGCACAATCAGTTTTTTCTCAAGATAAATCAAAGTCAGAGAGCAAACAAAGAACTAAAATCATTATTGAAAATGCCGGAAGTTCAGAAGATAAATCTTTAATAAATGAAGATCACAATATACAAATTGAGAATGCAATTGAGGACTTCCCACATTTTTCAAAAGAATGTCACAATGCTAATTTAGAGGATGGAGGCAATCGTGCAATGTTAGGAGTTAGGGTTAGAAACGCAAGTGGCAATAATGGCGCGAGTATAACTGATATAATAGAAGGCTCCGGAGCACAAAAAGCCGGTCTTATGGAAGGTGACCTAATACTTAAGGTGGGCAAGAAAAAAGTAACAAATTCTGATGAATTGATTGAAGCCTTGTCACAAAAAGAACCTAATGATCGAGTTAAATTGAAAATTTTAAGAAATGGAGAGACCATTGTTAAGGAAGTAGAATTGTCAAAGCCTGCAACTAAGCAATGCAAAGTCAACTGTATAGGTGTTGGTCAAAATAAAGAGAAAGCAGAGCTCGAAGAATTGAAAGCTTCGGAATTGGAACAGGAAAGAAAAGCAATGAATGAAAAGGAAACGATAATAATAAAAGAAAAATCAGAGGAAAGCACCCAAAAAAGAAACAGAAGTTTTAGCGTAAATTATTTGTCAGGCAATCCTAATCCAAACTCCGGTCTAATGTCCATAGTTTATAAAGGAGACAAGGAGCCCTTTACTATTAGAGTAGTAGATCTGAATGGTAAGGAATTATTTAAAGATGCTGTTGAAGATAATTCAGGGGTATACAAGAAGGAAATTGAAGTAGAAAGAGCAGCAGGTACAGTCTTAATCCAGGTAAAACAAGGCAAAAACACGAATACTGCCAAAATAATTATTCAGTAATAACAGAAACTAGAAATAATTACTGAAATAAATTAGTCAATAAGTCCGGAACTTTAGAAAAGCTTTATATGTTTGATAGCTAATACTTTTAAAGGTATTATTTAAACTTCAAACTATAAACAAAAATCTATAAAAATGAGACTTACAGCTTTTTCAAGAATTCTAATCGTAGCACTCATTCTGGGAGGAATATTTTTAGCAATAAGAAAGTTCCAACCACAACTACTAGAAAATTTAAGCAAAACAGAAAAGACAGAATCTACAACTTCAGAGAGCACAGAGCCAACTAGTACAACTGGAGATAAAACTGGAAAAGAAGCTAAAGCTTCTAATGTTCCTGATAACAGACCCGTTTTTAGTTATACAGCCCCTGAACCTATAAATGGTAAACTTAGAGGTGTTGTAGAATTAGGAGCTGCAGGTTTCAATTCATTTATAGTACTATCAGATGACCAAAAAAGATGGAAACTTGAAAAGTCTGAATTTGGATCCAGCTTAGTTTATGAGAATATGGCAACAGATATGGATATAAGATCCGGCTTAAAAAACTATATCGCTAAGATGTTAGATTTTGGAGTAAAAGGTAAGGATATACATTTCGTTGTAAGCTCAGGTGCAAAGAATGAGCCTTCTGTAGTTAAAATATCTAAGAATCTTAAGGATCTCGGGTACTTTGTCAATGAGGTTACTCCTCAACAAGAAGGTACTTACGGTTTAAATTGTGCTATACCTTCAGTTTTAGAATCTGAATCCTTTATGGTTGATATTGGTTCGGGAAATACTAAGATTTCGTATTCTAATATGGGAAAAGTCAGTGCCTTCGAATCCTATGGATCGAAGTATTTTCAAAAAAACATAGCTGAAGACCTTGTTTATAAAGAAGTAAGATCTGTAGTATCACAAATTCCCTCTTCAAATAGAAAAACTTGTTTTATTATTGGAGGTATTCCTTTTGAACTTGCAAAGCAAGTTAGAGATGGAAAGGAGAGGTATACAGTTCTTATGGCGCCAAAGGATTATTCAATTAGTGGAGACAAACAAAGAGCTGGTGTAAATATCTATAAAGCAGTCTATGATGAGACAGGATGTAAAATATTCGTATTCGATTGGGATGCAAATTTTACCATAGGATTTTTACTTGGATTAAAGTAATATTCTATGCATTCCAAAAAAATAAGCCTTGACATGAGTTGAGGCTTTTTTTTATTAAATCATTAATATACAATAGATTAAATTTTTATTCATCCGTTATAAAAGTATAGATGAATTAATAATTCTATAAATAGACTAAAAAAACTCTATTAAATTTTTTTAATAAATTATTAATATGATCTTTACATGAAATTATATTCTGAATGGATAATGTCATACTTTCAAAAGATATGAATTGGGAACTTGTTGAAGTTTTTGAAAAGAATTTTCAACTTAAAAAAGCCATTAATAAAAATGTGCATGGATTGTTTGCCAATAAAAATTTTAAAGAGGGTGAAACAATTATTAATTTTAGAACCAAGAATATCGTATCAAAGCCAACTTATCTAACTGTACAGTTAGAAGATCAAAAGCATTTTAGTTTGGATCCCGACTTTTTACAATACATGAATCACAGTTGTGATCCAAATATTTTCATGGATACTACGGAATTAAAGTTAGTAACATTAAGGCCAATATCTAAAGATGAAGAGCTGAATTTTTTCTATCCATCTACAGAGTGGGAGATGGAACAAGCTTTTATCTGCAATTGCGGCTCAAAGGAATGTCATACTTTTATTTCAGGAGCTGGTGCATTGAAATTAGAAGTTCTCAATAAATATAGACTCAACGAATTTATAAAACGTAAACTGCGTGAGGCCGGGAAGTCTATTTGAAGGATATCATATTTGGGTAATTGCCCCATCGGTTGAAAGTGACGATCCCAACATCAACTACTATTATGACTTTGATCAGAGCATTCAGGAATATACTAAAGTATTCGAAGAACTGTCATTAAGCTGGACTTGGCAAATTATTCGATTGGATAATTATCAAAAAATAATAGAGGAAATTAAAGGAGATGCACAATTAAGAAAGGTACTTGTATTGAATTTATGTGATGGAGATGAGGTAAACCAAGCACCTGGAATTAGTGTTATCCGAGAACTTGAGTTACATAGATTAAACTATACCGGGTCTAAAGAATTTTTTTACGAAGTGACCACTTCAAAAATTCCAATGAAAAAAGTATTTGATGATTCCAAAATAAATACACCGATATGGGAAGTCCTTGCTGAAGATGGAAGCAGTATTCCCGGAATTTTTGAACGATTAGGTTCGCCAATAATTATTAAGCCATCAGTCTCAGGTGGAAGTATGGGAGTTGGAATAACAAATGTCGTTGAAACAGAAGTGGATTGTAAAAAGGTACTGGATAAAATTAAGGAAGGTTATCGAGGCTGGAATCTGTTGATAGATGGAATTATTGCAGAAAGATTTATTCCAGGAAGAGAATTTACAACGCTTATCGTTGGCAGCTATACAAATCCATCGGAACTAATTTATTATTCACCCATAGAAAGAGTATTCAATAAAACACTACCGGCTACCGAACAGTTTCTTTCTTTTGATAGGCTCTGGGAAACTTATGATGAAGAATCTTCCTTAGGTGAGAATGAATATTTATTTCAATACCATCCACCGGAAAAGAATTTGAATGAACAAATAAAAAAATTAAGTATAGATAGCTACATTGCACTGCGGGGAACTGGATACACTCGAATTGACATAAGAATGGATTCAAATGATAAGACCATGTATGTATTGGAGGCCAATGCGCAATGCGGATTAAGCGAGGATGAAAATTATACCTCTATAGGAGCGATATTAAGAGTAAACAATAAAAAATTTAGTGAATTGATTTCTGAGATTATGAACGAAGCAATAATTCGTAAAGCATCATGAAGGTATGTATACTACAACCGGATTATGGGAGTTCTTCAATAGACTATAAGAACTATGATCCAAAACGAAACTTAACAGACTTACTACCGGAAGATGAAGTACATCATGTTTTTTTAAATAAACTGACTACTTATAGCCAGATTAAAGAATTGTCAAATCAAAACTTTGACATTTTTGTAAATCTCTGTGAAGGATATTTGGAATGGGATATCCCATCAATTGATGTCATAAATTCTTTAGAATTACTTAATCTACCTTATACCGGTCCAAGTAGCAAACTCTATGATCCGCCTAAGGATCTTATGAAATATGTATCCTACTGTGAAGGGATAAAGACCCCGCTTTACTATAAGGTATCTGATAAATATCAAATTGCTGATATAGAGTCTATTTTGAATTATCCAATGTTTGTCAAACCACTTAAAGCAGGAGATAGTCTTGGAATTGATTTGAACTCAAGATGTACCAATTCAAATGAATTAGAAGAAAAGCTAAATCAGTTGTTGAAAGATTATGATGACGTATTGGTTGAAGAATGTATTGACGGAAGAGAATTTACTGTTTTGGTTGCTTCTAATCCACAATTGGAGAAAGAGTGTGTTAGTTTCTCTCCTGTTGAATACATTTTTCCAAAAGGCTATAGTTACAAAACATATTCTTTAAAGACTTCTGAGCTCCATCCGGAATCAAATAGGATCTGTAACGACCTTGAATTAGAACTGGGTCTGAGAGATGCAGCTGAAAGAATTTTTAAAGCATTCAATGGGATTGGATATGCGAGATTGGATTTTAGAATTAATGATCAAAGGGAGATATATTTTCTGGAGATCAATTTTACCTGTTCCGTTTTTTATAATAAAGGTTATGAAGGTTCCGCGGATTATGTGTTAGAATTTGATGGTATCGGCCAAGCCGGATTTCTTAAATTAATTATTGCAGAAGGAATTGCGAGACATAAATCTAAACAAAAGGTTTATGAAATGAAGGGCAACGCAATAAGTGGATTTGGTATTTATTCTAAGACAGATATTAGAAAAGGGCAGATAATTTTCAGAGGAGAAGAGAAAGGACACAGATTAGTTACAAAGAGACATGTAAGAAAGAACTGGAATCAGGAAGACAAAAGATATTTTGCACAATATGCATATCCAATCAGTGAACAAGTCTATGCACTGTGGGATGATGATCCAATGGAATGGGCACCTCAGAATCACAGTTGTTCTCCGAATACACATTATGATGGATTAAATGTACTTGCTTCACGTACAATTCGCAAAGGTGAAGAGCTGACCTTAGACTATTCAAGTTTTTTAGATGATCAAGCAGAGCGCTTCCAATGCAAATGCGGTAGTCCTGAATGTAAAAAGATTATTAAAGGAAATAAGCTAAATTCCGTAACGGAAAGAGAAATTAATCAAGCTAAACCAAGGGTTAAAAAATCTTATGTTACATCAATTTCAGAGAAGTAATACCGATTGGAATTAATTTTAATTCAAAATAGGATATTATTTCCAACCGAGTATGATACACGTAATGATTTGATTGGAAATTCAATATAGTTATTGGGACTTATTTGTGAATCATTAATGTATAAAATTATTGGGAATTTGATTCTTAGATAACATTTCAAAGGATACATTATATTAATGGCTTATTGAAGTTTCCAGCTTCAATTCATAGGTAACCGAAATGTTTTTGTCATCATTTTTGCAAATTCATTCAATAATCTTGATTATCGAAGTTTGAAATTGCGATGCTTTATCTAGAATGTGTAATTCTGGGTGAATCATAGTTGAATACATCTTGCCAAATTATTAAGCTTATCGGTAATTAGCTTATGATACAACTTCTTCAAATTAGATATTCTGTTATCTTTGACTAAAGTAATTTAGATATGACTAGAAATACACTGATCAATAATATTTCAGCTCTTGTTCAAAGTATTGAAAATGAAGACTTTTTACAATCTTTATATGAACTTTTAAAAAATCATAAAACGATTAAGCCCGGAGAACTATGGAATAGTCTTACCCAAGATCAAAAAGACCAAGTTTTAAAGGCATTTGAAGATTCTGAAAATGAAGAAAATTTAATTCCGGAGGAAAAAATATTTAAATAACCAATGTATTAGAAAAAATATAATTTCGGAAATCTTTTCAAATAGAAAAACCAACCAGTGCGAAGAATTAGACTGAAATGAATTTCTGAAATTCATAGTTCGTGAATTGTCAAATAAATCATACTTGTCAAGCTTTAGCATGAGTTCAAACAATAATCAGCGGCTAACATGTTATATCATATAGCAGTCGAAGTCATTGAACTTACTTTGTAGAGTTTCTTTAATCTAATTTGATTGGTTAAGCAGTTACTTAATAACCTACTTTATAAATTTCCCACCTGCGAATGCACCATTAATACTTTTGATCTGAAAGAAATATATTCCGGATGATAAATCATCACAATCAATCATCACTTCGGAAGAATAATTCGCAATCTTCTCATATTTATGAATGCGACCAGTGATATCATATAAACCCAAATAGCTTTCAACTTCCAATGGATGAGGAAAAAGAATATTTAAATGATCCGTTATTGGATTCGGATAATAAACTAAACTTGAACTAAAGTCAAATTCGTCAATCTGAGAAGTAAGGAACTTAATCGTACTCTCACAAGGATAGGGTTCATCAATTCGAAAGTGTGGGAAG
Source organism: Saprospiraceae bacterium (assembly GCA_040006775.1). Classification (GTDB taxonomy): domain Bacteria; phylum Bacteroidota; class Bacteroidia; order Chitinophagales; family Saprospiraceae; genus Vicinibacter. The sequence continues at coordinate 31,979 of JBDTWI010000008.1, forward strand.
TTAGGAATGGAACTATGATTCAAGAATGGTAATTGAATGGCTTGTTGCACGAATTCACAGGCAGTTCCTTTATTGTTTGGATGCATAATTACATTCATACACGTCTGCTGATAATTACTAACCATATATATTCTGCAGTCTGGACCAAGGACCATTGGTCCGAATCTGGTTTTTCTTTTAAGTCCTGGATCACAGCTTACATTGTTGGTTGAGGCAACAAAGACCTCCGAAGATTTAATGTCAGAAGCTGTAATATCATATTGAAAAAGATCAACGCGGGTGCTTACATAAACATAACGATTATCAGGACTAAAACACACACCACATATTCCAGGTTCCAGTGTATCAATAACCGATATCTTTCTGTAATTAGAAAATATGCCTAATTCTCTATCAAAGTCCATTAATTCTAATCCAAATTTACTAGAATAATAAGCATAATGCTTTCCATTTGGACTAAAGCTAGCAAATTCTAAATCTCCATCTTTAAAATATTCTCCTATTTTTTGCTGTTTATATTTAATAGTGTCAGCACTATTATTAATAATAAAGAATAAATTATCTTGATCTTTTCGAATAATTATCCACCAACCCAAATCATTCTTCATTTTAACAGCTGTCATGGATCCGGTAGGCAAGGTATCTTTAAGTATTGGTTCATTCTTAAAAAGAACTGTAAATAAATTACTTGAGTCAGAGTAGATTAATTCAGTTAAAAGTACATGAGGAGAATAAAGAAATTTTTTTCCTATTACTGTTTCTAAACTTAAGTAGAAGTAATTAGTTTTGCTAGTTAATTTTGGAAGTATAATCCCACCTTGAGGAATTTCGAGACCACTAGGATATAACAAACCTTCTTTAATGCAATTTTCATAATAGTCATTAATAGGGTTCAAACTATCACTTCCTGGTATTTTATTATTGTCAGAATCTAATAAATAACACCCATCAGTATAGAAGATAATTTCTCCATTCTTATCACATATAGAAGCATTGTGTGAATTCATGTAATAAGGCTTATGATTAATAATTATCTTAACTTCTCCATTGTTAAAATCAAGATCCATTCCGCCAAAGTAGGACTTATTGTAAGGTGTTCCATCAGGACTTCCCAGCATCCATCGATAATCTTCTTTCTGAGCAATTGTAGTTAATGACAAACTCAAGAATAATAAAATATAACTTAGATGTTTATGCATAATTTGAAATAAAATGGGTGTACACATCGATGTTCTTCTTGTCTGCAACAAATAATTTAACCTAAAGATAAGTTAGAAAAATTGTTAATTTATCAATTTAAGATTTTAACCAAATGTAACAAGTTAAAATAGCAATGCAAAATGTCTATTTTTTCAAGAACGTATAAATTTTAAATCTACTATTGCAATTTGAACTATTGTCTATTGCCATGCTATTTATTGTCACCATTTTTGCAAATGATACAAATTTGAAATAATATTTTACCTAAAATTAACTGGTATCATACCGACAGGCATTGATTCTTTATAAGCTTATTACATGGATATATATGTCTCGTCGGTATTTCATGCAAAAATGCCGCCAAAAAAAGCTGGCTTATTGAAGCTTCTAGCTTCAATTCATAGGTAACCGAAATGTTTTTGTCATCATGTTGACCTGATCGGCTGATCGTCGCAGTTTATAACTGCGATGCAATACACCTAGAATTTGTAATTCTAAATGAATCATAACCCATCATAAAATCACACAAATCATAGTTCAGACAATGAACTTCGATGCGATATCTCTAGAATTTGTAATTCATAATCATAGTTTGTCATATAATCATTCAAATCATACCTGTAAAGCTTTAGCATGAGTTCAGACAATGAACTTCGATGTGATATCTCTAGAATTCGTAATTCAAAATCATAGTTTGTCATATAATCATTCAAATCATACCTGTCAAGCTTTAGCATGAGTTCAGACAATGAACTTCGATGCGATATCTCTAGAATTTGTAATTCAAAATGCATTACTTAAAAAGTATGAATTAGAAGCCGTCTCAATCTCTGACCATCAAGAATAAATAAATGAACAATCCAAATTTTCAAATTGAAGAAACATAGATTCAAGCTGAATTTTGAAATAGTAATTGAAATCTCTAATTTAAATTTTAAATGAACACTCTGAAATGAATTTCATAAGATATTCCTTCTACGAAGTTTCGCGAAATAAGCGTCTTGCCATCACAAATGTCAGAATTGAGTTCGTTTTGCCTAATCGGTCTAAACTATAGTTTTTACTACTAAAATTGAAGCGTCTCGGCTTATATTTGCGACGAATTCAGATTCGCTATGACCAATCAGCATTTGCCTTTCGACTACATTCCTATAATTATTCAGTTTCTCGTAGCTGCAGGCTTTGTTGTAGTAACTTTGTTGGGAACCCATTTACTTGGCCCAAAGGCGAAAGGCAAGCGGCATGATGCGAGCTTTGAATGTGGTCTGGATAGCGTTGGTAATGCACGCAATCCCTTCTCTGTCAAGTACTTCATGACCGCCATTCTTTTTGTTTTGTTTGACGTTGAAATCATTTTTCTTTACCCATGGGCAGTGAATTTTAAGGCCTTGGGATGGTTTGGATATATTGAAATTATCATCTTTTTAGCGCTTTTCATGGCTGGATTCTATTACGTTCTAAGAAAAGGAGTGCTAAATTGGGATACACGAGAAGACAATGACTAAGGTATTAATAATTAATTTATCACATGAGTAGTCAAGTTACAATTACAGAAGCACCTCCAGGAATAGAAGGACAGGGTTTTTTTGCTACAAAATTGGATCAGGTTGTAGGATTGGCCCGAAAGAATAGCATATGGCCTCTGCCTTTTGCGACTTCTTGTTGTGGTATTGAATTTATGTCTACCATGTCCTCACATTATGACTTGGCAAGATTCGGCTCTGAAAGATTGAGTTTTACTCCTAGACAGGCGGATTTATTAATGGTTATGGGTACGATTGCAAAAAAAATGGGTCCGGTCCTCCGTCAGGTATACGAACAAATGGCTGAACCAAGATGGGTAATCGCTGTAGGTGCCTGTGCGTCAAGTGGAGGAATTTTTGATACTTATAGTGTTCTTCAGGGAATTGACTTAATCATCCCTGTAGATGTATACGTTCCTGGTTGTCCACCAAGACCTGAACAAATTATTGATGGTGTTATGCGCATTCAGGACTTAATAGGTAAAGAAAGTATTCGAAGAAGAAACTCTGATGAGTATAAGCAATTGATGGAAGAATATATGATTCGTTAATATGGTTGTCAATCACGAAGATATTATTAGCCACATTAAGGATAATGTAGGAGATGTACTAAAGGTCATACCTGATGATTATGGTGTATTAATTGCTGAAGTTTCTGTGCATCAAGTGTATAAATTAATAAGTTTTCTATTTAAAGATCTGAACTATAAGTTCAACATTTTAGTCGATTTATGTGGGGTACATTATCCGGATAGAAAAGGAGAAGAACTTGGAGTAGTTTATCATATTCAAAGTATGTCATTGCGAACAAGAATCAGGCTAAAAGTTTTTGTTCCAATAGAAAAACCTGAAGTTCCATCACTAACTGGAATATATGCTGCTGCAAACTGGATGGAAAGAGAAACTTATGATTTCTACGGAATACTTTTTCTAGGACATCCAAATTTGGTAAGAATCCTTAATATGGATGAAATGATTGATTTTCCAATGAGAAAAGAATTTCCATTGGAAGATCCTAAAAGAAGAGACAAAGAAGATTTTCATTTTGGAAGATAAACAATGAGAACTAACTTAGAATATAAAGCAGAATTTTTGAATCCGGATATGCCGGACATTCCATATACAACACTAAATCTTGGACCAACACATCCTGCGACACATGGAATATTTCAAAATATTCTAAAGATGGATGGGGAGAGAATTGTAAGTGGTGAACAAACCATTGGTTATATTCATCGGGCATTTGAAAAAATTGCCGAACGCCGACCTTTTTATCAAATTACTCCACTCACTGATCGCTTAAATTATTGTTCTGCGCCTATTAATAACATTGGTTGGCATCTGACAGTTGAAAAGTTATTAAAAGTAAGCGTTCCTAAACGGGTTGACTACATGAGAGTGCTGGTTATGGAATTGGCAAGAGTTACCGATCATTTAATCTGCAACAGTATACTTGGTGTAGATACAGGAGCTTTGACGGGATTCACCTATGTCTATCAATTTAGGGAAAAGGTTTATGAAATTTATGAAGAAATCTGTGGAGCACGATTGACTACAAACATGGGAAGAGTTGGTGGATTTGAAAGAGACTTTTCACCAAAAGTTTTTGAGCTTACGCGTAAATTTTTGGCAGAATTTCCAAAAATCTGGAGGCAATTCGAAAGCCTTTTATCAAGAAACAGAATTTTCATGGACAGGACCATGAAAACCGGACCTATAAGCGTTGAACGCGCACTTAATTATGGATTTACAGGGCCAAATCTTCGCGCTGCAGGAATTGACTATGATCTCAGAGTTGCAGATCCTTATTGTTCCTACGAGGACTTTAAGTTTGATATACCTGTTGGAACTACAGGGGACACTTATGATCGATTTGTAGTAAGAAATGAAGAAATCTGGCAGAGTTTATCTATAATTGAGCAGGCACTTCAAAAAATAGAAGCCTGTGAACCAGGAGTATACCATGCCGATTCAGATCGTTATTATCTTCCACCAAAGCAAGAAGTATATCGGAATATGGAAGCTTTAATCTATCACTTTAAAATAGTAATGGGCGAAATTGAAGCACCTGTCGGTGAAGTTTATAAAGCAGTTGAAGGTGCAAATGGAGAACTGGGATTCTATTTGATTAGTGATGGAGGTAGAACCCCATATAGATTGCATTTCAGAAGACCGAGTTTTATTTATTATCAAGCATTTCCTGAAATGGTGCAGGGACAAATGTTGTCTGATGCCATTGTGGTAATGAGTAGTATGAATGTTATCGCAGGGGAATTAGATGCGTAATTAAAGAATAAAGTGTAAGAAATTAATATTAATAAAAAGTAAGAAAAATTAGCAATGTCAGTTTTATCTGCATCAACAATACAAGAGATTCAAAAGATCAAAACAAGATATCCTGAAGGAAGGCATAAGTCTGCACTTTTACCTGCACTTCACCTTGCACAAGCGGAATGTGGTTGGTTGCCGGTAGAAACTATGAATCAGGTAGCGGATGTTTTAGACCTCCAACCGATTGAGGTTTATGAAGTAGCTACTTTCTATACTATGTTTCATGTAAAACCAGTAGGCAAATATGTATTGGAAGTTTGCAGAACTGGTCCTTGTTGTAATATAGGTGCAGAAGAACTAATACAATATATTGAAGAGAAGTTGGGAATTCAGGTTGGTCAAACAACAGAAGATAAATTATTTACTTTAAAAACTGTTGAATGCCTTGCATCATGTGGTTCAGGTCCAGTACTACAGATCGGTCCTGAATACATATATCATGAGAATCTCACAAAAGAAAGCATAGATTTTTTAATTGCAGAGCTAAAGACCAAAGCCTGATTTATGTCCAAAAAAATTCTACTCGAACATATCAATGTATCAGGGATAAATACCTTAGAAGTATTTGTACAACATGGAGGTTATCAATCTGTAAAAAAAGCCTTATCCATGAGTACTGATGAAGTGCTCGAAGAAGTTAAAAAATCCGGATTGCGAGGTCGTGGAGGAGCAGGATTTCCAACAGGAATGAAATGGTCTTTTTTAGATAAAAAATCGGATAAGCCGCGATACTTGGTTTGCAATGCGGATGAATCTGAACCGGGAACATTCAAGGACAGATTTTTAATGGAAAAAATACCTCATGCACTAATTGAAGGGATGATTACCTCGTCTTATACACTTGGTGCAAACACTTCTTATATCTACGTTAGAGGTGAAATGATGCACGCCATAAGAATCTTAGAACAGGCTATACAAGAAGCTTACAAAGCAGGGTATTTAGGTAAAAACATATTGGGTTCAAATTATTCGCTTGATTTATATGTACATCCAGGAGGAGGAGCTTATATCTGTGGTGAAGAAACCGCACTTTTGGAATCACTGGAAGGTAAAAGAGGAAATCCAAGAAACAAACCACCATTTCCTGCAGTTTGGGGACTTTATGGTTGTCCAACGGTAGTGAATAATGTAGAGACCATTGCAGACATTCCATGGATTGTGAATCATGGAGGAGATGCTTATGCTGCAATCGGTATTGGAAAAAGTACAGGAACAAAATTAATCTCAGCCTGCGGCAATATAAATAAGCCGGGAGTATATGAAATAGAATTGGGAATAACGGTTGAAGATTTTATTTACAGTGATCAGTATTGTGGTGGAATTCCCAACGGAAAGAAACTTAAAGCAGTTGTTGCGGGAGGAAGTTCAGTACCTATTCTTCCATCAGAATTGATTCTAAAAACTGCAACAGGTGAACCAAGATTAATGACTTATGAATCTCTTGGCGATGGAGGATTTGTTAGCGGTACGATGTTGGGCTCGGGTGGTTTTATAGTTTATGATGAAGACCAATGTATTGTTCGCAATCTTTGGAATTTTACAAGATTTTATCATCATGAATCTTGTGGTCAGTGCAGTCCTTGTAGAGAAGGAACCGGATGGATGGAAAAAGTATTGCACCGAATAGAGAATGGTCATGGAAAAATGTCAGATATAGATTTGTTAGTGGATATTGCCAAAAAAATTGAAGGCAAAACGATTTGTCCTTTAGGTGAAGCTGCTGCCTGGCCTGTTGCAAGTGCAATAAGACATTTCAGAGCTGAATTTGAAGAACATGTAATAAACCCGGAATCATGTTGTAAAAAACATTTGCACGGGCAATTGGAGCACGCACATTAGTAATAAACAATTTAGAATTGCTAATGCAATATAAATTGAAAATTTTGATGTTAGAGAATTTAAGAATATTGAATTAAAGGTAATGAGTGATTTATTAAAAGTAACCATTGACGGAAATAGTATTGAAGTAGCTCAGGGCACTACTATACTACAAGCGGCAAGACTGATTGGAGTGAATTATCCTCCTGCAATGTGCTATTATACTCCACTAAAAGAGACTGGGGGAAAATGCAGAGTTTGTTTGGTTAAAGTTACTCAGGGAAGCGAAGCGAATCCAAGACCAATGCCTAAATTGGTAGCAAGTTGTTTGACAAGAGTAGAACATGGAATGGTTGTTGAAAATGAAACTTCTCCTGAAGTTTTAGAAGCTAGAAAAGGAGTAGTTGAATTTTTATTAATTAATCATCCATTGGATTGTCCAATTTGTGATCAGGCTGGTGAGTGTGATCTTCAGAATCTTTCCTATGAACATGGTACTGAAGCGACACGTTACGAAGAAGAAAGGCGTGAGTTTGATAAAATTGATATTGGTGAGAATATACAGTTGCACATGACTAGATGCATACTGTGTTATAGATGTGTATACACTGCGGATCAGTTGACAAATTCAAGAGTCCATGGAGTTTTGAATAGAGGTGATGTATCTGAAATCGGCACTTATATTCAGAATTCAATACAGAATGATTTTTCAGGAAATATTATCGATGTCTGTCCGGTCGGTGCACTGACAGATAAAAAATATAGATTCAAGCAACGAGTTTGGTTTTCGAAACCATTTAATGCTGAAAGAGCATGTCCAAAGTGTTCAGGTGAAGTTATTCTTTGGATAAAAAATAATGAGGTCATTCGTGTGACAGCAAGAAAAGACAAATTTGGAGAAGTAGAAAAATTTATTTGTAATGATTGTCGATTTGATCACAAGAATTTGAATGATTGGAATGTTGGAGAAGCGAGAGACATGGACAAAGATTCAGTAATTACAGCTAATAAATATCATGAATCAGTTCATTCACCAGCAATTAATGTTGATGCTAAATTTGTTTCAGAATGAGTTGGATAATTCTTAAACTAATTTTCATATCAGTGATATTTGGAATCTCACTTTTTGTAGCAATGTATTCCACTTATGCAGAAAGAAAAATAGCTGCATTTCTACAAGATAGAATTGGACCAAACAGAGCAGGGCCTTTTGGTTTATTACAACCATTAGCAGACGGAGTAAAATTATTCTTCAAAGAAGAATTTATACCTAATAAAGCAGACAGATGGTTGTTTTTAATGGGACCTGGGTTTTTTATGGTAACAGCATTGATGACAAGTGCAGTGATTCCATTTGGACCAGATATAATGGTTGATGGTAAACCATTTTCACTTCAAGCAACAGACATCAACGTTGGTTTATTGTATATTTTTGGTGTGGTATCTCTAGGAGTTTACGGAATCCTAATTGGAGGTTGGGCATCAAACAATAAATTTTCTCTACTAGGTGCAATTCGCGCAGCATCACAGAATATAAGTTATGAATTGGCGATGGGCTTGTCCATTGTTGCCTTGGTGATGATGACTTCTTCTTTGTCTATTAAAGAAATAGTAGATCAGCAGGCAGGTTGGCATTGGAACATTTTTTATCAACCATTGGGCTTTTTAATATTTTTAATTTGTGCATTTGCTGAAACAAATCGCGCCCCTTTTGATCTACCTGAATGTGAAACAGAATTGGTCGGAGGTTATCATACAGAGTATTCTTCGATGAAGCTAGGATTTTATTTATTTGCTGAATACATCAACATGTTTGTAAGCAGTGCAATATTAGCAACCTTATTTTTCGGAGGATATCATTTTCCAGGAGTATCTTCAATGGAACCGGGTATTTTGAAAACTTCTTTGTGCGTTGCAGTAATGTTTGGAAAAATATTCTTTTTTATATTTTTCTTTATGTGGGTAAGATGGACCCTTCCTAGATTTCGATTTGATCAACTGATGAATTTGGGTTGGAGAGTATTAATACCTTTAGCAGTAATTAATTTATTAATAACAGGTTTAGTGATTTTATATAAAATGATGTAACTAACTATGAGTATAGTAAGATTGACAGATAGAATTAAAGTGATGGAACGCAAACCTATGAATTTCATGGAGCGTATTTATCTTCCTGCTATTTTAAAAGGCATGGGTATTACTATAAGTCATTTTTTTAAGAAAAAAGCTACCATCTCTTATCCTGAACAAAAAAGACCAATGAGTGAAGTCTTCAGGGGATTGCACATCTTAAAGAGAGATGAAAATGGAGCAGAAAGATGCACAGCTTGTGGCTTATGTGCTTTGGCATGTCCTGCTGAAGCAATAAGTATGACAGCTGCGGAAAGAAAAAAAGGGGAAGAATTATTGTATCGAGAAGAAAAATACGCAGCGATATATGAAATCAATATGCTGCGATGCATTTTTTGTGGATTATGCGAAGAGGCATGTCCTAAGGCAGCAATTTTTATGCAGAATGATAAGATGGCTGCAGCAAGTTATGAAAGAGAAGAATTCATTTATGGAAAGGATCGATTAGTTGAACCATTTTTACAATCGAAAATATGATTGACAAGGTATTTTATTTTCTATCCATAGCCACTGTTATAAGTGCAACTCTTGTAGTGGTTAGCAAACATCCAATAAAAAGTGTTTTATTTCTGGTATTGACTTTCTTTTTAATTTCTGCACACTATGTACTCTTGAACGCGCAATTCCTGGCAATGGTTAACATTGTAGTTTATGCAGGAGCCATAATGGTACTTTTTTTATTTGTAATAATGTTTTTAAATTTGAACAAAGAGATCGAACAACACAAAAGTTTAATCCCCTGGTTTATAGCAATAATAAGTGGTGGTTGTTTTTTACTGATTACCATGTCTGCCTTAAGTAAAACTGAATTGATTAGCTCTGTTGAACATTCATCAAGCCTGGGATTGGTTGAAAATTTAGGTAATGTTCTTTATAAGGAATATTTATTGCCGATGGAATTAAGTGCAGTGCTGTTCTTAATTGCTATGGCAGGTGTAGTATTGTTAAGTAGGAAAGAAAAAATTGTAGATACAAAATAAGATTATGGAAACAGCTTCTCCTGAAATTTTTTCTAGCATTCCTCTAACGCACTATATTCTGCTAAGTACTACCTTATTCGTAATAGGACTTATTGGAGTTATGGTTAGAAAAAACATTATTATAGTTTTTATGTGCATTGAAATTATGCTAAATGCTGCAAATTTAATGTTGACTGCAACATCTGTTTATTACAACAATCCAGGAGGACAAATAATGGTATTTTTTACAATGACTGTTGCAGCCGCAGAAGTTGCAGTTGGATTGGCAATAATAGTAATGGCATTCAAGAATTTGAATACCACCAATATTGACTTATTTAATAAACTAAAAGGATAATACAAGGCAAAAAAATGAATCCTGAAATACTCATTCATCTCATTATTTGGCCGACATTCATAGGCTTCATCATTAATGGATTATTTGGCAGTATGTTGTCAAAAACTGCAAGTGGAATAATTGCTTGTGCTGGTCCCTTAATTGGATTTTTAGCAACACTTTATCTTTACTTGACTAATCCATTGTTAGAAGCAATTAACTATTCTTATTATAATTGGTTCTCGATTGGTTTAGCCAATCCCGTAAACTTCAGTATATACATTGATCATCTTACCATATTAATGTTGTTTATCGTAACCGGAGTTGGTACTTTAATTCATGTTTATTCCATTGGATATATGCATGAGGATAAAGGATTCAGTAGGTTTTTTGCCTATCTTAATCTTTTTCTATTTTCAATGCTCTTATTGATTACTGGATCTAATTTGATTTTGTTGTTTGCAGGATGGGAAGGAGTTGGATTGTGTTCGTTTCTTCTTATTGGATTTTGGTTTAAAAATCCCGAATATAATAAGGCTGCCAGAAAAGCTTTTGTAATGAATAGGATTGGTGACCTTGGATTTATTTTAGGAATCTTTTTATTGGCAATAAAATTTAATTCTGTAGACATTGTAAAAATTCAAGGAAGTTTTGCAAATCTTTCAATGAATGATCCTAGTATTATCTTGATAACAATTTTATTATTTATTGGAGTTTGTGGTAAATCTGCTCAAATTCCATTATTCACATGGTTGCCTGATGCTATGGCAGGTCCAACCCCGGTTTCTGCACTAATACATGCAGCAACTATGGTTACTGCCGGTATTTATTTAGTGGCAAGGATGAATATACTTTTCAGTCTTGCTCCTTTTACATTAAATGTAATATTGTTTGTTGGTGTAGCTACAGCAATTATTGCTGCTACTATTGCACTGAAACAAAATGATATTAAAAAAGTACTTGCTTATTCAACTGTAAGTCAATTGGGATATATGGCCTCTGCTTTAGGTGTAGCTGCATATTCGACCGCCATTTTTCATGTCATGACTCATGCTTTTTTTAAAGCTTTGTTGTTCTTAAGTGCGGGAAGCGTTATTCATGGATTACATGGGGAACAGGACATTAAGAATATGGGTGGCCTTAAGAAAAAAATGTTCTGGACACATCTAGTTTTTTTAATTGGAACACTAGCCATAACGGGCTGTCCTCCTTTTGCTGGTTTCTTTTCAAAGGATGAAATATTAAGTTCAGTATACAGCTGGAATTTTTGGGCTTTTGTTGGTTTGTCTTTTGCAAGCATATGTACAGCTTGGTATATGTTTAGATTATACTTTAGCACTTTTCATGGAGAATTCAGAGGGGATAAGCATGTATGGAATCATGTACATGAATCTTCATGGATCATGTTGTTCCCACTTGTAGTTTTAGCAATTTTATCTATTCTTGGAGGATTTGCCGGTATGCCGGAAATATTGTCTGAAAGACATTTTCTACATGATTTTCTTAAATATAATGTTGTTGATCACACCCATCATGTAAATCATTTTTTCGAATATTGTTTATGGTCCGTAACAGTTCTTGCATTGGCTATAATTGTTTGGTTAACATACAATAGATACGCTAAATCAAGCAAAGAAAAATTCGAATTAGAACCAACAGGATTCTCTAAATTATTTGCAAATAAATATTACTTAGACGAAATCTTTGCCAACATATTTACAAATCCATTGAAAAGATTAGGTTCTTGGTTTAAAAATACTTTCGATTCCAAAGTAATTGACATTTTGGTGCAACTACCTGGAAATACATTAGATAAAGCAAGTATAGAATTGAAACCAATTCAATCTGGCAATATAAGTTGGTATATCATTAGTATCCTTGTCGGATTAATATTTTTTGCAATTCTATTTTTAGTAAAATTATAATCAGCATGGATTCTATACTATCTCTAATTTTATTTCCTTTATTCTTTGCATTGCTGATTGCTTTTCTAAATAAAAAATATGCTGCAGGAATTGCTTTAACAGGATCTGGTCTAAGTTTATTTTATTTTTTGTACTTGTTAAGTGGTTTTAAAAACAGTTTAAAAGTACTGAATGAATTTTCAATTCCATGGATTCCCGGAATTGAAGCAGAGTTGCATTTTGGGCTTGATTCATTGTCGATTTTCATGTTGCTTTTAACTTGTTTAGTATTTCCAATTGGAATACTCGCATCCATGAAGTACGAGGAACACCGAAGTAAATCCTATTACATATTGCTGCTCATTGGTTTAACCGCTTTACTTGGATTCTTTAGTGCTCAAAATGATATTACTTTTTACGTATTTTTTGAATTGGCACTCATCCCTTTCTATTTTATAATATTGATGTACGGTGGTTCGAATCGGAAGAAAGCGGTATTTAAATTTTTAATGTTTACTGTATTCGGAAGCTTCTTAATGTTAGCAGCAATAATTTACTTCCACTCATTAACTGGAATCAACAAAACATCGGATTGGGCCATGTTATATGATATGGAAATAAGTCTATCTGCCCAAACCTGGATTCTTGCTGGAATTTTCATTGCATTTGCAATCAAATCTCCATTGTTTCCATTTCATACCTGGCAGGCTGATTTGTATTCAGAAGGTGATAGACCTACAATAATTATTATAGCAGCAGTATTGTCCAAAATGGGATTGTTTGGTCTGTTGAGATTTTTCAATGTTGTTGATGATGCAATACTTCATTATCAGATGCCATTAATTATATTATGTCTGATTGGAATAATTTATGCCGCTCTGGTTGCCTGGAGACAATCTTCAATGAGCAGATTGTTGGCTTATTCATCTCTTTCACATATGGGAATGATTGCAGCCGGAATACTGACAGCAAGTATATCAGGATTACAAGGATCTATATTTCAAATGCTTTCACATGGAATTGTTGCTGCGGGATTATTTTTTATAGTTGATTTAATAATGTTTAGAACCAATAATTCTAGTATTTATGGAAGCGCAGGAATTGCAAGTACTCAACCAAAACTTGCAACTTATTTCTTCTTACTTTGCTTAGCTTCAGTTGGTCTCCCACTAACTAGTGGTTTCATTGGTGAATTTGATATATTATTGGGCTTGGCAAATACAAATATTTATTTGTCTGCAATTGCGGGATTAAGCTTAATTTTTGGTGCAATTTATACTTTAAGGTTTTATCAGAAATCTATGTTTGGTGAAATGATTGAATCAAATAATGAATGGGCACCAATCACATTGAATGAAGATTATGTGCTTATAATTTTAGTGATACTAGTTTTAGCTTTTGGTTTTTTCCCTTCTTCCTGGTTAGACTTAGCAGATCAGGCAACTGCAAGTTTTGTTCATTTAAAATCTAAGATTTAATACCTATGCTGTCTATAGTAATATTAACCATATTTGCAACAGTTGTTCTTTATCTGGGTTTTTTGAAGAATAGGAACATCATAATCCCTATTGCATTGTTTGCTGTTTTATTAGCAGCATATTGCTTATTAAGTAACCAAAATCTATGGAATAATTGGTTCATGAATATGATGGAAATTAAAGATTCATCTAAAGCTTTCAGCCTATTAATTTTATTTACCGCCGCTTGCATTATCCCTTTTCTAAATGTATTCAAAAAAAGAGGTAGTGAAGAATTGGCTGACTTTTCAGGAATACTTTTGTACTCATTAATTGGTGGAATAATGATGGTCAGTTATTCAGATCTAATAATCTTATTTCTAGGCTTAGAAATTTTGTCCATTGCAATGTATATTTTGGCCGGAGCAGACAGAAAAAAGATAAGTTCAAGTGAAGCGAGCATGAAATATTTTATAATAGGTGCGTTTGCAAGTGCAATTCTTTTATTTGGAATTTCCTTATACTACGCAAGCTCGGGATCATTTAGATTAGACGTTACTGTTGTTCATTCATCCGCATTGCTCAATTTAAGTTATTTATTAATTTTTTGTGGCTTAGCTTTTAAAATTGCCTTGGTGCCTTTTCATTTCTGGGCACCGGATGTTTATCAAGGAACGCCAACAATATTTACAGCTACAATGGCAACCATCGTAAAAATTTCTGCTTTTGGTGCGCTCTATCAATTCATTAGAATCTGTGGAGCAAACATGTCAGAATGGTTGTATTGGTTATTGAGTTTTGTAGCAATATTGTCAATATTTTTGGCCAACATAATGGCCATTAGTCAACACAGTGTAAAAAGATTATTAGCCTATTCAGGAATTGCACAAGCAGGTTTTATCTTAATTGGACTTTTGCAATTTCAACCAGACAAAACTTGGATAATCTTGTATTACCTTGTCGCATATACCTTAGCATCACTTGCTTGCTTTTTTGCTTGTCATTTCATTGAAGTCAAAAATGGTAATGATGATCACTCTGCATTTAAAGGCTTGTATTACAGCAATCCATTTCTGGCAATAGTATTGAGTATCGCATTAATATCTTTAAGTGGAGGGCCTTTAACAGCGGGCTTTATGGCAAAATTATTTGTACTTACTAATGCAGCACAGATTGGAAATATTGCATTGGTTGTCTTTGCTCTAATATTGGCAGTAATTTCTCTATACTATTATTTTAGAATAATTAATTTGATGTTCACACGAACAAATATTGAACATTCCTGGCAAGTCGATATGCCATACAAAGGATTATTGGCCTTGTTATCCATTGGAACATTAGTAGCTGGTATTGCACCATATCTTCTGGTAAATTTATTAAAATAGAAGAGAAATTTTATAGTTCTATTATTTTTTTCCATCACTTTTATAAATATTTTCAATGAAGCAAGTGGCTACTATTGGATTTTATTTTCAATCGAATTTACCATTCAATGCAATTTATTTTCAATTTTGTTGATTGAACTATTTTTCAATTCATTACGATTACACTTTTCGATATGAAATATTTGTTTTCTACAATTTCTATAAGTGAGTATTGAGAAGAGTAAATAATAGTAGTATAGCCCTATCTTTGTAGTATGTTATTTAGTGAAGAAAAAGATTCTGTTCAAGAGAAATTGTCTTATCCAAAAGGACTATGGCGTGATCAACTTATAGGACAGGATCAGTTGCTCATTCAGATAAGTATAATACTTGAAGCTAAGCAATTTCCACATTGTTCCATAGTGTCTGGTTTAGCTGGTAATGAGCAGTTGTTAGTTGGTTTGCATATTGCACAATCTTTATTGTGTATTTCAGAAGACAAACCTTGTGGAGTATGTTCTGGTTGTTATAAATCAAATAAGTTAATACATCCTGATCTTCACTTTTCATTTCCTGTTGTGGGAGCAGCGGAAGAAGCAGTCAATCACTATGAACAATTTCGTGAAGCTGTTCAAAAAAATCCCTATTTAAATGTTCAAGATTGGCTGGTAAATTCTGAAAATGAAAACAAGCAAGCAAACATAAGTGTTAAGGAAGCCCGAAGTATTGTAGATCGTTTGTATTTCAAACCATTTGAAGCAAATTGTACCGTATTAATATTATGGTTACCTGAATATTTGGGAAAAGAATCAAATATCTTACTTAAACTATTGGAAGAACCTCCAGGTAATGCTTTTATTATTATGGTTACAGAAGACATAAATTCAATACTTTCAACAGTTAAATCAAGAGCACAGGAATTTAGATTAAAGCCTGTAACAGAAGAATTGCTTTCTGAATTTCTAATTAAGACCAAGGGAATTAATAAGTCAAAGGCCAAGGAATTTGCAATTGCATCTGAAGGCAATATTTCAAGTTGCTTAAACTGGCTAGAAGAGGAGAATGTAAAGTTTCTTGAATTGATTCGGCAAATGTTTCAGAAGGCATATCTACAAGACCCTCAGGGCTATTTAGAATGGATTGAGCAAGTGGCTGAATTGAAAAAAGATGAGCAAAAGCAATTATTTAGTTTTTTAACCAGCATCTTAAGCCTTTGCATTAGAGCTAAGGCAGATAGTTTGGAGCACACAGCAGACGTAGAAATATGGAATTATGCCACTAAAATTTCCTCAAAACTAAGCATCGAAGCGATCGAAAATATTGCTGATCTAGCCGACGATTGCAGTTTTGGAATACAAAGAAATGCAAATCTACGTATCTTGCTCCTTGATTATTTGATTAAACTTTCGACTTTTATACGATAAGTCGATTAAAAAATATAGTATGGGTTGTTCAGGTTGTAGTACCGGAGGTTCTGGTACACCTACTGGTTGTGGTGATAAAGGCCATTGTAGTAGTGGAGGATGTAATAAGCTTAATACCTTCGATTGGCTTACAGTAATGGATCTTGAGGATCCTATATCCTATCAATTTTCAGAAATTAGCTTTAAAAATGGTGCTCGAAAGACCTTTTTTAGAATGGTGGATCATCATCTCTATACTACTGGAGATTTGGTGGTTGTAGATCTAGGAACTGGCAATTGGGACGTCGGACGCATTGCCTTAATGGGGGATCTTGTGCGACTTCAAATGAAAAAGAAGAATTTTAAAGAAGATCGAATTACAGGAGAAATAATAAGAAGAGCTAACAACAGGGATATCGAACGAATGACAGAATCCCGTAATCTTGAAAAGCCAGGACTTATTCGGGCGAGAGTAATTGCTAGGAACTTAGGACTCGATATGAAAGTTGGTGACGTGGAATATCAAGCAGATCAAAAAAAAGCCACATTTTATTACACCGCAGACGGCTGGGTTGATTTTAGAGAATTAGTCAAACAATATGCTAAAGACTTTAAAGTCAAAATTGAAATGAGACAGATCGGCTCACGTCAAGAATCTGCACGAATTGGTGGAATTGGAAGTTGTGGAAGAGAATTGTGTTGTTCCACATGGCTAACTGATTTCAAAACTGTGAGTACAACTGCTGCCAGATATCAAAACATTGCGATTAACCAATCCAAACTTTCCGGACAATGTGGAAGATTAAAATGCTGTCTTAATTATGAATTAGACATGTATATTGAAGAATTGGAAAAGTATCCTAATGACGTAGAGTACCTTAAAGCGAGAAATGGAAGTGCTAGCTTAGTTAAAGTTGATATCTTCAAAGGAAAACTTTATTACTTGTACGAGCCTCATAAAGGAAGAAGTACGGTAATGCCACTTTCACCTGAGGAAGTAAGAAGAATTAAAGCCATGAATGATAAGGGCCAAATGCCAGACGATATCATCGCAACGGAAGAACCACAGGTGGAATTAAAGAAAGAAGAGCAGTATTTTGATGTCACAGGAGCCGTTGAACTTCCGGATGAAAAGAAGAAGAAGAAGAAGAAGAAAAGACCTCAACAGAATAATCCGAACAGAAGTCCTATAAATAATGACCCGGGTCCAAAAAATACAATCCCGGCCAAACCTACTGTCGAAAATAAAGAACCAACTAAGCCAAGAAGTTCGGAAAATCCAGATCCAAATCCAGAAACGAATGTTCAAAATAAAGATGAACAGAGAAATAAAAATAATCGTTGGTATAATAAAAAGAAGTAAGCTAGTGTTTGCTATTTACTCCTTATAACATCAATATTGTGTTATACCGAAATTAGTAAGAGGAGATAAAAGACATTTAAAGATTTCATTATGAATCTTAAGTTTATTTTTAAGATATTTATTTTTATGGATATTCTCTTCCAATCAAATAGTTTCCTAATAGCTCAAGCTAATTATTTAAAATACAATTCCCTGTTAAATGAAGTTGTAGATCCAAATGGGAAAGTAAATTATCAAAAGTTAAAGACAAGAGAAAAATCACTGTTCGAAATCTCAAAAGAACTAAGAACAATAAAAAATATTGATTCCTGGTCTAAGCCTGATCAATTGGCCTATTGGATCAATTTGTATAATTTACAAATATTGATCGCCCTAACAGAACATTATAAGGTAAAAAGTATATTAGATATTGAAAATGGAAAAATCTGGGACCTTAAAAAAATAGAGGTAATGGGAACAGCCTATTCATTGAACGAAATAGAAAATGAAATCATTAGAAAAAAATTTAAAGAAGCTCGGATTCATTTTGCAATAAATTGTGGTGCAGAGTCATGTCCACCTTTAATGAATAGAAGCTACACTGGAAAAAATCTTGAAGAACAATTAAATCAAAGAACAAGGGCATTTATAAACAATCCTAAAAATATAGTGTCAATGAATCATACAATAAAGGTGTCAAAAATATTTGACTGGTTCAAAGATGATTTCGGCAATTTACTCGATTTTATAAATCTTTATTCTGACCATAAATATATTGGTGGCACCAAAGTTGAATATCTGGATTATTCCTGGAATTTAAACGAAAAGAAATAAATGAAAGTCGTAATTATTGGAAATGGAATAGCCGGAACTAATGCTGCGAGATTCATTAGGAAAAAATCAAATAATGAAATTGTAATGATTTCATCAGAATCTGAATATCCTTATTCCAGAACAGCCTTGATGTATATCTATATGGGGCATATGAAATGGGAACACACCAAATTGTATGAGGATAATTTTTGGGATAAAAACAGAATAACTAGAATTTATGATCATGTCAATTCAGTTGATTTTAACAACAAGAATTTAAATTTAAAAAGTGGTACTACAATCAATTATGACAAGCTGATTATAGCATCAGGTTCAAAGTCTAATTTTATAGGCTGGCCCGGTCAAAATTTAAAGGGTGTTCAGGGATTATATGGATTACAGGATCTTCAATTAATGCAAGAAAGAACATACAAAGATGTCAAGCATGCTGTAGTTGTTGGGGGTGGATTAATTGGTGTAGAGATGGCTGAAATGTTACATAGTAAAGGAATACAAGTTACATTTCTTGTTCGAGAAAAAGGATTTTGGAATCATATTCTGCCAGCAGAGGAATCAAATATGATAGATCGTCATTTACTGTCTCATGGAATTGATTTGAGATTAGTTGAAGAACTTAAGGAGATTAAAGGAACAGATTGCGTTTCAAGTATTATAACTGGAAGTGGACAAGAAATAAAATGTGATTTTGTTGGTCTAACAATTGGTGTAAGCCCTAACATTAATTTTGTTTCTGATTCGGAACTATCAACAAATAAAGGAATATTGGTAGATGAGTTTCTTCAAACTAATCTTGAAGATGTTTATGCAATTGGTGACTGTGCAGAAATGCGAAATCCAAATCTAGGACGAAAAGCAATTGAAGCAGTTTGGTATACTGGAAGAATTATGGGCCAAACTGTCGCTGAAACTATTTGCGGGAAGAAGAAGAATTACAATCCTGGAATATGGTTTAATTCTGCAAAATTTTTTGATATTGAATATCAAGTATATGGCTATGTTCCTGTTGAAGATGCAAATACAGGAAGTCTATATTGGGAGCATTCTAAAAAGAACTGTTCTATTCGATTGGTTTATGATCTCAGCACAAAAAATATATTGGGATTTAATCTAATGGGAATTCGTTACAGACATGAAGTCTGCGAAAGATGGATTAAAGAAGCTACATCACTTGAGAAAGTGCTTGAGAATCTTTCTTTGGCAAATTTTGATCCTGAATTTTTTGACGAATATGAATTGGAACTAGTTCAACAGTATAATAATCTTAACCATCGAAATGTTAAACTAAAGAAAAGTAGGAATTTAAACTTTGTTTATAATTTTTTAAATAAGTAAAACCAATAAACTAATGGAAATGACTGATCAAAATTCAATTTCAATAAGTAATCATGAATTTACTTCCTTA
This sequence comes from Saprospiraceae bacterium, assembly GCA_040006775.1. Taxonomy (GTDB): domain Bacteria; phylum Bacteroidota; class Bacteroidia; order Chitinophagales; family Saprospiraceae; genus Vicinibacter. Next base: position 51,983 of record JBDTWI010000008.1, read on the forward strand.
TTGAATTGGAAGAAAAAGTTATCCTTGGTATTACTACTTATCGGAAGCATAATTCAGCTCTACTATTGGTTTGGAAATCTTCAAGAAGATCCAATTTTATTTTTATGGATAAGTATGAGTTTATTAGCTATGGGTAGTATTCTCTATACTTATGATTTATATCATGGGAAAAGTTTAGGAATAAAAAATAATGGAATATGGCAGAGTTCATTGACAAGCAGAGGAGTTATTGGATGGAGTTTAGGGATAATTTTTACAGCCTTTTATATTGTACTCTACTGGTTTCCTGAATATCTTGGATTTACGGAATCAGGTAAAAATTCAGGATTAATTAGACTCTTTGACCCACTCTCATACTTTTTAAAGAATCAGCCTGCAAGTCAATGGTTTGTTTATGGTGTTTTGTATACTTTCATCATTGTTTTATTGGGAGTAAAATTCATTTATAAATATCGACACAATAGATATCAACAAATAAGAACCATTTCGATAATTTTTTTTCAGAGCATAATTGCTTTTTTGTTACCGGAGATATTAATAAGTTTAAATCTACCTTTTAATGATTTCAAAAATATTTGGCCATTAAATTATTATTTCTTTTTCAACTGGCACATAGATGAATTGATTCATAATGGGACTTTTGGATTATTTATTTTGTATTGGGGTATTGCATCGACAATTATTTTCACACCGATCCTTACTTATTTTTTTGGAAAAAGATGGTATTGTTCTTGGGTATGTGGTTGCGGTGGACTGGCGGAAACAGCAGGTGATTCTTTTCGTCAACTGTCAGATAAATCAATTAGTTCTTGGAAAGTTGAAAGAATACTTATTCATTCCATATTAGTTTTTGTAGTTCTTATGACTGCTATGGTTTTGTATACGCGATTTACAGGCAAGGCAAATTTATTTTTTCTGGATAGTTATTTTTTAAGTAAGTGGTATGGCTTCCTTATTGGTTCTGCATTCTCAGGTGTAATAGGTGTTGGTTTTTATCCACTAATGGGAAGTAGAGTTTGGTGTAGATTTGGTTGTCCTATGGCTGCATATTTGGGAATATTGCAAAAGACAAAATCAAAATTTAGAATAACAACGAATGGAGGACAGTGTATTTCCTGTGGCAACTGTAGTACCTATTGTGAAATGGGTATTGATGTCAAATCTTATGCACAGCGAGGTCAGGACATTGTACGTGCAAGCTGTGTAGGCTGTGGAATTTGTTCTGCGGTTTGCCCTAGAGGAGTGTTAAGACTTGAAAACGGATCAGTCGATATTGATCAACGAACAATTAAGACAAGAACAATTATAGACTAGTCTGTTGAATCACTAAGTAATTATAGAAAATGCATTTAAAGAAATATGGACTTTCTTTCCTATTTAATTATTTTAATCCTATTTCTAATAAATTACTTTCAATACCAAAATTTATTTTTTCCTAAATTTCCTATCCTAAAGTTTAAAAATAATCATTCAATATAAAAATACTAATTCAATGTTATGAATGCACTAATCACAGGATCGAGTAAAGGTATTGGACTAGCTATCGCAAGAAAATTTGCTTCAGAAGGTATTAATTTAATTTTATGTTCTAGAAATATTATTGAATTAGAATCTGTTCGAAGTGAATTACTGGAAATCAATTCTAATATTGAAGTACTGTGTTTTGCCAGCGACCTTTCAACAGCCAATGGTGTTAAAACCCTAGCTGATTTTGTAAAATCAAATGGTTCGTCCTTAAATATTCTTGTAAATAACGCCGGTGTCTATTTATCTGGAAATATTACACAAGAAAATGACGGACTTTTGGAGAAAATGATGAATACAAATTTGTATTCTGCATATTATTTAACCATCGACCTATTAGATTTGATAAAGTCTTCTAGCCCTTCTTATATTTTTAATATGTGCAGTATTGCTGGAATAAATACTTACCCGAATGGTAGCTTGTATTGTATAAGCAAATTTGCGATGAATGGATTCAGCAAGTGCCTTCGCGAAGAATTAAAAAAAGATAAGGTAAAAGTGTGTACCATTTATCCTGGAGCAACCTGGTCCGATTCATGGAAAGGTGCAGAAATTCCTATCTCTAGAATTATGGAAGCTAATGATATTGCAGAAGCCATTTCTTGTTGTTTAAAGATGAGTTCTTCAGCAGTTGTTGAAGAAATTGTAATGAGACCACAATTGGGTGATTTATGAAAAATAAATTAGTTTCAATTCCATATTTATCGGAACAATTCAGCGAGGAACAAATGCTCACTAAGGCAAAATATTTTTTTACTGATATGAATAAACGAAGATCAGTGAGAGAATTTTCTTCTAAACCAGTTTCACTTGAATTAATTCAACAACTTGTATTAACAGCCGGTACGGCACCGTCCGGCGCAAACAAACAGCCATGGACATTTTGTATAGTTACAAATCCTGAAATTAAAACTCAAATCAAAATAGCTGCAGAACAAGAGGAATTTAAAGCGTATAATGGCGGTATGCCTGAAGAATGGTTAGAAGACTTAAGCTATCTTGGAACAGATTGGCATAAGGATTTTCTTGAAATTGCACCGGTACTAATAGTTGTTTTTCGCAAACCCTATGATTTAGTAGATGGATTTAAAAAAAAGAATTATTATGTACAAGAATCAGTTGGACTCGCTTGCGGATTGCTACTGTCAGCAATACATCAGGCTGGACTTGTTGCGCTAACACATACTCCGAGTCCTATGAATTTTTTGCAAGAAATATTAGCCCGACCTGAGAACGAAAAACCATTCTTGCTCATTCCTATTGGATTTCCTGCAGAAAATTGCACAGTACCTGACATCTCTCGAAAAACATTTCAGGAAGTATCTGTTATTTATTCTTGAAACATGAAGTTAGAATTTAATAGAGATTTTTTAGGTCATTCTTCTTCAATATATTGTTTGGAAAAGGGACTCAATGAAGATGAGTTTTTTAGTGCGGGTAGTGACAAAAAAATTGTGCAGTGGAACCTAAATGAAAACATTGGAAAGCAAATTGCTCTAACAGATGATGTAATTTTTTCTATGGCAATAGATCATTCACAGAATGTATTATTTTGTGGAAGTGAAAAAGGCTATCTCTATAGAATTAATCTAAATGGAGAGCTTAGTGCAAGAATGATCAAGTTTCACACAAAACCAATTTATGGTCTTCAATTGGTAAAAAATAGTTTGTTTGTTGTATCCGGAGACGGTATACTTTCGGAATTTGACACCAAAGAATTTACTTGTTTAAATGCAACCAAAATATTTTCTAAAGGCTTGCGATGCCTAGTATATTACATGGAGGAAGAATATATAATTATTGGCGCACAACTTGGAATGTTGTTTAAATATGATTTAAAAAATAAACAAGTTATTCAAGTTGCTCAAATTAGTTCAAAAAAAACAATATTTTCATTGGCTATTGATAAGATTGCCAAAGTATTAATTGTAGGAGGAATGGATGCCTTATTAAGAGTATATGAGCTCAATGATTTTATAGAAAAAAATGTTTCGATCAATGCTCATTGGTTTACAATAAATGATCTCTTAGTCTTGGATAAGCAGCAATTGTTGATAAGCGCAAGCAGAGATAAGAAAATAAGAATTTGGAAATTGTCTGACCTAGAACTATTGAAAGAATTTTCAATTCCTAAATTTCCGGGACATTCTCATTCTGTGAATAAATTACTTTGGTTGGATTCATCAAATAGCTTACTTTCGGCCTCCGATGACAGAACAATAAAGTGCTGGCAGATAAATTGATATGATATTAAGCGATTTTAAAATTCTAGAAGCTATTAATAAGGGTGAAATTGTTGTGGATCCATTCAGAAAGGAATGTCTGGGAACCAATAGCTATGATGTGCATCTTGGAAAAACATTGGCAGTGTACATAGACGATGTTTTGGATGCCAAAAAACACAATCGAATTGATTACTTTGCTATTCCAGAGGAAGGATTTATTCTTTTACCAGGCACGCTTTATCTGGGAGTTACAGAAGAATATACGGAAACGCACAATTCAGTACCATTTCTTGAAGGTAAATCTAGTGTTGGAAGATTGGGAATAGATATACACGCAACTGCAGGAAAAGGAGATGTGGGATTTTGTAATTATTGGACCTTGGAAATTAGTTGTGTTAAGCCTGTTCGAATTTATGCAGGAATGCCTATAGGACAATTAATTTATTTTGCAGTAGAAGGAGATATAATTAATATGTACAATAAAAAATCATCGGCCAAATACAATGAAAAAATTGCAGTACCGGTTGAAAGCATGATGTGGAAAAATAAGTTCTGATTTTAACCTCCTATATTTCTAAGTTATTCTTGATTATATTGGTGATCATAATGCACAAATTGGATCATTTAAATTTTTTATAAAAAATTATTTCAGCAATAGATGTATAATTATTGATTTGACAATTCAAACTAAAATAGAGTTCTTAGAATTGTCAAAAATATTTTTTATTCTAATGAAATTGCTACTAAGATAGATGGGTAACATTGTATTCATCAAGTAAAGTTATAAATTTCAGCAAAAGCATAAGAACGAAATGTTAAATAAACCAATACTTCAAATTGGAACCATATTTAGTAATTGATTTTAATTAGCCTTTCGTCTTTTAGAAGCATTTTAAATTAATCCCAAAATTGTCATTTGAAGTGACAATTTTGTCCTACAGGCCGACGAAATCATTGTTTTACAATGACTTGTCGGGATTAACCCTGACATTGAAAATGTAAGAAAAAATTATTTATAAAAATAAATAACACCTTCATTTTCAATCGTCAGCCAAAGGCAAAAAAGTCTAATGACTTTTTGGGTTAATATATTAGTTTTGCATTCCTTTTAAAGGAAAAGTATTTGTTTTGATATGGAAATTGTAAAGAAATTAGAAGCAGTGTATGATCGATATCAGTTTTTGGAGGAAAGACTTGCAAATCCTGAAGTTTTAAGCAATCTGACTGAGTATAAGAAAATAAGCAAAGAATATAAAGACCTTGAAGCCGTTGTTGGGAGTTATCTAGAGTTGAAAAAAATTCTCCAACGAATGGAATCTGCCAAGGAAATGCTTCATTCTGAAGACGCAGAAATGAAGGAATTTGCAGAAGTAGAACTAGCGGATCTTAACACAGAATCCGCTGCCATTGAAGAAATTTTAAAAGTTCAACTTATTCCTAAAGATCCCGAAGATAGTAAAGATGTCATTTTTGAAATTCGCTCTGGCACAGGTGGTGATGAAGCTAGTTTGTTTGCAGGAGATCTGTTTCGCATGTATACCCGTTACTTCGAAACTCAAAGTTGGACTTATGAAGTAGTATTAGAAAGTCAAGGTAGCGCTGGTGGATACAACAAGGTAGTAATTGATGTAAATGGAACGGATGTCTATGGTAAACTAAAATTTGAATCAGGAGCTCATAGAGTTCAGCGTGTTCCAAATACAGAAGCGTCTGGGCGAATTCATACTTCAGCTGCCACAGTGGTAGTCATGCCTAAGTTAGAAATGGAAGACATTAACATCAATAAAGCGGATCTAAGAGTGGATACTTTTAGATCAAGTGGTGCCGGTGGTCAACATGTCAACAAAACTGAATCCGGAGTTCGCTTTACCCATCTTCCAACAGGTGCAGTAGCTGAAAGTACAGATAGCAGAAGCCAGCATAAGAATAGAGAAATTGCCATGGGAAGACTTATACAGAAGATAAAAGATTCTCAAGTTGAAGAGTATGAAACCAACGTAGCTGCACATCGAAGATCTTTAGTTGGATCCGGGGATCGCTCTGACAAAATTAGGACATATAACTTTCCTCAAAATAGGATGACTGATCACAGAATAAATTTCACTTCATACAATCTTACAGATATAATGAATGGAAATATTGAAGATATAATTGAAGCACTGAGGGTTGCAGAAAATATGGAACGCATGAAATCAGGGGAGGAGTAATTACTAATGAAATTTCAGCACACTAGTTTAAAAATCTTGAGAACTATTCAAAGCGTTATGTATACAATTAAGCTTTAAGAATAATTCAATTACTTATTATCTATTTACAATTATTGTAGTCTTTGATTACTGGAGCAATATATTCTTTCATTCTATTGCTGTCAATTACCTTACTAATAAATTTTGATAGCCCTTTTTTCTTACCGGTATCTAAAGGAGAAATACCGTACTTTCCAGATTCATAATCTGCTAGTACAGACGGGCAATCTGCAATTAGTTTTTTAATGTCTACGTCAGTAATATTTTTTAGTTTCCCATCATTCTGTTGCAACAATACATAATTGTTCATGGCCTCTTCTTTCATAGCTCTGTAATCTTCTGTTGAACCTACATAGACATTCGGTGGAGCATCATAATAATGATAGATACTAAGTTTTCCAGATTCAATTACTTTCATAAAATATAAAGTAGATGCCATTTTCAAACTGATAGAACTCATATCAGAGAATGGTTTGCTCATATAATTTACTCCTAAATCGCTCAACATATAAGCCTTAATATCTTCAGGTCCATATTTTTCAAATTCTTTGTTTTTTGGAGTTTTAGATAGGGTAAGCCATTTTGAATCTTCCATAAATCTGATTTTGGATTGGAATAACCATGGAGAAGATTCATTGGCATAAACCCTTATAATTCCTTTTTTTGATTGGCCATCAGAAGTAATGATTTCACCTTGGTGATCAAATTCTCCTAATTTTGGTTGAGAAAAAATAGAAGGCACATTGAATATTAATAAAAAAACTACAAGGTAATTTTTCATTTGCTTTAATTATTTGAAATAAATGATAATAATTAAACTAAAAGTACGGAATAGACAGAATAAGGTCTCTTAAATAATTTTGTTATGGATTATAAGACTCCTTAATCCATCGTTTAGTGATCTTTTGACCATTACTTTCAATTCTTAAGAAATACATACCACTCTTATATGAACTAACTGGAAGGTCAAATCTGTTGTTGAACGAACTAATAATTCCATGCTCTATTACCTGTCCCATAATATTTAAAATATAGTATGCACCATCTAGTGGTCTTGATAATTGAACACTCAAATCAGTTCGAACAGGATTCGTAAGAACTTTAACATCAGAAGCAATTAAATCAGTTGTCGAAGTAGTAACATCAAATTTATTTCCAGAGTTTAATACTTCTTTAGTCGTTACATCCTGAATCCAAACCAAGACATAAGTTTCATTTTCTACCCAAGATGATGAAACTGTATAATTATAACTAAGAGAAACGGTTGAACCGTTATCAGCTAAATTAATTGGATCGCCACTAACTGCAGTTAAAAATTTTCTGAAAACATCATAATGAATTTTTTCACCATTTCCAGTTGTCTGATTGCGTACTTTTTCAGCAATAACCGCAAAGACTCTATACGTACTTGTTGGTTTTATTCCAACGGTTTTAACATCAACATTTACCGTTCTAGTATTGGTGCCAATTTCTTTTACAACAATTTCAACAGGAGATGTTTTATTCAATTCTGCTTCGATGGTTGCTGCTTTTATTTGAGAAGCTGCTTTTTTAGAAAGTCCATTAATTACTACGGTAGGAGTACTAGTAACTCCGAGATTGTTTGTTCTTTCATCATTTTCAGTTTTATTGGCTTGATAGAATACACATGATGTGTATGGAAATTTAGGATGAATCGTTAAATGATGATATTTTCCTTCATAAGGTGTCAATACAGAATAAAATCCTGGATTGGAGCTTGCGCAAACGCTACAATTCGAATTGGTAACATGCTCTAAAAAAATATATCTCTTAGCCTGACCGTTAGAAAATGTAAAAAAACCGCTTAAGATTGTTAAAAGTAAAACTCTCTTCATAGTTGATGATTTGTAGTTTTGCAAAGATAGTATATATAGACCTTTACTTTTTAATATTTAACATATTAAATTATTATTTAATATAAATGTTTAATTAATTTACAAGTTGTTTATTAAGTTACTGATTTTAAGCATTTTATGCGAATAATTGGGACAATCTTTCTGTCCGCAATGTTCCTTTCTGCTTTTGCGCAATCAGGAGCTTTTAGAGAGCTTAAATTGGCTAATAGTCCAGTGATATCCTTAGGAGATACAAACTGGATTTATCCTTCAAGTTTACGCATTATTGATTTAAAGACTGGTCAATACTATGATTCAACTGCTTTTTCATTGTTTGATTCAGAACTTAGACTCGATACCAGTATAATAAAAGACAGCATTTTAATAAAATTTAGCATTATACCTTATCTAATAAACAAGTATTTTTTTGTTTATGACTCGAGCGATCATCGAGAAGCTCTGCCACCGGAATATGCTTTACTAAATAAAAATAAAAGCAATTCCAACCCGGACTGGTGGGATAATCCAAGTATGGAATATGCCGGAAATTATACTAGAGGCTTAAGTCTTGGAAACAATCAATCCCTTATACTGAACTCAGGTTTAAATCTTGAAATGATTGGTGATTTAGGAGATAATATTAAAATTAAAGGGGCAATTACAGATAACCAAATTCCCATTCAACCTGAGGGTAACACAAGACAGATTCAAGAATTTGATCGCCTGTATTTGGAAATAAAAAAAAATAATACAAGCCTTACTGCTGGAGATATTGATCTTAACAGACCTCGTGGTTATTTTCAGAACTATTTTAAAAAATCTTTAGGTGGATTAATCCAATTTCAACAAAATTTAGGGCAGTGGAAAATTCAACAACAAGGATCAGTTGGAATCTCAAAAGGGAAATTCAATAGAATGACAATACCTATTGTAAATGCCAACCAAGGTCCTTATCGGTTGCGTGGAAGGGATGGTGAGAATTTTATAATAGTTATTGCAGCAAGTGAAAAAGTTTTTTTAGATGGAATTCTACTTACTCGAGGTGATGATGCTGATTATATTATGGATTATAATATCGGTGAAATCAGATTTACACCAAGAAAACTTGTTACTGACCAGATGAGATTAATTGTTGAATTCGAATATACTGATCAAAATTACCTAAGGTCTTTAATAACTTACAATGCTTCTGCCTCTAAAAATAATTGGAATGCTTACCTTAATTATTATAGAGAAAACGACAGTAAAAAACCTTCAATTGCAAATGATTTGGATTCATTGGAGCAAAATATATTGGCAGAGAGTGGGGACATTCAAAATTCAGCAATTAGTAGCCGCATCTCAAAAGCAGGTTCAAGTTATCGACCGGATAGAATTTATTATATTGCTAAGGATACCATTGTTGTTCAGCAGGGAATGCAAATTCCAAAGCAATACTTTTCCTATCAAGAAAGGTCTGATTCCAATTCTCTTCAAATAGTATTTACAGAAATTGGAGCCAATAAAGGAGAGTATCAATTAATTCAAAGCAATGCCAATGGAAGAGTTTATAAATGGGTTGGAGTAGATCCGATTACACTCCAACCTCTTGGCTCTTATGCTCCATTCAGAATTCTTGTTGCTCCAAGAAATCAACAATTGGTTTCCTTAGGTTTACAATATAAAACCAATGACCCAGATAAGTTTTCATTCAGTTTGGAAAGTTCAATTTCCAATTTGGATAAGAACAGATTATCAAAACTAAATGATGCTGATAATATTGGAACTGCCGGAATTTTAGCTGCTACAGCACCTATCCTCAAATGGAAAAAAATTAAGTGGAGAAATTCTGGAAGCATGGAAATAAATGACAAGAAATTTGTTGCATTAAATCCATACCGAAATGCAGAATTTAACCGAGATTGGAATATTGAATCCCAAACTGGATTCAATGATCGTTTGCTCAATTTGAAATCAGAAGTATTTTTCAATACTAAAATATCTAGTCATATACAATTTAGTCAGTTTACAAGAGATAAGGATTTTAAAGGGAATAAATACACAAGCGGTTTTCAACGTTCAGATTCTACTTCAAATTTCAGAGTAAAGTTTGATTATTTGAAGACAGATTGGAATACTCAGACAACAGAATATTTAAGACCAGGAATATTTTATGTAAGGGACATTAAGAAGGTGATACAAATTGGTTTGTCAGCAGAACAAGAGAAGAACAAGAGAAGGGATACCAAATCTGATAGCCTTCTTTCAAGTAGTTTTGATTTCGTAATTTATAATGCCTTTGTAAAATTTCAGAAAAAGGAAACACGGATATACAAACTTGACTGGAAAAGAAGAATTGATTTTAGTGTGGACAGCAATACATTTAATTCTTTCAGTATTTCTGATGAATACACACTAAACAATTTAATTAATAATTCAAAGTCAGGAACTTGGGATTTTAAACTGACAGCAAGAAATGTTGAATACAGCGATAAAAAGTTGAATGACAGCATTGGACAATATTATTTCCTGGGTCAATTAGACCATATTCTAAATTTGAAAAAAAATGCACTTCGAATAAAAACCTTGTATACAGTTCAATCCGGTGCAGAACCACGCGCTGAATATATATTTGAAGAGAGAAGAGCCGGAGATGGGGATTATATTTATATAGATTTTAATCATGATGGAATAAGACAATCCGGGGAATACGTTTATGCACCTGATATCGATACTGCGAGATTCGTACGCATACAACTTTTTAATTCTGAATATATACAGACTTATCAAAGTGCAGTTAGCTCAGTTATTGGAATTGATTTCGGAAGACTGTTCAATTCAAAGAACAATACAGGAATATGGAATAAATTTTCTTATGAATCCATCCTCAAATTTAGTAATAAAATATCACCGAATTCATCTTTACTGGAAAGATTGAATCCATTCTCAAATTATGCTAAAGACAAAATATTAATTGGATTTCAAAAGAATATTAGTCAGCAGTTGTTTTTTAACAGAGCAAATCCAATTTTTGAAATTAACACGAGTTTTATTATTAATGGAAATCAGCAAGTTCTTATTTCTGGAATTGAAACAAGACAAAAGGAGGAAAAAAATTTAAGATCAAGATGGACCTTAAAGAATAAATTAGATTTGAATCTTTTTATTTCTCAACAAAATGAAGAAAGAAATTTGGAATTCTACAACTTACAAAATTATTCCATTCGATCCTATTTTATTGATTTATCTTTTACTTATCGATTCAATCGGGATTGGCGGAATCAACTTGGTATGAAATTAAAAAATTCAGCAGAAAGGAAATTTACTTTTGAATCAGCCAAGACCATTGAGTGTTATACCTTATCACAATTTGCATTAAGAAAAAATTTTTCAACTAGACTAGAACTGCGATATATCAATATTAATTACTTAGGTACTCGAGGAAGTGCTGTTGAATATGTAATGCTGGATGGATTAAAAGATGGCAATAATATTACTGGTGAATTTACTTTCGATTTCAATATTTCCAAATTGATTCTTGCACAATTTAGTTATACTTTGAGAAAAGCAGCAGATTCCGGAGCTATTAGTACAGGTAGAGCAAGTATCCGAGCAAATTTCTAAACAACAATCAATTGTGTTTGAGTATTAAAACTTATTTGCCCTCGATTTGTTTTTTGATAAATGAGTATAATGAATTTGCGAGAAGTAGAAAAAATATATAATCCGCCTCATCCACATATGGTAGGTGATGGTTTTAGAGTACATAATTTTATTCCTGGAATTCCAGAATTAAGTATGTCAAGAATGGATCCATATATTATGTTGGATTACAATTCTAAGTTTAATTTTCCCGCATCTAATACACCTAAAGGAGTTGGAGTTCATCCACACAGAGGTTTTGAAACAATAACAATTGCTTATCATGGACGAATTGCTCATCACGATAGTTATGGAAATTCAGGAATCATACATGAAGGTGAAGTCCAATGGATGACCGCTGCATCAGGTATTTTACATAAAGAATATCATGAGGAGGAATTTAGTAAGAGTGGTGGTGATTTTCAAATGGTCCAACTGTGGTTGAATCTTCCTGCTAAGTATAAAATGACTGAGCCTAAATACCAAAACATAACGAAGGAAAGTATTCCTAAAATTCTTACTTCAAACAATCAAGTTGAAATAGAATTAATCGCAGGTAATTTTTTAGAACACAAAGGTCCAGCTTATACTTTTACACCGGTTAACTTAATGAATATAAAGTTGAATGCTGGTGCTGAAATAGATTTGAATTATCCTGAAGATTTCAATACCTGTATGCTTGTTATTGAAGGGGAAATTGTAATCAATAATTTGGAAAAAGCAAAGCTTGATCAACTGGTACTTATGAAAAATCATGGTCAAAATTTTTCAATTAAGTCAGAGCAAGCTTCTACAATATTATTATTGAGTGCTCAACCAATTAACGAACCAATTGCTTCTCACGGACCCTTTGTAATGAATACTCGCGAAGAACTTATTCAAGCGTTTAATGATTTTCAAGAAGGAAAATTTGGAGTCTTAGTGGACTAATTTAATTAGGTATTTCTAAATTGCTTATTTGTTCTGAAATCGTTTCAAATGAATCAAATGAATAATTTAATTTAGTAAAATGATCAAGCACTCTAGGAAGCGTATATTCGAGATTTTTCCATGCCTTTAAACTATCGTGAAAAACTAATATTGATCCTGGTTTAGTGTTTTTAATTACATTATTTAGGCATATTTCAGGCTTGATGAAGGGATCAAAATCTCCACTTAAGACATCCCACATTACAATTTGATAATAATTTTTAAGTATTTTAAATTGTGCAGGTGTGATTCGACCATATGGAGGTCTGAAAAAATTTGTAGGAACCAAACTTGCTCCTTTGTGGACATTTTCTAAATATTCTCCTGTATTAGTGCTCCAACCTGAAAGATGATTAAATGTATGGCTTCCTATAAAGTGTCCATTTAATTTTAGTTTATTAAATAGCTCCGGATACTTAATAATATTATCGCCTACGCAGAAAAAACTTGCCTTTGCCTTATAACGATCTAATTGATCTAATACCCAGGGAGTAACTTCAGGAATTGGTCCATCATCAAAAGTCAAAAATATACTTGATTTCGAATCTTTTACATGCCACAACAGCTGAGGCATAAGTTGCTGAATAAACTTTGGGGTAAAACTGAAATACATTAATAACTGATTGGATTAAGTATGCTACTTTTGAACCCTAAAAGTACTTTTAACTAAGTTAATCAAGAAATTAAACTTAGTTTTATAGATAAGTAAAGGATCATTATGAGAGAAGCGAGACTAAGATTTGCACCGAGCCCTACTGGTGCATTGCACGTTGGAGGATTGAGGACTGCCTTATATAATTATTTGTTGGCAAAAAGACTTGGCGGCAAGTTTATTCTGAGAATAGAAGATACAGATCAGACCCGTTTTGTACCTGGAGCTGAAGATTATATTATTAATTGTCTTAAATGGGCGAATTTAATACCAGATGAAGGCTTGGGTTTTGGCGGTGATTATGGTCCTTATAGGCAATCTGAAAGAACTTTTATTTACAATGAATACGTTCATAAATTGATTGATTCCGGAAATGCCTATTACGCTTTTGACACAGCTCAAGAGTTGGAAGAGATGCGAAGTAAGATGGCTACAGAAGAAAATAAGATGCCGAAGTATGATTTCAAGACAAGACTTGCCATGCGAAACAGTTTAACTCTGCCAACAGAAGAATGGAATTCATTGATTCAGAATTCAACACCATATGTCATTAGACTTAAAGTTCCTCAGGATGAAAAAGTATTTATTAACGATATTATTCGAGGAGAAGTAATTTTTAATACTGAAGATTTAGATGATAAGGTCTTGCTTAAATCGGATGGTTTACCGACCTATCATCTTGCCAATGTTGTAGATGATAGATTAATGAAAATTTCTCATGTTGTTCGTGGAGAAGAATGGTTGTCAAGTACTGCACACCACGTTTTATTGTATCGATATTTTGGATGGGAAGCTGAAATGCCACAATTTGCTCATCTCCCATTAATTTTAAAACCAAATGGACAAGGTAAATTGTCAAAAAGAGATGGCGCACAATTCGGTTTTCCCGTTTTTCCTCTCGAATGGATTAATGGAGAAGAACGTTCCTTAGGATTTAGAGAATTTGGATTTTTACCTGAAGCAGTACTAAATTTCTTAGCGCTTTTGGGTTGGAATTCCGGAACGGAGAAGGAAATATTTAGTGTAGAAGAAATGCAACAAATATTTAGCTTAGATCAAATTGGAAAGTCAGGAGCTAGATTTGATTTTGAAAAAGCGAAATGGTTCAATGCACAATATATTCAGAAGGCAGATCCGGAACAAATTAAAATAGTCATTCGCAATTTGTTTGAAAGTAATCAATTAGTCATCAATGATGAAGAATTACAAAAGGTTTATGCATTGTATAAGGATAGGGTACATTTCACTGTTGATTTTTTTAAATTAGGAAAATATCTTGTAACAGATCAGTTTGAAATAGATGAGGAATTTAAAAATAAGAAATGGAAAGCTGAATGGAATGTACTTTATTTGAAACTCATACAAAGTATGATTGACCTTATGGATTGGAATAAAGAAAATCTGGAAGAAGTTTTGAAATCTTTTATGGAAAATGAAAAGTTAAAAATGGGAGAAGTATTACCAAGCTTGCGCGTGATGCTTTCTGGTATTCCCATGGGCCCTGATATCTATCAAATGTTGATTGCCTTGGGTAAAGAAAACGTTTTAAAAAGAATGAAGAAAAATTTAAATGAATTATTAATTATTAAATAAGATGAAAATAAAATTTTGTGGAGCTGCACAGGAAGTTACTGGAAGTTCGCATTTATTGATACTGGAAGATGGATTCAAAATACTGTTGGATTGTGGTTTGTTTCAAGGAGGAGTTGAGAACATAGATGAGTTGAATGCTAAGTTTTTCTTTGATCCAAAGGAAATAGACTTAATGATACTTTCACATGCACACATTGATCATTGTGGTAGAATTCCAATGTTAGTCAAACATGGATTTAAAGGAAAAATTGTTTGTACACATGCGACAAGAGATCTTGCTGCAATAATGCTCATGGATACCGCACATATTATGGAGCGGGATGTACAGTATTACAATGAAAGATTAAATGATAAAAAATTAAAAAATTCTTCTTACAAAGGAACTCCAAGAGAGGTATTGTACAATGCGAATGATGTTGCGAATGCAATGAATTTATTCGTCTCTTTAAATTACGACCAATTGGTAAAAATTGAAGAAGGAGTAAATGTACTTTTCACGGATGCAGGTCATATTCTTGGAGCTGCAAGTATTAATCTAAGAATTAAAAGAGCTGGTGATGATCTTAGGATTGGATTTTCTGGAGATATTGGAAGACCAAACAGACCTATATTAAAAGATCCACATCCAATGTTGCCTTCAGATATTGTAATAACAGAATCTACCTATGGAGACAAATTGCATATAGAGAAACCCGATGAAATTAATCAATTTTTAAAAATCATAAATGAAACCTGTTTAGATAGAAGAGGAAAGGTGATCATACCGGCATTTAGTCTTGGTCGAACACAAGAATTGGTATATAAATTAGATCAATTGGTTAATGAGAAAAGACTTCCAAAAATTCAAGTATACGTAGATAGTCCTCTATCAGTAAGTGCCACAGATATTTTTAGATTACATCCGGAATGTTTTGATTTTGAATTGCATCAATATATATTAAAAGATTCTGATCCATTTGGATTTAATAGTTTGCACTATATTCATGACGTTAATGAATCGAAATCACTCAACACTTCAAAAGAACCTTGTATAATTATTTCAGCATCCGGTATGATGAATGCAGGAAGAATAAAGCATCATGTAGCTAACAACATCGAAAATCCAAACAATACTATTCTT
This sequence comes from Saprospiraceae bacterium, assembly GCA_040006775.1. Classification (GTDB taxonomy): domain Bacteria; phylum Bacteroidota; class Bacteroidia; order Chitinophagales; family Saprospiraceae; genus Vicinibacter. The sequence continues at coordinate 67,789 of JBDTWI010000008.1, forward strand.
TTTGTAGGATATTGTTCACCGGAAACTCCAGGTGGAATTCTGCGAAGTGGAGCAAAAACAATAAAAATGTTTGGAGAAGTATTAAATGTAAATGCACATGTTGAAATTTTAGATTCGTTTTCTGCGCATGGAGATCAACACGAAATGCTTGATTTCTTAAGCAATCAAAAAAATACTGCTAAACAATTATTTTTAGTACATGGAGATGCAGATGTAATGCCTATATATAAAAAGTATTTGCAGAAGAATGGTTTTGATCAAATTTACATTCCAGAGTTAGAAGAAGAAATACAGCTTTAATATAAGTTTGTAGATTCAACATGAATAGACAAATTATCCTTATTTTTAATCAATGCTAATCAAATCTTTTTCTGCGGCAGTTCAAGGTGTAGATGCTAAAACCATAACCGTTGAAGTAAATGCAGGAGGAACTGTTGCTGCTGGGAAAATTAATTATTTTCTAGTAGGCCTTCCTGACAATGCTGTCAAAGAAGGTTATCAAAGAATTGAGGCTGCGATAAAGAACATTTCATTTCAAATGCCAAGATTAAAATTGGTAATTAATCTTGCACCTGCCGATATTAGAAAAGAAGGCTCTGCGTATGATTTGCCCATAGCTTTGGCCATTTTGGCTGCAACTAAACAAATTAACGGAGATAAATTAAAGGACTACATAATTCTTGGCGAACTTTCACTTGATGGTAGTTTGAGACCCGTTAAGGGAGTTCTTCCTATTGCCATTCAAGCAAGAAAAGAAGGATTTAAGGGAATTATTGTCCCCAAGGTAAATGCCTTAGAGGCCGCAATTGTAAATCAAATAGATGTAATAGGAGTTGAAACTTTGACAGAAGCGGTTGACTTTATTACTGGTGAAATTGAAATTGTTCCTTTAGAATTTGACACTAGAGAGGAATTTAGCCACAAGCAAAATAAATATGACAAAGACTTTTCTGATGTTAAAGGACAGGAGAATATCAAGCGAGCATTGGAAATTGCAGCTGCGGGAGGACATAATGTAATTCTTATCGGTCCTCCTGGAGCTGGCAAAACTATGCTGGCACAAAGACTCCCTGGAATACTTCCACCATTAAGTATAAATGAGGCTTTGGAAACTACAAAAATTCATTCTGTTGCCGGAATATTAGCTAAGGATATTGGACTGGTTTCAGTCAGACCCTTTCGCTCACCACATCATACAATAAGTGACGTGGCCTTAGTTGGAGGAGGTAGCAATCCTGCTCCCGGAGAAATTTCACTGGCTCATAATGGGGTCTTATTTTTAGATGAACTGCCGGAATTCAAGCGCACCGTTTTGGAAGTAATGAGACAACCCATGGAAGAAAGAAAAGTTACCATCTCACGAGCAAAATTAACTGTAGATTATCCGAGCAGTTTTATGCTTATTGCATCCATGAATCCATGCCCATGCGGGTATTATAATCACCCTGAAAAAGATTGCGTTTGTGGTCCGGGTATTGTAAAAAAGTATCTGGCAAAAATCAGTGGTCCACTCTTGGATAGAATTGATTTACACGTTGAGGTTACTCCGGTGGACTCTGAACAATTAATGAATCAAAACTATATTTCAGAACAATCCTCTGAAATCAGAGAAAGGGTAATTAAAGCCAGAGACAGACAAAAAGAAAGATATCAATCCATGTCGGGAATTCATTCAAATGCAATGATCAACAGCAGCATGGTTCATGAAATATGCGTCATCAGTCCTGCAGGAATCAACTTACTTAAAACTGCAATGGCCAAGCTTCAACTATCCGCAAGAGCTTATGACCGAATTCTCAAAGTATCAAGAACTATAGCGGATCTGGCAGATAGCAGTGATATCAAAATTGAACATCTTGCAGAAGCAATTCACTACAGAAGTCTGGATCGAGAAGGTTGGGCAGGATAGGGAGAAAATTTAGAATTTATTTAAACGAATGTAATCTATTCTGGATATAAAACCTTTGCTAAGATAGAGCTAAAAGATAAAGAGTATGAATTCGCTATGCTAGATGCTATTTTGGTACAAGTTGCAAACTTGCACTAGCAGGTGTGATTATGAATTCACTAATTTTGAGAATATGTACTATCTTTGTAATATAAATTATTAATATGAGTTTAAAAAATAAATCTCATCAATTTATTGCTCAAATTGAATTTGATAAAGAATCAAATATGTATTATGGATTTGTGCCTACAATACCAGCCGTGCAAACATTTGCTACAAGTATTGATCAATTGCATGAGAATTTGAAAGAGGTTTTGGAATTATGTCTAGAGGAAATGACAGAAAATGAGATTATAGAATCAGCTAGTACATATATTGGTACGACTTTAGTGACTGCATAGATAATGAGTAAACTGGTATTGGTTAGTGCTAGTGATCTTGAAGGTTATTTATTTTCTTTGGGTTATGTAAAATTGCGAATTAAAGGGAGCCATAGATTTTATAGACATAGTGATGGAAGATACACTACAATACCATTTCATTCAAATAATAAATTACTTCGCCCACTTATAAGATCAATTCTGCGACAAATTCAAGTTACCATAGAGGATTACAATTCATACTTTAAATGAATACGTGCAACAGCAAATTTGTAATGTGTGCCATTGCATACTCTACTAACGTAAGTCTTAGACTTGTGCTTATATAGACTTTTATCCTGCTCGGAAGATATGTTCTACCTATGCTGAGCCTAGGCTCTTGCCTACCTTCGTGTGTTTTCAAATCTCTGATTTGATTCATTAGTAACATTTCAATTTTGGCGAAATTAAACAAAAATCAATCATTTATAAATCGCAACATAATATACCTTCTTGTTTAGCTCGCAGATTCAGGTTATAAACTTGATGACACACGAACGGTGCATATCTTAAGCCTTTCTTATCTGTGTTGGAGATCACAAATTGTGACCTCCAAGCCTCAAACTCTTCAGGCGTCATTTCAAACATAAAATCATTTGGAAATCTTGCTATATTTCTTCTTACGGCTTGTTTCAATACTTATGTTGAGCGTAGGCTCTAGCCTACGTTTGTGTGTTTTCAAATCTTTGATTTGATTCATTAGTAACATTTCATTTTCGGCGAAATTATACAAAAATCAATCATTTATAAATCGCAACATAATATACCTTCTTGTTTAGCTCGCAGATTCAGGGTATAAACTTATGCTGAGTTGGCTAGAGCCTAAGCTCAGCAAGGGTGATATTAAAATTGAACATCTTGCTGAAGCAATACACTACAGAAGTCTAGATCGATAAGGCTGGGCAGGATAAGGAGAATTTTTATTATTTTTTGAAAAGTATGAAATCAAATTTATTTATAAATATTTTAATGTTTTATAAAATAATTTCTCCAATACTACAAAATAAAGTAATTTAATTTATTAATAAATAAATAAGCTTGTTTAATATCTGTAATATTTTAATGAATGGTATTAAACTTTGAATATAAATTTTTAATACTACTTTTTTCAAATTCACTAAGAACATTTTCTCTAAGTGCATATTGAACTTCGTTTTTTAACACATCGCTTTCAAATTTGTTAAATCTACAAAAAGAAATACATTTTTTTAGTGCAAAAAAATAATCTTGATTATAGTTACGAATTATGTCAAAAATTCTTTTTAATTCCACGTTATTTTTTTGAGTTACTACAATTAAAATTACTTTCTCAGTTATTGTTTCCTTGACACTTTTAGATAAGTGTTCAATTGGAAAAATATTAACAAGTTCCTCTGAATTATAATATTTTTTTAAAAATTCATTCATCAGAATTGAGTAACTTGTTGCTGTGAGCATTGATGAAGTATCCAAGCTTACTGCAAGACTTATTAAATAGTTGTATTTCTCTCTTCCGTTATATTTTGATGATATTAATCTTGCAATAAGATAGTGATCTAGAACGCAACAACTAGAAGATCTCATATCGGATATTAAAACTAAACACGTATCATGATATTTTAAAATAGACTTTTCTAATAAATTAAATTCTATTTCATCAAGTGGATTGAATAATCCACTTATGCAATTTTCTATTAATATTTCGCATTGTTCTTCAGAATAATTGATGCTACCTTGAGATCTACAGCAATTAATATCTGTAAATAATATTATGGAAAGTAAGAATATATATATTTTCATTTTTAATAATGTTTATTCCATTGTTGGATGCATTTAACAATAGAGTAGTAGGACTACTTGTAAAAGTATTTTGTTTTTCTCATCAACTTCCGGTAATTTACTTTTTATCCAAAATAAGTATCAATTTTGTAAAAACCCAAAGTCTTTTAGTTATTCTGTTGAAGCTTTACTGAATACACCGTAAGCTGATATCCAGAAATGACTACTAAGCAGAATAGTCTATACTTTCAATATATTTCTAGACCCTTTATAACATTGAATCGTTGGTAAATTTATTAAATTAAATGAAATACTAGAGAAAATGAAAATTTTTACCCTTTATTTAGCACCTGTACGTTATAGCCATTCTTCAGAACACCTTTGAACTTTACTCATTTATTAAATCTTTATCCAAAATACTTTCACTTTTAGCTAACGTTTTTGGTCTTAGAAGGGTCTTATTAGAAGTCTTATGTATTTAATCACTGAATTGGGCAATTCCATTAAGGAAATAAATGAAATAGGCTCAAATACGTATTAATAGGCTTAGAAGTATTATTTTGTGAGCTAAAATTAAAAGATCCTAATTATGAAAAAAGTAATAATTCTTCTTCTACTTGTTTCTTCGACAATTTCAGGACAAATTAGTATTGCAGTCACAGGAGGATTGAATTATACAAATACTAGTTCTAATCTCTTTGAATATGAATATTCAGGTTTGATTAAAGTTAATAAATTTCAGACCTTTGGTAATTTTGGATTTGAATTAAACTATTTTAGGGCGAATCTTAAAATTGGGACAGGATTAGCATATTCAAATAGAGGAACTCGAGAATATAATGCTTATGTAAAAAATTACACCCATGTATATAGGAGTGATTACATAGAACTTCCTATTCAGTTAAGCTACTCTTATTGCAAGCGAAAATTTGATTCAGGTATAGGTTTCGGATTGCATTATAAATTAAATACTGGTATTATGTTAGACGATTATAATAGATTATTTGGATTGGATTTTCGTCTGTCATCGAGCTGGAATTTGAATCGACATTTAGCGATTGTCCCAAGTTATACTTTTGGAAATTTAGATAAATATGTCAGCAATACTAAAAATGTCTATCTACATCATGTCTTTGCACTTAATTTGAGATATACTTTTAAGCATTTATAAAAAATAATTTCTTACTTAATTGAATAATTATTTACAAATGTTTAGCCAAATTATAATATTTATCAATAGAGTCATTTAGAATGCAATGGTAATCTGCATCGTTAATTAATCATATTGAATAAGTGAATAATTACAAAATTTTTCTTGTTCAGTCACAATTAATATGTACTCAATTTTTATCATCTCAGAAATACGATTTCAATTGGGTATTCGGATATGATGGAGGAAAAGGAGATAATAGATTCGGCACTACAATTGTAGAATTTAATGATTCTTTTTACAATTTTAGAATTGATGCATATTTTACGCATTTAAATTTAAGTAAAATTGATAGTTCACTTTTTACTACAATAAATTATTTCCCAAATAGCGAATATGATAGTTGCGCAGATAATTCATATGTAGCTTTTGCAAACATTAATTTATTTACTGGTGAATGCAAAATTTTAGCTGAATATAGAAAGTGCAAAGGAATTGTTGGCAAATTATCAATTTCTCCAAATCAGCTAGATAGTAATATTTTCCTAGTGAATAGAATAGAATCATACTTGAAAAATGATACTAATATTAAAGAATCATTCTATGAAACACTTTTTACTGATGATAATTGGAATTCTTTTAGAGTTTTAAAATTAGATCTTCCATTCAATAATTATTTTCTAACAGCTATTACTAAAATTGATTCATATTACATTTTAGCAGGAAGGTCTGATACCAAAATTAATTCAAATGCTTTCATAGCAAAATTTAATAAGAATTTTAAAAGAATAGATTTATACTCAATTAATGAACCAATAAACATTAATTCAATTAATCCCAAATCTAATACTTTATTTTATTTGAGTGGATATATCTATTATCATCATGTAAATGATCCTATCACAACAAATTCTATAGTCATTTGGAATTCAGAATTAAACAAGTCTAAAAATGTTAAAAAAGATACTGTTTATAATGATTATATGATGTTTTATTTTAGTAAAATTACAAAATCAATAAATTTTCAAAGTATAGGCCAATTTGACATTGGAATAAATACTATCACAAAAAGCAATTATATTAATGACAAATATTTTGGCTTTATAGAGAAAAAAAGCCAAAGTAATAATATTGAATTTCGAAGAAATTATTGCTTAGGACATCGGACTTATTTTTCTAATATTGAGTTTTATTTAGGTAATTTATATGTGATAGGGATTGTAGATTCACTTGTAAGGGTAGAATTTACTAGATTTGCTTTTGTAAGTATATTAGACCCTAGTAATGGAAATATTTTATCGATTAAATACATATATTTAGGAAATACTAGTTCCATTTTGGTTAATTCTTATTTTAAGAACAACAAAATATTTTTATGTGGAGGAGGAAATAGTGGTTTATTTGAAAATACAAGTAAACAATTTATTAATCCATGGTTGCATGTAATTAATCTTGATGAATTATTAATTACAATTGATAATGAAATTTCAAATAATCAATATTCACTAAATAAAGGAATCAGAATTTATCCTAACCCAATTACAAATTATTTTTATGTTGATAATATGGATTGTAATGAAATAATCAATGGTAATTTTGAAATTTTCAACTACTTAGGTTTTTCTATTTATAAAAGCAGAGAACTTAAGTGTAAAAATTATATTAGTGACTTAGGTATTAAAAATGGAATATTAAAACTACGTAGTAATCATGAATACACCACTATTAAAGTATATTTTAATAATTAATATTTATTTATTGTTTAGTCTAAATTCGGTATATAGAGCACAAGTATATAATATTGGTGCAAAATGGCACTATGGAATTTTACCTGACAATGGACCAATTTTAAATCAGGGATTATATAGCTATCAATGTTTCAAAGATACATTGATTAATAATGAATTATTTGCAGTCATTAATTATAATAACAGAAAAGATACTATAAATAGAGTTTATTATATTAATGAATCTAATGGTAAATATTATTACTGGAAAAATGGAAATAAAAATCTTTTATTTAATAGTAATATTAATATTGGTGATACAGTTAAATTAGATTGCTTTTTTTCAACAAATGCTAGAGTAAATAATTATTATTCTGATACAATTATTAATTTAAATGTTATTATAAGCAATATTGAAATTGATAATTCAAATGAATTTGTTGACGATACAATTCGAAGTTATGAATTGACGATTATGGAGAAAAATTTAATTCCTGACATTTTTCAAACATCATCGTCATCTGGACATTTTACCGAGAAAATTATTAGTAATTATAATGACTATAATAGAGATCTCATTGCCATATATGAAGAAAAGGGTATTCCTGAAGGGGGTGATCAATTAAGGTGTTTTAATTCTAATGATTTCAATTATAAAAATAAATATATTCCAAAGAGCATATTCTGCGAATATGATGTATCAAGCCAAATAAATTATCTTAAAAAGAGCTGTTACGGTATATTTTTGAACCAAAATTATTTGAAAATTGAATCGATTTCGGACTGCAGTAAAGTGTTGAGTATCGAAATTGTTAATTCAAATGGTTTAAAAAGTTTCTATTCTAAATTATGGAATTTAACCAATGAAATACCCATTTCAAACTTTACACCAGGTGTTTATATAATAATTATTAAAACTGATGTAGGGAATTTTATTGACAAGTTTATTAAATCGTAAGCGATAATATTTTAAGATATTACTTTATAACCCTAATTACACCTAACTTTTTTAATTAATTTGATCAGGTCTCGAGTGGTCAATATAGCAGGTACTTCCACTTATATTATATCGTCTTAGAAGAACCTTAATGAGCCATAGAATTTCAATACATCAGATTAAGTTAATGAATTAAAAGCAATATGTATCCATCCAACTAAGTGCCACTTGACATCAATAATGTGTTGATTTAGCTTTGCGCAAAAAAAATGACAAGAGAAGACTTTAAGAAATTGCTAGAAGACCATTCGATTAGTAATCTTAGCTTGAAGAGTTACTTAACAGTATAATATGGATCACTACTTTCACATTGATTCATTTTATATCCATTGATAACCTTGAAGTTCTTAAGCTAGATAGATCCGTGACCATAGTTATATTTGAATAAGTCTCTTAAATTTGGTTAACTGTAATTGTAGAATTGGCTTAAGTTCTTCGGGAGTATTTTAAATCTATTTATTGAGTCTTTGATTCACAAGTTCTTTCAATACTTCAAATGAAGCACTAATTTTCTAGAGTTGAAGATTAAAAATACTTATTTGCAATTTTAAAAACCCTTCATAAGTCTGTTCAAAACCAAAAATCTCAATAAAAGGTCAACCTATACAATTAATAATTATTTATTTTAAAAGTCTTTTGAAACCCATTCTTGCTAATTCTTAATAAAAAGATTCCGCTTAAATAATTGTTAAGTTCAATGCTTTTAACATTATTATTCATTTTATCCATTTCTAGTATTTTTCCTTCGATAGTTAATAAGGCAAATTGAGAATCTAGGTCTTCATTATTTATTTTTATTTGGACAATATGATTTTTAATACTAATTGATACCCCTTGTAAAAATTCCGGAAGGTATTTAACATTTGAAATAATACAATCAGGATAAACTTCTTTCCAATCAATAAAATGTGGGACATTGGGAACCCCACCTTCGTCTAATACTGGAATCTTGATGGCTTGTTGTACCAATTCACAATCCTTACCTTTGCAGTTAGGTCTATTAATAACATTCAAGTAAGTATTACTACCATTTCCAGAAATGTAAATTCTACCATCTGGTCCAAGTGCAGCATGTTGAAAATTTGTAATTCTTTCTTGTCCACTTTTAGTGAGATCAAGAGTATCTATTAGTACCCTTGATGCAATTATATTTGACTCAGTTACATCATACTGAAATACATATTTTCCTTCCTGTAATTGATATAGAAACCTTGAATTTGGCGAGAAACATATTCCACCTTCTAGACTATAGGGTGGTTGAATTGCTTCTGGTATAATTAATTGGTCACTCAAGATTCCAGTGCTATTATTAAATTTAAAAAAATGAATTCCTTTAGTACCTGAATATCTAGCATAATATTTTCCATTTGGACTGAAACAAGCCTGACCAAAAGCATCATCGAGGCCAAACGATTCAGTTCCGATGCATTGCTTATGATGAAATGAATATCCTGAATCTGATAGTGTATGTAATGCATAACATGGTTTTGCGTCCATTGGTGTACAAATCCACCAATCTTTACCATTACTATGACGACATGCAGTAAGATTTGATACCGTTATAGTATCATTATATAGTAGTTTTCGTACTTCAGTTATTTCACCAAGAGAATTATTTCTAAAATCGATTACTGCACCATAAAGATAACTGAAAAACAATCCGTATTTTTCATCTGCAAAAATTGAACCCGAATCATCTGTATAAAACATATGATATAAATCATCACTACCCGGCCAAGGTAAAATAATAACAGAGTTGTTGAATGGCCATCCTCCATTATTGTCACAATAATTTCGATTTCTATTTTCTTTTAATTGAGAATCACCAATTAAAGTATCATAATTGGAATTGAATACTGAACAATTATTTGACCAAATTTTAAGATCTCCATTTTTATCACTAATACATGCAATATCACTCCTTATATGAATAGGCTTATTATCTTGCTTTATTATTTCTATTATTCCAGTATCATTAAACCTTAGTTCTGCTAACTGTGCTTTATTTGGATCAGTAGTATACCAATAGCCAAAGATCCAATTATTATTTAATTTTTTTTGAGCACAGAGTGAGTTAGTAATTATTATTTGACTAATGAATAATAGATGTAGCGCTATTATTAATGAATATTTTGGTCGCTTTTCCATTCTTAAGTTTTATTTAAATCCCAGTACCTATGCTGAGCAGGCTCTAGCCTACGTTTGTGTGTTTTCAAATCTCTGATTTGATTGTTTAGTAACATTTCAATTTTGGTGAAATTAAACAAAAATCAATCATTTATAAATTGCAAAATTATGTACATTCTCATCTCGCTTGCAGATTAAGTTTATAAACCTGATGACACACGAAGGTAGGTAAAAGCCTACTCGGCAAGGGTTAAAATACAAAAAAATGAAAATAAAGAAAATAGGGTTAGATTTGCAATGTGTCAAATATTATAAAAATAAATTATGTCAATAAAAGTGAATCGTTAAAATTTTAATAAATTAATTGTATAATTAACCAATGAAGAACATGGCTTATTTATTCAAAATAACATTTATAAATCTTACATTAATTAACATTTTATCATGTACAAAGGATTGTAACATTTGCACAATTAATTGTATAGACAGTTCAATAATTCCAGCTCAAAATGTTATGAATTCAGCTGATTTAAAACGCTATCTTGTTAGACCAGATACATTTGGAGCAAATGCAATTAAAATTGTACCTTTTCAAGGATATATTAATTGGGAAGGCAATATAGAAGTGAACCATAGAAGCAATATATATACAATTTTATTCTCGAACTATAGTGATACAACTAATTGGCAAAACTCAGATAACTGGGCTTTTAGAAGGGAAAATATAATTATTGAATTTGATATTGAAAAGTCAGGGCGTCAAAAATCATATGATGAAGAAGCAAATTATAAAGATAGCACTTTACTAAGATCAATTTATTTCAAAGTCACGGCTGATGGTGATGTTTCTGATGCAAATTGGCAATTGGACTTAAATTTTGAAAGTTATATTGAGATCACAAAAATTGATAAATTAAAAAGTTCGATGGAAGGTAATTTTAACTTATATTATAAACTTCAAAAACAATCTACAATTCCCAATATTAAGTATTCAAATAATGCTCAATTTAAATGTGGCTATTTTAAATCAAGCTTATTTTAGTTTAAAAATATTGAATAAAATTTCCATTAAACTTTAAAGCTAATGTTTTTTGCCAAGGAAATTTGGAAGACACTCATCAATTTTACAAATACATTAAAAAGTTTAGTGCCCTGTTAAAAGTACAATTCATAGTAGAATTCAATTGAATTTCTAAGCGATTTTTTTATTTAGATGGTGATGATTTATGTTATAAAATATAAATAAAAAAAGCCTTGAAAAATCAAGGCTTTCGCGGTTAATGAATAAATGAATTTTAATCCCAGATTATGCAATAGGGTTTTGTAATGAGAGTCAAATTGCCAATAAAGATTAGTGCTCCCGGAATATTTTTACCACAAACATGGCAACTCCATGGTGAGGATAAAAATGTGAGGAAGTGCTAATGTTTGAAGGCAGGTTGGCTCGTAATAAAGAGCCTATTGCATAGTTTGGGACTATTAAGCTTTTTTGAATAAACCTCCAATTAGTGAACCAGCACTTCCTCCGATCAAAGAGGTAATGAGTGCCATCCAATTCATACCTCCGTCAGCAGGGGCCGCAGTAAGTGAAGGCATAACTGCACCAAGAATCATAGGTAGAATATTTCCACCAGCTGCTCCAGCGATTAGGTTACCTAACATGCCCAGACCATTTTTCTTGAGCATACTTCCAAGCCACCCGCCACCAGCACCTAGCAGAGTGTTCAATAAATAAGGCATCATTGCTTCCATTGTTGTTGTTGTTTTTGTTTGTTGAAAAATAAAATGAAGTGCCAAAATAATGATAAATAAGCTAAATATTTTAAAATCTTATATAAATATTTTGCAAATATTAAGATTTCATTAGGATTTAAATTATAGATTCTTGTGTTTGAATTTCATTTTTCCGCTTAATTTCACAGGATATTTAAGTCTATATGTCAAAAAATCTAAGTCATCTATCCTTTAGAAAAGGGCTTGACAAAAACCTCTTTGAAGAGATTGGCTTAGCCACAAATCATTCGGAATTAAGTCACGAAAAACTTAAAGAAATAGCTGATGAGTATATCATGGGAACGGCCAATATTTTCGGAGTTGCTAGTTTTTATGACTTTACAAGATCAGAAAATAACAATAAGAAAATTCATGTATGCAATGGTTCTGCCTGCCTTACTGCCAGAACGCAGGACAAGCTAAAATCAGAATTGTCAACAATTTTTGATTCCCGTGAAATCGGTGAAATGTGCTGTTTAGGAAGATGCCATGAGAATTCAGCCTTTAATTACAAGGGTGTAAATTATTCCGGCAATGCCATAAATCATCTTTCAGAAATTATCGAAGGTAAGTATGAAGATGCACTGGATCATTATGAAACTAAGCATCTTGGAACGAAAATACTTACGGATAATCCTATTTCGAATGAAGAATTAATTCAAGGATTAAAAAATATTCTAAGCAAGGGTGCTACAAAGGCACTTGAAGAAATTAAACTTTCCGGCCTTCGCGGTAGAGGGGGTGCTGGATTTCCAATTTCAATTAAACTAGAGGGTTGTGCCAAAGAAAAAGGTCCCCATAAATTTATAGTTTGTAATGCTGATGAAGGCGATCCGGGATCTTATTCAGATAGATATCTATTAGAACATCAAGCCAAACTTGTTTTCTTAGGAATGATAATAGCAGGATTTGTAACTGGAGCCAATAAAGGAGTAGTCTATATCCGAGCAGAATATCCGGAATCAGTTAATATTATGTTGGAAACCCTTGAAGACCTTAGGAATGCAGGAATGGTTGGTGACAACATTTTTGGAACAGATTTTTCTTTTGAATTTAAAATTATTAAAGCTCAAGGAGCCTATATCTGTGGAGAAGAAACAGCCTTATTATCTTCAATAGAAGGTTTAAGACCGGAAGTTCGTGTAAGACCACCTTTCCCTGTTCACGAGGGATTATTCAGACGTCCAACAGTGGTTAATAACGTTGAGACCTTAGCAAACTTATTCTATATCTGTACTTCAGGAGGTGATAAATATAAATCCATAGGCACAGCTAAATCTTCAGGTACCAAATTAATTTCACTGGACGGAGCATTTAATAGACCCGGGATTTATGAAGTGGATATGGGTACACCAATGAGACTTGTCGTAGATGAAATGGGACAAGGATTCAAAAAAAATATCAAGGCTTTACATATTGGAGGCCCATTGGGCGGATTGGTTCCTGTTCAAAAAATTGATGATTTAACCGTAGATTTTGAATCTTTTGCAACACAAGGATTTATGTTGGGACATGCCTCTATTGTAAGTATTCCTGATGATTATCCATTGGTGCAATATCTAGAACATCTGTTTGAATTTACAGCACATGAAAGTTGTGGGAAGTGCTTTCCATGCAGATTAGGTTCTACAAGAGGCAAGGAATTATTTCAAAAAGCTCAACATGATTCTGGATTCAAAATTGACAGGGAGTTACTGAACGACTTACTAGATACTATGAAGAAAGGTTCCTTGTGCGCCTTAGGTGGTGGAATACCATTGCCTATTCAGAATGCATTACAATATTTTGACGCTGAGCTAAGGCCTTATTTAAAAAACTAGAACTGCTAATTAATATTATCTAAATACAATTGCGGTTGAAAATAAGTATTTCAAAAATTCAACAGAATTTTTTTGGTAAAACTGATTAATGAAATTAATTTCAAATAGAATTAATTTTGAATCTTCTCGCAGTGCAATTTATTATGAAGAGAAATTTAATATTGAAAAAAAAGTAGAATAAATAATGCAATTATTTCAAGGTCACAAAGATGAAAATCGTTTAATTATTTCATTGGCTAACGAAATAAAACATTGCGTACAAGTTACTCGACATCGTATTGGTGAAGTAGCACTCATAACGGATTTTAAAGGTTCAATATGGAAAGGAACAATCAAAACCATCGACAATACCTTTATAGAATTGAGCTTTATTGATGTATATTCTCAAGAACCTGAAAGTGCAAAATTAACATTGGCTGTTAGTCTCACTCAGAATAATGATCGTTTTGAATGGTTTCTTGAAAAAGCAACAGAAACTGGCATTGATAAAGTCATTCCGATGATAACCGATCGAACAGAAAACCGAAAAGACAAAAGAGAAAGATGGGAAAAAATAATTTATGCCTCTGCAAAGCAATGTCTGAGAGCAAGATTGCCTATCCTAGATCCAATTACTAGTTTTAATAACGTGCTCAAAACAACTTCGACAGAACAACGTTATATCTGTCACTGTGAAAACACTAATTTATTGTTTTTAGGCAAAGCTTATGAGCCATCCAAAGATTGTCTTATTTTGATTGGTCCTGAAGGAGATTTTTCAGCTCAGGAGATTGAACAAGCAAGACTTGGTGGATTTGTGGAAGTGAGTTTAGGTCAAGAGAGATTGAGGGTGGAAACTGCTGCAATTGCAGCCAGTATGATTACAAATACGATAAAAAATATTCAATGATAAATAAGTTATTACTTATTCTCAGCATTTCATTATTCGGAATATCTGCTACAAAAAAAGTTGAAACAGCACCATTAAAACTGGCGCTATTAAAATATAGTGGTGGTGGAGATTGGTACGCAAATCCAACTTCATTGACGAATTTGAGTAAATTCTGTAACAAAGAAATTAAGACCATTTTTGATCCAAATTATGCAACCGTTGAAGTAGGAAGTGCTGAGATATTTAATTATCCTTTTTTACATATGACAGGACATGGAAATATTGTTTTTAGTGATCTGGATGCTCAGAATTTAAGGCAATATTTGCTATCAGGAGGATTTTTACACATCGATGACAATTATGGTATGGATCCATTCGTTCGCCCAAGTCTTAAGAAAATATTTCCTGAGCTGGAATTAATAGAGCTGCCATTTTCACATCCTTTGTATCATCAGAAATTTGATTTTCAATCAGGACTTCCAAAAATTCACAAACACGATAACAAAGCCCCACAGGGATTTGGTTTAATCTACAAAGGGAGATTGGTGGTATTCTATTCCTATGAATGTGATCTAGGAGATGGCTGGGAGGATCAGGAAGTACACAAAGATCCAGAAGAAACTAGGTTACAAGCTTTGCGAATGGGCGCGAATCTTATTCAATACGCTTTTGGTCAATAAATTTAAGCTATTCTTCATTTTGAAATGAGCTTCTACTTTTTAGTAAGCATTCCAAGATTGTACTCTTTTGATTTACCTTTTGGAATAGAAAGTGATGTCCAGTTTTCATTGCAAATCATTTTTCCAATGTAAACTATTTGACCAATGTGATACGCATAATGACATAGCTGTCTGTTTATAGCATCAGTCACAACTAAACTTTCATTTCTAATTATTATTTCCTTTTGAAGATCCTCGGAACCTAAAGATTCCAGAGTCTGAAAGAGGGTTTGCCATCCCGATTCCCATCTCTCCAAAATAAGTTCTTTACCTGAACCATCAATTTCAAATTCACTGTCTCTATTTCTCCATTCTTTTTCACCGTCACTGATTAAGAAATCTGTCCATCTAGAAAGCATATTTCCCCATAAGTGCTTTACAATTAACGCAATGCTATTTGACTCAGAATTGTATGTCCAATACAATTGTTCATCACTTAATTGCTTGAAAGTTTTTTCACCTAAAGATTTATAAACTTGAAATTGTTTTTTTGCGCTTGACAAATAGACATCATTATTCATACTGCAAATTATTTAATAGGAAAGCTAAGAATCTAATTCAACACTTGCATTGATCAGGACTTTATTGTGATTGCTTGTGAAGATACAATCTCCCACTTTTCATCCATCAGCTCATAGAATAGAATATAATAAATTCCTGGTTGTTGATATTTAATATAAGTACTTGGGCTCTTGCTAATCTGTCTTATTCCATTTCCAAAATCAATCATGTATTTTTTGGAAAGACCATACTCCATGTAAGTGACTTTTAGCATCTGATCCGGCAAGAAAATACCTTGTATAATTAACAGATCTTCATTGCTTGATTTTGGAGTCCCGGAAATATTTGAATTGCTAGCAAAGACATTGTTATTATCAGAATTGATCTCATTGTTAATTGCTGCGTCTGCATGAATACTTTTTCCGAGAATTAGATAAGTGCCAATTAGACCAATAGTAGAGATGATTAAGGCAATAACTAAATCCTTAGTTCGATCTGAAATCGCCTTCCAACTTATGCCTTGCCAAATTCGTATTTGTTGTTCCATAAAGGGAAAATGGAGGCACAAACATATTATAAAATTTATTAATATGTATATTTATAAATACATATTTATTTTTTCTATACAATAAAAATTAGTATTAAATACCGAGAGAGAGTCCGTGATTAATACTTTCCTGATCCATAACCCCAAGAATATTATGTTCTTGATGGATAAAAACCAAAGGAATTCCGGATTCAAGGTATTGTACTCCTTCACTCAGAGCGGTATTAATGTCTAAGAAAACGACCTGAGTATTCATTATTTCTTTTAAGGTCAGTTGAGCGTTTGACTTATAATTTCTAATAATTTCAGTGCTACTTACTGATCCAACATAATTTCCGGTGATATCAATTATAGGAAAATTATGGGTTCCATAATGTATTATTTCCTTTGCGACATCTTGAATTCTTTGATACTCAGTGAAACTATTCATAATGTTTCTAAAAAATTGACCAACGGTTTTATTTTTTAAAGCAAATTCTTTTACCACATGTTTATATTCCTGACCAGCACTAAAGAAAATAAATATTCCTATTAAAATAGTCGTCCATGCACTAAAATAAATTCCACTTCCAATAAAAAGTATACAAATAAATTGACCAATTCTGCTAGCCCATTTAGTTGCAATTAATCTATTCGTACGCATTGAAATTAATGATCTTAACACCCTTCCTCCATCCATTGGAAAAGCTGGAATCATATTGAAAATTAAAAGCAGTAAATTAGAAATCAGCAACAAGGGAAGGAATCCTTTCCAATCAAGATTTAATATTGTTTCAGGATTAAATAAGTTAATAGTTTCGTTTCCATGGACCGCAAACAATACCATATAAATAAATATGGCAATCAGCAGATTAACCATTGGCCCCATGATCGCAATAATTAATTCTTGCTTTGGTTTCTCCGGAAGATGTTGAAGTCTGGCAACTCCACCAATGGGAAGCAAAATTATATCTTCAGTCTTAACTCCAAATCTTTGCGCTGTTAAGGCATGACCAAATTCATGTAAGACAACACAAAAAAACATACTCAGGGTAAAAGCCAAATGGATAACAATTTCATTCCACGCTGAACCTTCACTTATACCAATGCCAATGACATAGACTAGGATAAATGCAAAGGTCCAATGGATTCTAACAGGTATTTTGGCAAACGTACCAATACGAAAAGCTTGTTCTATCATGTTATTATTAGACAATTACCACATAGGTTGATACAATTGACCTTGCAGAATTGCTCTTGATATAACCATTCTTTGTACTTCAGAAGTTCCTTCATAGATCTGAGTTATTTTGGCATCACGCATTAAACGCTCAACGTGATACTCTTTCACAAATCCATAACCTCCGTGAATTTGAACCGCTTCAACCGTGTGTTTCATGGCTACATCGGAGGCAAATAATTTTGCCATGCTCGCTGCAACACCAAAATCTATGTTTTGATCCTTAAGATAGGCAGCTCGTTGTACCATCAATCTTGCGGCTTCGACTTCAGTTGCCATATCAGCTATTTTAAAAGCTATGGCCTGATGTTCTATGATTGCTTTATTGAATGTTTTTCTTTCTTTTGCATAAGCAACAGACAATTCATAAGCTCCGGAAGCTATTCCAAGGGCTTGAGCAGCAATTCCAATTCTACCACCCATTAAGGTGCGCATAGCAAACTTAAAACCATCACCTGAAGGACCAAGTAAATTTTCCTTTGGCACTTTTACATCATTGTACATGATCGTATGGGTATCTGAAGATCTTATACCCAGTTTGTCTTCTTTTGCCCCAATAACTACCCCTGGCCATGAAGTTTCAACGATAAAAGTGCAAATTCCTTTAGTGCCTAATTCAGGGTTCGTTTGAGCCATAACAAGATGGAGACTCGAAGTGCCACCGTTGGTTATCCAATTTTTAGTACCATTTAGCAAGTAATGATCACCGCAATCAATGGCCATTGTTTTCTGCTTGGAAGCGTCTGAACCTGCTTCAGGCTCAGATAGACAAAAGGAGCCAATCCATTCTCCAGAGGTTAATTTCGGTAAATATTTATGTTTTTGTTCTTCAGTTCCCATTTTCTCTATACCCCAACAGACAAGACTATTATTAACGGACATGACCACTGAGCATGAATTGTCAACCTTGGAAATCTCTTCCATGGCGGTAACATAGGATATAGTATCCATACCACCACCTCCGTATTCCGGAGAGACCATCATGCCCAAAAAGCCCATTTCCCCCATTTTTTTAACCTGATCATAAGGAAATTTCATCTGGGAGTCTCTTTCAATTACCCCGGGTAATAATTCCTGTTGAGCAAAATCCCTTGCAGCCTGTTTTACTGCATGGTGTTCCTCAGTTAGTTGATAAAACATAATTGTTGTATTGAAATGCGAATATAAGCCTTCAAACGTACTGAATAAATCAAAAAATTTAAACTTTACCTTTTAACATAGGAACAAACCTAAAATCGCCAAATTGTTTACGATGAATTTTTCCAGTCTCATCTTTAATAAGTTGTACCATAGTTTGGGTATATTCAGTATTTCCATAAGGAAATACCATAATCCCTCCAAAATTCAATTGTTTTAACAATTCTTCCGGAACTTCTTCGGTTGCGGCGGTAATAATAATTTTATCAAAGGGTGCAAACCTTGGCAAGCCTAAATGTCCGTCTCCGTAGAAAGTTCTAATTCCCGAATAGCCAATATTTTTTAATCGAGTAGTAGTCAAGTCATGCAACTTTTTAAATCGCTCAATGGAATAGACTTTTGCACCCATCTCGTGAAGAACACAGGCTTGGTAACCAGATCCAAGACCAATTTCTAAGACCTTATCTTTAGGCTTAATTTGTAACAATTCAGACTGGAAAGCCACTGTATATGGTTGAGAAATAGTTTGATCACAATCTATGGGGAAGGCATTATCCTTATATGCCCATTCTTCAAACGCTTTATCCAGAAATAAATGGCGGGGAACTTTAGAAATTGCTGTCAGCACGTTTTCATCTAAAATTCCTTTGTTCTGAAGTTCTATTATTAATTTTCTTCTGAGACCTTTTTGTCTGTAATTATCTTCTACTACTAACATTTATGCACGAATATATGAAGAATTTGTGTAATGTTTTTTTGCATTCTGTATTTGATTTCTATTTTGGATAAAAATTTCGGTTTTTAAAAATGAAAATCTTATCTTCAATCCTAATACTAAATGTTTAAGTAATTTCGGCCGAAATTTATAATCTATGAAAAAAATAAAATTTGGAACAGATGGATGGCGTGCAATAATTGCTGAGGATTACACTATAGAAAATCTTAGAAGAATTGCAACAGGCACAGCCAAATGGATGATAAGCAAATCTATGTCTAAAGTAATTATAGGTCATGATTGTAGGTTTGGTGGAAAAATGTTCTTAGAAGAAACTGCTTGTATACTCGCTCATCATGGTATTGATGTCTTGGTATCTGAAGGATTTGTAAGCACTCCAATGGTATCCTTAGCAGTGATACATTACAAAGCTGATCTAGGAATTGTAATTACGGCAAGTCATAATCCTCCTTCATACAATGGATTCAAATTGAAATCTTCTTTTGGTGGGCCTACAATTCCTGCTGAAATTGAAGAAGTAGAAAATTTAATTCCTGAAATTGTAGAACTAAGCGGAAGCAATTATTTAGAGTATCGTGAACATGGTAAAATTCAAGTTGTTCCGCTAGAGACAAATTATATATCCCAGGTTAGGAACAACTTTGATCTAAACAAGATTATAAAAAACACTAGAATTGCTTATGATGCAATGTATGGTGCTGGGCAGAATACAATGAAAATATTATTTCCGGAGCTGGTTGCTTTTCATTGTGAAAATAATCCGGGGTTTAATGATACTCCGCCAGAACCAATTGCAAAAAACTTACACGAGATAAGTCATTTTCTTAAACAGCATTCAGGAAAATATATTGGAATTGCCCATGATGGTGACGCAGATCGTGTTGCCATGTTTGATGAGAATGGTGATATTGTAGATTCACACCATATTTTATTACTGCTCTTGCATTATCTCGCAGGATACAAAAAGATGAAAGGAAAAATTGTCGTTAGTTTTTCTGTTACCAATAAGTTGAAATTGCTTGCAGATTATTATGGACTAGAATTCGAAATTACAAAGATTGGTTTCAAATACATTGCCGAAAAAATGATAACTGAAGAGGTCTTAGTTGCAGGCGAAGAATCAGGTGGTCTAGCAGTTAAGGGACATATTCCTGAAAGAGATGGTATTTGGATTGCTTTGACTATTTTGGAATTTATGGCAACAACCGGAAAAACTTTGATCCAACTTATTCAGGAAGTATATCAAATTGTAGGTTCGTTCTGTTATGATCGATTGGATTTAAAATTAACAGAGGAGAAAATTACTCATGTAAAGAATAAACTAACATCCACTAAATTCAAATCCATAGGAAAATTTGAAGTTTTGAATTACGAAAATCTTGACGGTGAAAAATTTTATTTTGAGTTCGGGAATTGGATAATGTACAGAGCATCCGGAACAGAACCGGTGTTAAGAATTTACGCACAAGCCAGAAATCAAGAAGAACTCCAAGACCTACTTAATGCTGCAAAGGAAGCCTTAAACTTGTAGTAATTATTTAGACTTTGGAAATTATAGTTTGAGTTCTTTTTTCAAGTACTGAGCAGTATAAGATTTTTCTATTGCACAAATTTTTTCGGGAGTTCCATAAGCGATAATCTCTCCACCGTTTTTTCCACCTTCAGGCCCAAGATCTAGAACTACATCAGCAACTTTAACTACATCAAGATTGTGTTCTATTACTAGTACGGTGTTTCCGCGGTCTACCAATTTTTGAAGAACCGAAAGAAGCTGTTCAATATCTTGAAAATGCAAACCTGTAGTTGGTTCATCAAGTATATAAAAAGTATTTCCAGTATCTCTTTTTGACAATTCTTCTGCAAGTTTAACTCGCTGTGCTTCTCCACCGGAAAGCGTTGTAGCTTGTTGTCCAAGAGTGATGTAGCCAAGTCCAACTTGATTTAAAGTGTTTAATTTGCGATAGATGTTTGGTATGTGTTCAAAAAAATGGGTGGCATCTTCGACGGTCATGTCTAGAACATCTCCAATAGACTTTCCTTTGTACAATACTTCTAAGGTTTCACGATTGTATCTTTTTCCATGACAAGATTCACAATGAACATAAACATCAGGAAGAAAATTCATTTCGATTAATCTCATGCCACCACCTTCACAACTTTCACATCTTCCACCTGTAACATTGAATGAGAATCGACCGGGTTTATAACCTCTAATTTTGGCTTCCGGCAATCCACAAAAAAGATTTCGAATTTCAGTAAATACACCGGTATACGTTGCAGGGTTTGATCTCGGAGTTCTACCAATAGGATTTTGGTCGACTTCAACAACCTTATCTAAAAATTCTATTCCGGCAATCTTCGTATATGGAAGTGGTCGTTGAAGACTGTTGTAAAAATGTGCTCTAAGAATTGGATACAAAGTTTCATTTATCAAACTTGATTTTCCACTTCCTGAAACTCCTGTAACACAAATAAAACATCCTAATGGAATTTTTAGAGAAAGGTTTTTTAAATTATGGCCACTTGCGCCAGTTAAAGTTAAAAAATTACCATTGCCTTTTCTTCTTTGTTTTGGAACTTGAATACTCAATTCTCCGGTTAAGTATTTTGCCGTTGTAGAATTTACATTTTTAAAAAACACTTCAGGAATTCCTTCTGCAACAATATCACCACCATGTTTGCCGGCACCCGGTCCAAGGTCAATAATATAATCTGAAGCAAGCATAATGTCCTTGTCGTGTTCTACAACAATTATAGTATTTCCTAAATTTTTTAATTCCTGAAGTGAACTAATTAATCTATGATTGTCTCGTTGATGCAATCCAATGGAAGGTTCATCCAAAATATAAGTAATTCCACTTAATTGTGATCCAATCTGTGTTGCCAGTCTGGTTCGTTGAGATTCGCCACCACTTAAACTATTTGTTGGCCTATTCAAAGACAAATAATCAAGCCCAACATAAAGTAGAAATCCAAGTCTAATTCTTATTTCCTTAAGAATATCTTTTGCAATTAATATTTGCTTTGCAGATAATCTAGATTCAAGATCTTTCATCCAAATTTCCAATTCAGAGATATCCATATTGGCTAATTCAGCAATATTTTTACCATCGATCTTAAAAAATAAAGAATCTTTTTTTAGTCTTGTTCCATTGCAGTGTGGACAATCGTCAATCTTCATAAAGTCCTCCGCAAATTGTCTAATTTTTTCAGAACTGGAATCCTTTTGCCAACGCTTCAACATATTAAATAATCCTTCATTTGCGAGATGATATCCATCTTCCATCCAACTGTGTTTTGGATCATTAGGATAAGTATCATCACCACCAAATAATATGGTATCTAATGCTTTCTTTGGAATTTTTTTAATGGGCAGATCGTAGTCGAATTTGTTGCGATCTGCAATTTGCTTTAAATTTTTAAATAATATCGTATCGCGAACCTGTCCGAATGGAACAATTCCGATTTCATTAATGCTGAGATTGTCATCCGGAACAACCAGTTTAATATCTACTTCATGAACTTTACCAATGCCTTTACATTCCGGACAATATCCGTATGGTGAATTAAAAGAAAAAGTATTTGGTGATGGTTCATCATAAGATAGTCCACTCACTGGATCCATTAGTTTTTTACTAAATGGAAATAATTTTTCAGATTCAGTGTCTTCAATGAAAAGTAAATCATTACCCAATCTTAATGCAGTTTGAAGACTGTAGGTCAAGCGATCATATCGCTCCGGAAGCACCTGAATACGATCTACCAAAACTTCAATATCATGTATTTTAAATCGATCGAGTATGAGTCCTGGTTTTAGTTCCTTAATTTCCCCATCTATCCGAACCTTATTAAATCCTTGTTTGCGGATATTGTCAAAGAGTTCTCTATAATTACCTTTTCGTGAACGGACTAATGGAGCAAGTATGCTAATATTTTTAGTAGAAAAAGACTCCATGATGGAGTTGATCATTTGTTCTTCGGTGTAGCGAATCATTTTTTCACCGGTAACATGAGAATATGCATCTGAAGCTCTTGCAAAAAACAATCTAAATAAATCATAGATTTCAGTCGTAGTTCCAACCGTTGATCTTGGATTCCATCCAGTTGTTTTTTGCTCAATAGATATTACAGGACTTAAGCCGTTTATTTTCTCTACATCAGGTCTTTCTAAAGTGCCAATAAATTGTCTTGCATAACTGGAAAAAGTTTCCATATATCTTCTTTGACCTTCCGCATATATCGTATCAAAGGCAAGAGAAGATTTTCCACTCCCTGATATACCTGTGAGAACAACCAATTTGTGTCTGGGTATTTGAACTGAAATATTATTGAGATTATGTTCCTTAGCTCCTATTATCTCAATATAATCTAATTCAGAAAAATGTAACTGCTCTAACATAGTGTTTCAAAAATCAAAGGTATTAACATAAGCATATAGAATTAAGTTTAAGGATAATTTTTCTTTTCAAACTAAATTCTTAAATCTAAATCCAAAGATTCAAGAAAACCGGAAGAAAATTTCATTATCTTTAGGTAAAATAAATCGTGGTTTAAATAGTGATTATTATGAAGTACTTCATCGTATTGTGTTTGTGTACAAATAGTCTCTTCTTGTATGGGCAATCGACAATAGAAAATCAAATGATTTCAGCTATTGACAAAAGAACGCCGAAAGCCATTGCTCTTTTAAAAGAAGTAGTAAACATCAACAGTGGAACCATGAATTTTAAGGGAGTAAAAAAAGTTGGAGAAATATTTATGGAACAACTTAAAGTTATAGGATTCGAAACCCGATGGATAGATGGGAAAGAATTTAATAGGGCTGGACACTTGTCAGCAATTCATAAAGCAGCAAAAGGTCCAAGATTTTTATTGATAGGACATTTAGATACTGTTTTTGATGAGAAGAGTCCATTTCAAACTTATAAAATGCTCAATGATTCTATTCTTCAAGGACCTGGCGCTTCTGATATGAAAGGTGGCGATGTCATAATAATTTTGGCTATGCAAGCGCTTGCAGATGCAGATTTATTGAAAGACTTAAATATTGAAATTATAATGAGTGGAGATGAAGAATCTAGTGGTTACCCACTTTCACTTTCAAAGAAAGAATTAATAGCAGCAGGAAAACGCGCGGATATTGCCCTTGGTTATGAAGACGGAGATGGTCTCTCAACAACAGCGGTAGTGAATAGACGTGGATCATCAGATTGGACATTAAATGTGCAGGGAAATGCGGCACATTCTTCTCAGATATTCACTAAGGAGGTTGGAGTAGGTGCAATTTATGAACTGTCTAGAATTCTGAATGATTTTTATTTATCCTTGAGTAAAGAAGAAGATTTGAGTATTAGTCCAGGATTGATTGTTGGAGGAGATCGATTGACTTATGATTCATCGCAATGCAGTGGAAATGCAATAGGAAAAAATAATATCGTTTCTCAATCTGCAATCGCAAAAGGTGATCTCAGAACTATTTCTATAACCCAACTTAACAAGGCAAAAAAAATAATGAAAGAAATTGTCAAAAATAATTATCCACAAACTATGGCGACAATTAGTTTTGGTGAAAATGCCTACCCACCTATGTCAAGAAATGAAGGCAATATAAAATTGTTGAATTATTATGATCAGGTAAGTCTAAATCTTGGCTTTGGTCCGATAACTGAAGTAAACCCCAGAAAAGCAGGTGCAGCAGACATTTCATTTGTAAATGAATTTATGCTTATGGCACTCGATGGAATAGGACTTTCCGGCAATGGTGGACATACTGAAAATGAAACTGCAAATTTGAATTATCTGTCCATTGAAGCGAAGAGAACAGCAATTTTAATGTATAGAATTATGAATGGGCAATACAAATATTGAAGAAGAAAATATAATTATAGTTCTTTTCCTTGTGAAAATGTTTCAGAATAAATTTTTTTAAATATAAATTATCTTTGTAGTTGTATGCATAGTTTTATTAGAATTGAAGAGCTAAAATCGGATGTCATAGCTTCCATAAACACTGTTGACACCAGACTTGGTAATTTGTCCATTGTAAGTATTAAAGATTCTATTTTATTTTGTTCTTTTTTTTCAGCAAATTTTATGATGGATTATGCTGCAAATAAATTTCCGGATCTCCGATTTGAAGACTCTGAATTTGGTAGTATAGATAAGGTAAAAGAATTTGTTGATGGAAAATTCGATACACAAATAAAACTGCTTGTACATGGAACCGATTTTCAAATTAAAGTTTGGAGTGAACTTTTAAAAATACCCTATGGCAAAACAACCAGCTATAAGAAAATTGCTCAAGCATTGGATAATTTAAAAGCGATAAGAGCTGTGGGTGCAGCTATTGGTTCCAATGAACATGCCATTCTAATTCCTTGCCACAGAGTATTGTATCATGATGGCAGCTCAGGGCATTTTAAATGGGGAGCCGACTTAAAGAAAAAATTACTCGGTATCGAAAATCCAAAATTAATTCCACAAAAGGAATTGTTCTAGGAATTCAATTTCACAGAACCCTTAATGGAGAATTAATTTCTTAGTCTGACCATTTGATTTTATAATATAAATTCCTGCACTCCAATTTGATGCATTAATTATTAACTTATCTTGAAGATGTTCAGCATAAACTTTATTTCCAACAAGATCATAAATAGTTATTTCACTTTCTCTTCTATTGCGAACAATAAAATTTTGATGTGCAGGATTCGGATAAACTTCAAATTCGTTGTCTAAATTAGAATTCTCTACTGCGAGCACACTGTTGTTCCTATCGTAGCTAGGTTTTTGAATAATAAAATTTCCAATTCCATTCGGCACTCTTGCATATCCCATATCTTTTACCTGATTGGTAAAACTCACAGAATCAAGTAGTACTTTATCTTTATCGAGCAACCAAATACTTTCTCCATCCGCAGAAATTTTGAAATTAGAATGATACTTTCCTTGCATCTTATTTTCATCACACCAAACAATAAGATATCCATCAGCTTTGATCTTTGTATCTGCCGGAAAACTCCATTTGGTAATATTTGTTTGATCATCTGTTAAGTAAGCATTACTAAGGTCAATCTCTTGAGTTGTATTGTTATATAATTCTATCCAGTCATCAAACTCACCTGCTTCATCTGTTACAGTATTGGAATTGCTAGCCATAATTTCGTTGATACTAACAGTGCGCTGAATACTAGAACTTGGTTTTACCTGATAGTAATAGAGATTATGTTCGGCGCCAACAGGAGAATAAGCTAAAGTTTTAGCTGAATTATTCGCCTCTGCTTCCAAATAAAATCTAACATAACTTCCAGCTTCGTATCCTGGCAGACTAACTGTAAAAATGCCATCACTTGCAAGAACATCATCATGGGTAGCATCATCATACATTAATGCAATCTGAAATTCATTGGTCAAGCCTTCAGCGTAATAACATCTCACAGCTTTGATTCCATTTGGGTGACTGACATGACCAGTAACTTTTGTCGTTTCAAATGCAGTAGGACTTGCCCAAACTAAGGAATTGCTAATCAATTCTACATTAGAAATTGTCGGAGATTCTGCCTTCATTTCAGAATTGCTCAACATGGTGATTTTATGTTGTTGAACAAAATTCATTAGTGCAATTTTTTCAGAACTATATTGAGCATTTGTAAAAAGTTTCTTAGTGTCTGCAAGTACTTCTGTGCCAATTAATACATCGGTTTTTCTAATTAATGCATTAAACTTTACCGTGTCCATTTCTTCAGCGATTATAGTTTTCATATGTGCGATATATCTCTGCCGAATACTTGGAACCTGAAGCAATTTGTTGAGTAAGGGGTAATTTACTTTTTCTGCATTATAAAAGGGTGACCAATTGTTTAATTTTGTAGCCAAAGCACTGTTTCCATCAAATTCCTGAGGGGTCATTTTGCCCGTAACTACGTCATAGTATAGATAATAATCCATCCTTCCTTTAAAAACATAACTGTCATCATCAGAAAAGGCAATTTCACTGGCCAGATACCATAAAGTTCTATCCAAATCCAGAACTGGTTTTATTTTTTCCTCCAATTGAGCTAACGGTGTATTGTTCAATACACTACATACTGTGACTAATTTACTCCATGGTTCAAGTATTTCGCTATTCTTAAGTGTGTAGTATTTTTTATATAAATTAGTGTCTGCACCTAAGTAATTAAGTGCTGCAGTTCCATCGCCCCAACCGGCTCCTCCCATTCCACCATTTGTACCGGGTGGAATATCAGCTCTCCATAGAATACCATCGTTGTTGTACCACCACTCCTTTGCAAATGTTTTATTGATCTGTTGAACATTGGGATAGATACCCCAACTAACATCGTTGATGTATAATTTTACATAACTAGCCTGAGCTGCCGGAATGTGATTACGAATTAGATGTAGATAACTGTATTCTCTCATCATAGATCCATCCTCAAAACAATTATTGAGATTGATGGTAGAATAACCTTTTAAGTCTTGCGTCTGATCTACCTCGTCCATCGTAATATTAAAAGAAAATTTATCTGAATTTCTAACAGCGTTGTAAGAAGTATTTCCCTTAAAGCGGACACCAACATTAGGAAAAGTATCGCCATCAACAATCAACATTGCGAGGATATTTTTTGCACTTTGCTTATTGGCTTTCAATTGAGCCCAGAAATCAGTTTGAGTAAAATACAATCTAAATTCCCTTATTTTAGATTCGTTGTACAGGCCTTTTGATTCAGCTCCGCCACTATATATAATGTGCTCATTTTCAGAAAAATACATTTGTGAAGGTAGATTTTGCGCGATAGCATAATGAGCCATAACAGCAGTAATAATTGCAAGGAAATTCTTCATTTATATGGTGTTAAAATTTAGGGTCGAAATACCAAAATTTTTAAGAAAATCAAAACCCTGTTAATTAAAATCTAAAGTACAAAATTAGATGAATGTACTAGTGATTTGAAAAGTTTTATTTGCAATGAACGAATGACAATTTATAGCGTTCTTATCAAGTAGTTGAGTTTTGAATTCAATTTTAAATACAAAATTCAATTATAATTAACTGATTATCAAATATTTAGATTAATAATTAAAAAATTCTTCTTTTCTGTTTTTAAAGCTATTAAATCAAACTTTGACTTAGAGAAATGAAAAGCCTTAGAAGTTTAAAATTTATTTAAAAATTCTGTAATATCTTAGTGATTCATTTGAGAACATTTTATAAGTACATTTCATGGAGTGGAAACAAAACTATTACGAAGAGTTAATCCAAAAACTGGATCAATTTACCCGCAAATTTTATCTCAACAAAATGATAAGAGGAAGCTTATATTTTGTTGGTTTGATGACCATCATTTTTGTAAGTTTTAATTTACTTGAGAATCAATTTTATTTTAGCAAGGAAATTAGAAAATTTCTATTTATAAGTTTTTTAATTACTACAGGTTTAAGTCTGTTTCAATGGATCTTAAAACCACTCTTAAGTTATTTCAGTCTTGGCAAACTTATTTCCCATGAAGAAGCAGCAAAAATTATTGGAACTCATTTTTCAAATGTACAAGACAAATTACTCAATGTTCTGCAACTCAAAACTCAATCCATAAATTATTCTGACAGAAGTCTGATTGAAGCAAGTATTCAACAAAAAGCCACTGAACTTCAACCGGTACCTTTTCTAACAGCAATTGATTATTCAAAAAATAAAAAATATATTCGCCTAGCACTTATTCCACTTTCCTTGTTGATGGGAATACTTTTTCTCGCTCCAAGTTTGATTAAAGATTCTACAAAGAGAATTATTCGAAATGATCAGGAATTCAAAAAAGATGCTCCTTTTAATTTTAATATTAGAGAAACTAATTTATTGGTCCCACAAGGAGAAGATTTTAAAATCACCGTTGATATTACAGGAAAGGTCTTGCCCAATGAAGCTTTTATTGAAATAGATCAATTGCAATACAGACTTAAGAAAGAGAATGAATCAGAATTCAGTTATGTATTTAATAATGTACAACATCTGGAAGAGTTCAAATTGCGATCCGGAGAAGTACAATCAGAAAACTTTCAATTAAATGTTGCCCTGAATCCACTTTTGTTAAAACTAGTTTCAAAATTGGACTATCCGGATTACACAGGAATGAAGGATGAAACCATCGAAAATAATGGAGACTTAACGATACCAATTGGAACAAAAATATTTTGGTCTCTAGAAGCAGAGCATTCTGCAGGGCTTTTTTATAGAATTGGAAATACGGATTCAAAGACCATGTTGAAACAAACTGGAGAGAATTTGTTTGAATATTCTACGCATGCCATGAAAGATGCTCCCTATGTAATTTATTTAAAAAATAAATATTTTCCAACATTTGATTCTGTTCAATATCAATTGTCTATCATTCCGGATCAATATCCACAAATCAATGTTTCTACTTTTGAAGATAGTTTGGACGCAAATTTAATCTATCTCACAGGTGATGCCAGTGACGATTATGGACTGACAGATTTAAAATTTAATTATCAAACACAACTCAAGGAATCGGAAAAACCAATAACGCAAAGTATAAAAATTCCAATTGCAAATTCAAAGTCCGGAACGTTTAGATATGTTTTGGATTTAAATGAAATTGGTCTTGTTCCTGGTTCTAAAATATCTTACTTCTTTGAAGTCTGGGACAATGATGCGGTTCAAGGACACAAATCAACCAAAAGCACCATTCTAGAGAAGAAGCTTGCAACTGATGAAGAATTGCAACAACAGGAAGAAAAAAATAGTGAGGAAATTAAGAATGAATTGGATGATGCTTTTAAAGAAGCTCAGAAATTACAAGATAAAATTAATGATTTCAGAGAAAAAATAAGAGAAAAGAAAGATCTTGAATGGCAAAATAAAAAGGATTTAGAAAAACTTTTAAATCAACAAAATGAATTGCTTAAGCAGTTTGAAAATGCCAAACAAAAATTTAATGAAAATCTAAGTAAGCAAGAGCAATTTAGTAGCCCTGATGAAAAATTGCAAAAGAAACAAGAACAACTTCAAAAATTATTCAATGAAACCATGGATCAGGAAATCAAAGATCTAATGGATAAAATTCAGCAACTGATGCAAGAGTTGAACAAAGACAAGGCATTAGAAATGACAGAAAAAATGAAGGACAAAGGAGAGGATTTCAAAAAAGAAATGGATCGCCTTAAAGAATTATTCAAACAACTCGATGTTGAAAAAAACATTAAAGATCAAATAGACAGATTAAGAGAGCTTGCAACTAAACAGGATGAAGTAAAAGAAAAATCAGAAAAGAAGGAATTGACTCCTGAAGAATTGAAAAAACTTCAAGAGGACATCAATAAGAAATTCGAAGAACTTCAAAAAAAGCAAGAAGAAATACAGAAAAAGAATTCAGAACTACCAGAACCAAATAAAATATCTGACCAAAAGAAAAAAGCAGAGGACACTAAGAAAAGTCTCGAGAAAGCTAAAGATAAGTTAGACAAAAAAGATCAGGAAGGAGCCCAAAAAGATCAAAAGGATGGAAGCGAGAAGATGAATGAAATGGCTGATCAAATGGAAAAAGAAATGAACGAGGGAGAAAAAGAACAAGAGGAAGAAGATGTAAAAGTATTGAGACAATTATTAGAAAATCTGGTCACCTTATCAATTGAACAAGAATCCTTAACAGGAGATTTTTCAAAGACAGATGCACAAACAGCGAGGTATGTTAATCTTATAAAGGATGAGTCAAGACTTAAGAATAATTTCAAATTAATACAGGACACTCTGGAGGCTTTGAGTAAAAGAGTTGTAGAGATCGAATCTTTTGTAAGCGAAAAAGTTGCAGAAATAAATTCCAATTTTAAATCCGCATTGGATCACCTTGAAGATAGAGTTATGGTGGATGCATCGTTAAACCAAGGGAGGATTATGAAGAATTTGAATGATCTTGCAGTAATGCTCTCAGAAACGATGAATCAGAAACAAAAGCAATGCAATTCATCTTGTAATAAGCCTGGTAAAAAAGCCTGTAAGAAACCAGGAAAGGCTCCTAAACCTGGAAAGAAGGGCAAGGTTCCAGCTGATAAGATTGCCGAAGGTCAAAAGAAATTGACCGATGAAATGAAGAAAATGCATGAGCAATCTAAAGAAGGTAAAAATGGAATGAGTAAAGATTTTGCAGAAATGGCGGCCAAACAGGCTCAGCTAAGAAAAATGCTAGAAGAGCTTCAAAAAGACAAGAAAGAAGAGGGAAATGGATCTCAGGAGCTTCAAAAGGCAATTGATGACATGAACAAGACAGAAAAAGAGCTTGTAAATAAAGAATTGAATAACGAAACATTAGATAGACAGAAAGATATTACTACCCGACTCCTAGAATCTGATAGAGCTGAAAGAGAAAGAGAATTCAAAGAAGAGAGAAAATCAGAAACTGGTACGAAAATTGAAAGAAAATTCCCTGCAGGCCTTGAGGAATACCTAAAACAAAGGCAGGCAGAAGTCGAATGGTATCAACAAGTTTCTCCGGAGCTACGTCCTTTTTACAAGAAAATGGTAGAGAATTATTTTCATGGAATGAAAAAACAGGGATAATGAAAATTCCTTCCGCACCGAATAATATTTGTTTGATAAAATCTTACTTGGATGGTATATTCCAGCAATATCATCTCAATCCAAGTTATTATGGTGATGTTTTTACCTCAATCACGGAAGCGGTCAACAATGCAATGATACACGGCAATAGACTGGACGAATCTAAATTTGTACATCTTCAGTTGCAACGCAAAAAAGACTGTCTAGTTTTTAGAATTTCTGATGAAGGTCATGGTTTCGATCCGAAAGCTATTCCAGATCCAACAAAGAGAGAAAATTTAGAATGCTGTGGCGGTAGAGGAGTGTTTATAATCAATAAACTTTCTCATGGAGTCAATTACCTGAATAATGGGAGTACAGTAGAAATTGTGTTTAATTTTTAGAAATTTCAATTCAGCATTAATTGCAAATTTTTTTAATGCATTTTAAGCAGGATACTCTACAAAATTCCTTGGTGTCTCATATAGCCGAATAGTTAATTCAAGATTTTCTTCAATTTGCTGGCGAAGAATTTTATAAATTTCAATGACAATATTTTCTGCAGTAGGTACTTTATCGTGAAACTCCGGAAGATCAATATTTAAATTCTTATGGTCGTATCGCAGCTCAACATGTTGATGAATGACTTCTTTAAGTTTTTTTAAGTCCATCAGAATGCCTGTTTGTGGATCGAGTTCACCGGCGATTTTAACTTCTAATTCATAATTGTGTCCATGAAAATTAGGATTACTGCAGATTCCAAATATTTCTAAATTTTGCTCATCAGACCATTCAGCTCGATAGAGCCTATGAGCTGCATTGAAATGTCCTTTACGGAATATCGCGACCTTCATTTTATGTTAAATTATTTAATAAAAAAATCGTGCTCAGAATAACCCAGGCACGATTGTATTATGTTATTTCAATAGTTATTAAGCTAGTGTGGCAACGTGTCTCATGAGACTACTTTTAAGGTTATTCGCCTTATTCTTGTGCCATGTATTCTTTTTTGCTAATCGGTCAATCATACTTACAACTTTAGGCAAAAACTTATTGGCTTCGGACTTCTCTTTCAATTCTCTTAACTTACGCATAGAAGTACGTGTAGTCTTTTTGTAGTAACGATTTGCCAAAGTTTTAACTTCAGTTTGTCTAATTCTTTTTAATGATGATTTATGATTTGCCATAACCTTATTAATTATAAAGGGACGCAAAGATAATAATCTTTGGCATATCAAGTGCCTAAAGAAGAAATTTTTATCTCAGTCTGTCCATGGACTTTACAAGCTCTGAATCCTTTCTTATTGCCTTGGTTGCCAACCAGTTAGCTAAAAGACCAAACAAACCAAAATAAACCCCAAGATCTGCCTTAAACGCACTAAATAGACCGGATTGATAGATAATATAGAAACCAAAACCAAGATAACAGCTGGTCTGTATGAGCCCGGCAAGACCCGAAAGTAGTATCTGAGTACTTCTATTTTTGTAAAGAAAAATGGCTATTACGGCCAAAACACAAGAGGCTAGACAACCAAAAAGGAGAATGGGGCTTTCCTCTGTCAAAAGGATCTTATCATCAAGTGGAGCTAAACCTGGATTAGTGGTCATTGCAAATGGAATAGTTTTTAAATATTCCAGTCCAAATAATATCGAGCTTAAAACTAGCCAAAGACTTTGTATTCGTTGTATCATTATTTTTGTCGGAAAATTACACCTTTGTTCGAATTTTGTCCTATTAAAATGGCTTGCATAATAAAGTTCTTGAAACCATAAAAGGAAATTGTGCGTTATCTAATAAAAAAACAATGAGAATCATATTCCTTTTATTCATAAATATTTTTACGACGTATATGCTCCAGGCGAAAGATCCTTTGACAAAAGTTTCTTTGGAAATTAAAGGCAATTGTGGAATGTGTAAGAAAACTATTGAGAGCGCTGCTAAAACAGATGGAGTTCATAAAGCATCGTGGGATAAAAAGACTCATATCCTTGAACTTCAATTCAACCCTAAAATAATTAGTCAGGATCAAATCGAATTAAGAATCGCAGCAAGTGGTTACGATACACCAAATTATCGTGCGAATGATTCCGCCTACAATTCATTACATAATTGTTGTAAATATCCCAGAGATAAGAAGAATTAAATCATGTCTCACAACCACAGTTATTGGGAATCTGAACATTATTTTGAAAACGTAGATCTAACAATTGTAGGAGCAGGAATAGTTGGACTAAATGCTGGAATTAGAAGTTTAGAATTAAATCCTGATCAAAAGATTCTCATCCTCGAAAGATCCAGTATTCCATCAGGTGCGAGTACAAGAAATGCAGGATTTGCTTGCTTCGGAAGTCCAACAGAGTTGTTAGAGGATTTAAAAACTTTTGAGCAAAAGCAAGTATTCGAATTATTTGCGCTTCGCTATCGTGGGATTAAAGCACTATTGAATCGATTGGACAACCGCAATATCGATTATCAAAACCATGGAGGATCGGAGCTTCTCAAGAATAAGGACGATGTAAGTCAAGAGCAGATTAATTTTTTAAATAATCAGATAGAACAATACACTGGACTTAAAGATTATTATCAATTCAATAGCACTTTATTAAACCAATCAAAATTAAAAGGCTTTGATGCTTTAATACACAATGATTATGAGGCTTGTATAAATCCTATGAAAATGATTGATGCCTTGCTTCAAATTTATCTTAATCTCGGTGGAAAAATACTTTATTCTTCAGAAGTTATTGATTGGGTAGAAGCAGAGAAGCATGTAGAAATAAAACTTCAAAATAAATTTATTTTTAATAGCAAACAAATTCTTTTTGCTGTAAATGGGTTTGCAGAAAGATTATTTCCGAACTTGGACATTCGCGCAGCAAGAAATCAGGTCTTGTTGATCAAACCAAAAGAAGAACTCACACTAAAGGGATGTTATCACTACAACAGAGGTTATATTTATTTTCGTTCGGTAGGAGGTAATTTATTAATTGGAGGGGCACGAAATGTGGATATTGATTCTGAATACTCTGATCAAATGGATAAAAATGAAAAGATAACAACACACTTATTACAATTTGTTGAAGAGCATATTATTCAAAACCAAAAATTTGAAGTCCTGCATCATTGGGTTGGAATATTGGGTCTTGGATCTGAGAGAGTACCGATAATTAAAAAAATGTCTGAAAGAATAGGAGTCTCTGTAAGACTTTCTGGCGTTGGAATTGCAATAGGAACACTCATTGGAAACAATGCCGCTGAGATGATGAACAATTAATAAATAATACGATAACAGCTATAATTAATTTTAGTATAATTTAAAAATGAAACAGAATTTACTTTTACTTCATGGCGCACTAAGTTCGATGGCACAGATGGAATCATTAAAAATCAAGCTAGCGGAAAAGTTTACTGTTTATTCTTTTAATTTTCCCGGACATGGAGGAAATAAAATTCAGGAAGAAGGAATTACAATGGATGAATTAGCAGATTCAATAATTGCTTTTTTAGATGAGAATAAAATTTTAGCAACAAATATTTTTGGTTATAGTATGGGTGGTTACGCAGCATTAAAATGTGCATTAAAACATCCAACAAGAATTAAACAGATAATTTGCTTAGGAACTAAATTTGATTGGTCAGAGACTGCTTTACATGTAGAATTGAATAGACTCAATGAAGATTTTCTAGTTGAAAAAGCAGCAAGTTTTATTGAAGAAATAAAAGAATTGCACAAGCCCACTGATTGGAGAGATATGTTGAAGCTGACAAGAGATATGATGACGAACCTCAGTCGAGTTCAGGCTCTTACGGATCGAGAATTTGAACAAATTACAACCAAGGTGAAATTACTGTTAGGCGATCAAGACAGCATGGTTAGTCTTGCAGAAACTAATTCCACTTGCTCAAAATTTAAAAATTGCAGTTTAGAAATTCTTGAAAAAACTAAACATCCATTGGGAAAAGTAGATCTGGAATTGTTGGCAGAAAAAATTAGTCAGGAAATTGAAGGTAATACAATCTAGAAGAATTAGTAATTTACATCTACCGTTTTAACTCGAATGAAATCAATAGATTTTCCAACTTCAGTTTCAACCATTTCTTGATTTAAAGGATGCCCAGCTATCTCCCATATTGAGTAGGTTTCGCCTACTTTCGAGTGTTTTCAAATTTCCAATTTGAATAATTGTAACATCTCAAAGTTATATAATATTAATATCTAATGAATTTTTAAATCTGTTCTAATTTCGTCGGTATTAATTTAAAAAATAAAAATTGTATCTATTTAAGTTAATGATTTTTGATCTCCCTAACATTCTTTATTTTTCTGAGATAAAGTTCATGTAATTTGATGGATTAATAGTCACTGAATTTTTCGGTTGATAAGTATTAATAAAACGAGAAGGAAATTTGACTTGTTTATCTGGATTCCATTTGAATTCAAATGCCAGGATTTCTGCGTTTCGCTCCTCGATATAGTCTATCTCTTGTCCAGATTGGGTTCGCCAGAAATATTTGTTGTATTTGATCTGAGCATAGGATTGTTTTTTCATTCTCTCACTCACGAGAAAATTTTCCCAAAGCTGACCAATATCATTGCGAAGTGTGGCTGTTTGAAATTGATTGATCACAGCATTTCGTATCCCATTATCATAAAAATATATTTTTCGAGATTTTTTAATTTCATTTCTAAGATTTCTACTAAAAGGCGATAATCTAAAAATGACAAACGCCTTTTCGAGAATATTAATATATCTTTCTACAGTATGAAAGTCCAAACCACTAATTTGTCCTAGTTCATGGTAAGATACCTGATTGCCAATCTGAAAAGCGATAGCCTGAACCAACCTTTCAAGTCGATCGGGTTTAGATATTCTTTCCCATGTAAGTATATCTTTATACAAATAGTCATTGGCAAGTTCTGATAAGATCCTCTCTTCATTGCCCGGCTTCGTAACCACTTCAGGGTATAAACCATAGATTAATCTATGATGAAGTAAAGACTGTTCTTCATATTGGCTACTGTGCTGAATTAATTCTTCTGTACTCAGCGCAAACATCATGAACTCCCATTTTCTGCCCGTCAGAGGTTCGTTGATCTTATTGGCGAGGTCAAATGAAGAGGAACCAGTAGCAATTATTTTTAGAGAAGGTCTACTGTCAATGATTTGTTTGAGAATTAGACCAATGTTTTCTATGCGTTGCGCTTCATCGATAATAAGTAGTTCTGCTTCACCAATCATGGTGAGCAGAACAGTTGAATTGGCTTTGGGCAAATTTAATCTCAAATCGGGGGCATCACCATTCCACCAAACAGTATTGATATTTAAATCATGAGCCAGTTTTTTGATCAAGGTAGTTTTGCCTACTTGACGAGCACCATAAATAACTACGACTCGACCTAAAGCCAAATTCTGTTCTATACTATCGCTTAAAATCCTAGAAATCACCCACAAATATAATAAATTCGGAGTTAAATACTAAAATAATATAATAAATTCGGATTTAAGTCCGAATTTAATTGATTTTATTTATTGAATCTATGTTAAGAAGATAGGCTTTATGGGAAATAAAAGAATTACATAAGCCTACAGATTGGAGAAAGATGTAGAAACCAACAACAAATATAATGATCAACCTCGGTCAATTTCAGACCATTTCCAATTCTGAATTTGAGCGAATTTCAACCAAAATCAAATTGTTGTTAGGCGATCAGGACAGAATGGTAAGTATTATAGAGACTAACCCCACTTGTTCTAAACTTAAAAATTGTAGTATGGAACTTCTATAATGAACAAGACATCCTTTGGGAAAAGTAGATCTGGATTTGTAGTCAGAAAAAATTGGGCATGCAATTGAAAGTAATACCAATTGTATTTATAAATTGGTCCAAACCAATTTATAAAACTACAATGGTTAATGCCGCTAAATAAATATAAAAAGTCCAAGAACAAGAAGTGTGAATTGGACTATTTATATTTATAAGCGGTATAAGGTATAATTCCAGAATTAATATTAAATATAATTAACAAGTTCTTTTTAAATAAAAAAAGGAACCTGCATTGCAACAGATTCCTTTAATATAAACGAATTTCTTGGACTATTCGACCACAATCATCTTGTTGGTCTTAGTACTTGTCTCATAATCTAATTGATAATAATACACGCCTGAACCAGCTATTTCTGATTTGTTGATATCCCATTCATTGTATCCTTTATCAAGAATTTTGATCTGCTTGTAAAATACTCTTCCCGTAACATCATAAATGGTCATTGTTACGTCTCCTTTGTGAGGTAACAACATACCAATCGTTGTAGTTTGTTTCCATGGATTAGGTTCATTCTGCATCACGATGAATTCATTTTTGAAACCGTTGAAAGTTCTCAATTGAATTCTTCCTTCTTCACCATTCTTATCAACACTTAATGCTTCAGTTATACTTGAATTAATCTGTAGAACATCACTAATTTTTCCATCTACCTTAGATCTTATTTTTAAAGTAAATAAACTTTCATCCGATTTTGCAAGTTCATTGTTCCAGCTAATGCTTACTTTTCCTTCACTTAAATGGAAGAGACTGAAATTATCTTCTCCAAATCTTTGAACTTTATTTCCAATGAGTTCAATTATTTCCGCAAGATTCGGATTGATGTCTAGGGTCAACTGGAATCCTTGAAGATCACTTAGATTTTTAGAACTAAAAGTTATTTCGCTGATCTCATTTTTATGGATTGGTCGATTTTCGCAACTCAAATCCATAGTAACATTACTTCGAGTTTCAATTTTGTCAAAGCCTCTTGTTTTTGCATTGTCTGTTAAGTCCCCAATTTTTATTCCTATAAAATTACCGTGGATATCTCCTTTTAGACTTGGTATATCATAAGACT
>JBDTWI010000009.1:0-92634 GCA_040006775.1 Saprospiraceae bacterium
TTGTAGAAGTGCCGGTTGATGTAATCAGAGAAGTAGAGGTCATCAGAGAAGTAGAGGTCATCAGAGAAGTAGAAAAAATTGTAGAAGTGCCGGTTGATGTAATCAGAGAAGTAGAGGTCATCAGAGAAGTAGAAAAAATTGTAGAAGTCCCGGTTGAAGTAATCAGAGAAGTAGAAGTTATAAAGGAAGTAGAAAAAATTGTAGAAGTCCCGGTTGAAATAATCAGAGAAGTAGAAGTCATTAAGGAAATTGTAAAAATTGTAGAAGTGCCGGTTGAAGTAATCAGAGAAGTAGAAGTCATCAAAGAAGTTGAAAAAATTGTAGAAGTCCCGGTTGAAATAATCAGAGAAGTAGAAGTTATAAAGGAAGTAGAAAAAATTGTCGAAGTCCCAGTTGAGAAATTCAAATCATTGAAAACTACAATTGAAAAATCAGCTATGACAAAAACTTCAATTGAAAAACCAAAAAATAAAATTCAACAAAAGACCAAGCCTGCGGAAATTCCTAAAACCAAAAAGTCAAGTTCTGAAAAGAATACCATAAAGAAAACAAAAGCCAATATTGCAAAAGAAGTTAAAGCTAGTCCGGGGCGAAGAAGGGTGGAGATTGAAAGACCAATAGCTAAGATTGTAAAAAGGAATGAGAACTTAATAAGTATTGAAGGAATAGGGCCAAAAATTGCTAAATTATTGACAAAAGCAGGCATAGTGAGTTTTGAACAGTTAAGTAAAACTCCAGTGAAAGAAATTCAAAAAATTCTAGATAAGGCAGGTACAAGATTTAGAATTCACGATCCATCAACCTGGCCTGAACAAGCAAAGCTTTTATCAAAAGGAAAGCTAAATGAATTTAAAGCATTGACCAACAAATTGAAAGGCGGCAAGAAAAAATAGATTGATACGAAAATTACTAACTTAATTTTATTAATAATTTTTTGATAATAAGTTTCAGACTGAATTATCGAATTGTATAATCACCAATTCTAAGACTAGAAAAAATTAATCCATAAACCTCATTCTAAATACACCTCCTAATGCTTCACTGATAATTAGTATATTCATTTTGGATTTACCGCGAACTCTATCAGGAAATATGATCGGAATTTCTTGAAGTCTGAATCCCAATTTATAAGACTTATATTTCATTTCAATCTGAAAAGCATAACCAACAAACTTGATTTGATTAAGCTTAATTTTTTGTAAGACTTCTTTTTTATAGCATACAAAACCGGCTGTAGCATCTTTTATGTTCATTCCAGTAATAAGTCTAACATAAAGTGATGCGCACTTAGAAATAAATAATCTAATAAATGGCCAGTTTAAAACTCCCCCACCCTTAACGTATCTCGATCCAATACTAACGTCAGCCTGATTATCTCTACAACAATTTAATAACTCGATTAACTTTTCTGGTGGATGACTAAAGTCTGCATCCATCTCAATAATGTAGTCATACTTGTTTGCCAAAGCCCATTGAAATCCTCGAATATATGCACGCCCTAATCCTTCTTTTTTCTTACCGATCAACAAGTGCAATCTTTCATTAAATTCTGATTGCAACACTCTAACAACATCTGCTGTACCGTCGGGTGAGCTATCATCCATAATCAAAAGGTGGAAGGGTTCAGACAAAGAAAAAACAGTTCGAATTATCAGTTCAATATTTTCGATCTCATTATATGTAGGAATGATAATTATTGCCTCGTTCACCTTTGATTTTTATACTATATAAGGTAATTAGATTATTATTGTTTTATAAAACAGGTTCAAATTTTGATGGATCATATTCACTCATCAACTTATAAATACATTCTACTACATCGTCTTCTGTTGGCTTTGAAAAATAATCCCCATCTGAACCATATGGTGGTCTATGGGCTTTTGCGGAGATGCACATTGGTTCAGAATCAAGGTGTTGGTAAGAATTTTGTAAAATTTGCTGGAGAAGATAGGCACTAGCACCTCCTGGCACATCTTCATCCAAGACTACCAATTTGTTTGTCTTCTTTAACGAGATTGCAATTTCATTTCTTATGTCAAAAGGCAATAAGGTCTGTACATCAATTAATTCTACATCAATTCCCATTCTCTCAAGTACTTCCATTGCATCGGTTGCAACCCTGATACATGAACCATAAGTGACAAGAGTTACATCTTTACCTTTATGCAGCACTTCAATCTGACCTAAGGCAATTTTAAATTGATCGAGATTTGTAGGACATCTTTCTTTAAGTCTATAACCATTTAGGCATTCTATTACAAGACCAGGATCGCACGAAGCAAGCAGTGTATTGTACATCCCTGCAGCCTGAGTCATATTTCTTGGCACACAGATATGTATGCCACGCAATGAATGAAGCAACATTCCAATAGGTGAACCGGAATGCCAAATTCCTTCCAGTCTATGTCCTCGAGTTCTAATTATTGCAGGTGCCTGCTGAATTCCGTTCGATCGATATCGAAGTGTTGCCAGGTCATCAGATAAGGCTGATAAAGCATATATAACATAATCCAAATATTGCATTTCAGCAATTGGTCTCAGTCCTCTCATACTCAATCCAATGGCCTGTCCAATAATTGTCCATTCACGAATTCCAGTATCGAAAATTCTTAATTCTCCAAATTTTTCTTGTAATCCTGCAAACCCCTGATTGACATCTCCAATTTTACCAACATCTTCACCAAAAGCAATGGTGTTCTTGTCTCGTTCAAAAAGTTGGTTGAAATAAGTATTGATTACTTGGTATCCATTTACTTCTTGCGAAAGATCATATTCAGCTGCAACAGGTTCTATATTTGAAAAATGTGCCTTTCCTTCAGCATAAAGATGGGCATGATACTCAATATCTGTCTGTTTGTAAATTCCATCAATCCATTGGTTCAAAGCATCGAGATGTTGTGCATTTTTTTGAAAAGCCAGATTCAACTTTAGCATTCTTGCCTTGCTCATCAATTCAAACAAAGCAAATTCTTTATTGCTTTTTAATTCGGATAAAATTTCTTTATTCTGATCTTCTCGAATATTGTTTACACAATTTATTAATTCCTCTCGTGCAATTTTAGACCTCAATTGATAATTATTCCATGCAATAGACCGCTCTTCTTTAACGATAGACTTTGCCAAGACTTTAAGCTCATCAATAATTGTTGAACTACAGATTTTATTTTCAATGAGCCATTGCTCAAATACTACGATACAGTCTTGTCTGCTTTCCCATTCTAATCTAGATTTAGATTTGTATCGTTCGTGGGATCCTGAGGTGGAATGTCCTTGTGGTTGGGTCACTTCTTCTATATGAAATAAAACAGGTACATGAGAGGAACGAGTTTCATTGATTCCATGTTGAATTATATTTACTAAATTAGGGTAATCCCATCCCTTGATATTGTAAATATGAATCCCATTATTGTTATCTTCTTTTCTGAATCCTGAAAGTGCTGAAGAAATGTTTTGCTTTACCGTTTGCAATTCAATTGGAACAGAAATTCCAAAACCATCATCCCAAACAAAAACTGCTAAAGGAACCTGTTGTACAGCAGCTGCATTTATGGTTTCCCAAAAGACACCTTCAGAAGTAGATGCGTCTCCTATTGTTACGAAAGAAACCTCATTTCCAGCATTGGAAAAGTTTGCTCCTAATTCTTTAAGTTCTTTATTATTCCGATAGTGTTTTGAAGCTAGCGCCAATCCCAAGGAGCGAGCCATTTGACCGGAAGTTGGAGAAATGTCTGATGAAACATTGTAACTTAAGTTGTGGTTCAACCAATTACTTTCCTTGTCAATAAGCGGGCTTGAAAAATGTGCATTCATCTGACGACCACCACTGAATGGATCATTGGTAGGATCAGCATACAATTGTGCAAAATATTCTTGAATGGAACAGATATCTAAGGCAAACATGAAAGTTTGATCTCGGTAATAACCTGATCTAAAATCACCTTTTTCGAATGCCCGAGCCATGGCAACTTGTGGCAATTCCTTCCCATCTCCTAAAATTCCAAACTTGGCCTTTCCACCTAAAACCTCTTTTCTTCCTACTAGTGAGACTTCGCGGCTCAAAAGACAGATCCACAAGTCTTTTAATACCTCACGCCTGTATTCTACTTCAACTCCATCAATCTTTGATAAAATTTCTTGAATTTGAGCGTAATTCGACATTGGAAGTGTGTATTTCTTGCAAAAATAGCCTAATTACTTTTTGCTAAAGGCATTAAATTTTGAATTATAAACATCATAAAAATTAATAATTTATACTTTAACATGGTTTTAACAGCAGAAATTGAAATGAATGGGTCTTATATAATGTTATTATGACGTAAATTTGTACTATCATCTAAAACAATTGATTAAAATTATGAAAAATCTCATTTTGCTTACTTTGGGTTTATTTCTAACCATAGGACTTAAAGCTCAGACTCCAACTACTGCTACGCCTGTAACTGAGAAGACTGGCGGACCGAAAATGGTATTTGAAAACACTACCGTAGATTACGGTGAAATTAAAAAAGGTGCTGATCCATTGAGAAAAGCAATATTTACAAATAAAGGTACTGAACCTCTAATTGTAAAAAATGCGAGAGGATCTTGCGGTTGTACTGTACCTACTTGGCCTAAAGAACCAATTATGCCTGGTGAAACAGGAGTAATTGAAATTCGTTATGATACTCAAAGAGTAGGTTCTATTAATAAAACCGTTTCCATTCAAACAAATGAAGGAGACGAAGAACTTAGACTTATTGTTAAAGGTAACATTACTGAAGATCATGAAGAAAATGTTCCTGCAAATGGTGGTAGTGTTCTAAGTCCGAAAGGATAATTATTAAAAAAATAATTTACAATAGACCTGGTGAGCTTTTGCTTACCAGGTTTTTTTTTACATATCACTGGCATCAAACTGTTTAAATATTCCTTCAGTTGTAATTTCTAACATCCACTTAGAGGTTTCTGAAGCATTAATTAGAGAATTTTCGTCAGGCATTGATGCCTCAACAACATAAATAGTTTGAGCATCACTAATATTGGCTATCCTATGCCAAAGCTCATTATTTTCATAAATCAAGCCTGCAATTTCTGCATTATCCAACCATTTTCCTTCTTTGTCATAACTAAATACAAAGAAAGAATATCTCAATAGTCTGGCAACCCAAAAGACAGTTACAAATCCTTCAGATTCCGTTCTCCAATGATATCCCGGTAACAATTCAGTAAATTCATCTAATTCAAAAGGTAGATTTGGAGCCATTAATTCTTCAAAAAGTGTAGCCGGGAGCATATCATTAGTCATACCAAAATCATGCTCCACACCTTTTTCCAAGGTAAAAGGCAGTTGAACAATTGGAAAATAACTGATCAGTTTTTCAAAATTTTTATCCATAATTAAGCTCAAAGATCGAGAAAATATTAAACTCGATGTTCTAAAACGAGAAGAGATTGTAGATGCTTTTTTGAATATTTAGATTACAAAAAAGGCCTAAAATCAGGATTAATTAAGAATTCACCTGTCGATAAATTGTTTTTAAACCTAGCCATTGCCCTATAGATCCAAAAGCTAAAAACCGGCTTTGGTCTACCAAATTATTTACTTTGTCGAATTATTATGCATATTAAGCTACTTTGTTTTGCATAGTACATGGCTTAACTTATCTTTGTCTTGTAAATTAATAAAGTATGAATTATGACAATACAATTGCACAGATGAAGAAAGGTGTCCTTGACATGTGCATTCTGTCCTTGCTCGAAACAACCGACGCCTATCCATCAGACATTATTCACAAGCTGAAGGAAT
The DNA here is from genome assembly GCA_040006775.1 of Saprospiraceae bacterium. GTDB lineage: Bacteria > Bacteroidota > Bacteroidia > Chitinophagales > Saprospiraceae > Vicinibacter. Next base: position 5,786 of record JBDTWI010000009.1, read on the forward strand.
CAGACCTTATAGTGGTTGAAGGTACTATGTACCCTTTACTTACTCGACTTAAAAACTCGGGTCTCCTAGAATACTATTGGATTGAATCCAATTCTGGCCCTCCACGTAAATATTACAAAATTACAGAATCCGGAAAAGTAAGTCTAAACCTACTTCGCACCGGATGGAATTCTTTTGTTTCTAACGTAAATCAATCTTTAAACCTAACAAACAACAACAATCATGAATAAAATTCTTCATATCAACATTGGTGGTTCTCCTTTCTCTATAGATGAGAATGCATATTCTATCCTGGATAACTATCTGCATTCCTTAAACATGCACTTCTCGAAATCAGAAAGCAGCAAAGAAATTATGCAAGATATTGAATCTCGAATAAGAGAATTACTCGGCGAAAAACTTCAAAACAGATCCATCGTTAGCATAGAAATCATCGAGTCTGTAATAAGCACTATGGGAACACCTAAAGATTTTGGAGCAGATGCTAATGACTCTTACCAATCTTCAGAGGATTCTGATTGGGGAACTCATACCGGTAAAAAGTTATTCAGAGACCCCAACAATAAAAAGGTCGCAGGCGTTTGTAGCGGACTCAGTCATTATTTTGGAATTGAAGACCCAATCTGGTTGAGAATAATTTTCTTATTGGGTTTAACTGCTGGGGGTTCATCTTTAATTATTTACATTGTTCTATGGGTGTTGGTGAAACCTGCAAAATCTGCTTCTGATTTTTTACAAATGAAAGGAAAGCCAATTAATATCAATAATATTGCAAGTAAAGTCGAAGAGAAATTTTCGAAACTTACAGATCAACTTGAAAACCTTATAGAAAAAACACAACGCAAATCAAACTAGATTAGCAATTGAAGCAAAATAATGCAATACTAATTTTTCGCAAAAATGAAATCCAAGGTAAGGTTAAAACCAGAATTGCAAAGGATTGCAATGAACAAATGGCACTTGAAATATACAAAACATTATGTTCTAAAACAATTGATGTGTGCAATGAATCCACGATTCCAATTATACATTATTACAGTGATTTTATTCCTGAACAACACATTAAGTGTATAAACAGAATTCAGCATGGTGAAGATCTTGGAGAAAGAATGTGTAATGCCTTTTTAGAATCATTTGAAGAATACGATAAGTTAATTCTTGTAGGTACAGATTGTCCCTATATTGAAGCTTCTGATATTCATCTTTCCATAGAACTTCTAGAAAAGAAGGATGTTGTCCTTGGTCCTTGTCCTGATGGAGGCTATTATCTGATTGCAATGAACAGGATACACAAATCAATTTTTAAGAATATTGAATGGAGCAGCGAAAAAGTTATGCGACAAACTTGTGCAATTCTAGATGAATTGAAGCTCGATTATGCCTTTACTCCCGAGCATAAGGACATTGACAATTTAAACGACTGGCAGAATTATGAACAAGGAATAAAATAAAGTTCTGGCTAAGTTAGTTCCGCTAGTATTTCAATATTAAATATTTTTATAATATTTATAATTTTGACTATCTTGTATTTATGAAATAATATTCATTTATATTATTTATTTTGTCATATATTGAGAATCAATTATATTTGTGCTTTAATGGCTAATAGCTGACATACCAAATTAGACTTATTGCCGTTTATAATCTAAACTTAATACACACATGTTCTTAATACCAGGTACTGAAGAAGCTGTAACAGCTGCAAGCACTTCCTTAGCAAGTAAAAGTATTATTGATGTTATCCTTAGTAGTGGACCACTTGGTGTCGGAATCATTTCTATTCAAGTCATCCTCTCCTTTGTCGCTTTAACTATCTTTATTGAAAGATTTTTTACTATAAAATCTGTAGTAAAAGAAGACGAAAAGGTCATGCAGAATTTAAGATCTAATATTTCATCCGGCAATCTGACCGCGGTGCAAAGCATCTGCGCAGGTTCTGATACTCCCTTAGCGAGAATGGTTGAAAAAGGTATTTCGAGATTGGGAAGACCGATGCCGGAAATTGAGAATGCCATTGAAAACGTTGGACGAGTAGAAACTTTCAGGCTAGAAAAAAAGATCAACCATCTTTCCCTAATCGCACGTATTGCACCGATGTTTGGATTTCTTGGAACCATCATGGGGGTAATCAAAATCTTCTACGACATTTCCTTAACTGATAATCTTTCTATAGGTGTTATTTCCAGTGGACTTTATCAGAAAATGTTAACCTCTGCAGGTGGATTGTTAGTGGGTATAATGGCCTTTGTAGGTTACTATATCTTGACTATGATGTTGGATGAAGAAGTTAACAAACTAGAAAGAAGCAGTATTGAATTTATGGACATTCTTCATGCTCCTGCAAAGTAATTTTTGAATTCTTAAAAACGGACGTATGAATATCAAGGGAAGAAAAAGAGAAGGCGCAGAATTAAGTGTAGAATCACTTAATGACATCATGTTCTTCCTCCTATTGTTCTTTCTCATTGTTTCCACTTTGGCGAACCCAAATGTGATTAAACTCATGTTGCCTTCTTCAAAACAAAGTGAGCAAACTTCTAAGAAACCAATCAGTATTTCAGTTACTAATGATAAACGTTACTACATTGAAAAACAAGAAGTAGCCTACAACAACATCACTTCAACACTTCAGAAATTTTTAGTAAAAAACCCTGATCTGACTGTAGTATTAAGACTTGATCAAAACCTTAAAGTTCAGGATATGGTCGACGTACTTCAAATTGGAGTTGACCTTAAAGTAAAAATGGTTCTTGCTACTGAAAGAACTAAGTAATTTAGCTTAGGTCTTCTTTTAATTTCCAAGCTTTATTATTTTTTACGCTACGCTTCCTCTAATTTTTGCAAAATAAATACAGGAATAAAAAAGTAGAAGAATAATCTTATAATGTAAGATTTAATTTCTCAATGGCTTATTGTTTTCCAGCATATATTGAATGCGTTCCAAAGTTTTCGGTTCAGTGCATAAACTTAAGAAAGCTTCACGTTCAATATCCAATAAATATTGTTCACTCACTTTCTGTGGATAGGAAAGATCACCTCCGCACAACACGTAAGCAATTTTTTTAGCAATCTTTATGTCGTGTTCTGATGCATATCCAGCTCGCCATAAACTGTGAGCAGCAGTGTATAAGGTTCCCAATCCTGATCGACCTAAAACCATAATATCTTTGCGTGGTGATTTTGGGATATAATACTCTGACAACTGAATAACTTTCTGCTTTGCTTGAAATATCTGAGTTGAACAATTTATACTTACACTGTCTCTTCCATAATTAAGATATCCATAATCATATGCTTCATAAGCAGATGTAGCAACAGAAGCAGTTGCAATGGTTTTAAATTTTTGAATAAGCTGTGGGATAAGCACTTCAGATTCTTTCATCTCATCTGCAAAACGCAAGGCAAATTCTTTTGTGCCTCCTCCTCCCGGGATTAATCCAACTCCAACTTCAACCAATCCAATGTAAGATTCCACTGCACATACTGATGCATCACAATGCATTAAAAATTCAGTCCCACCTCCAAAAACGTATCCCTGAGCTGCGATTACAACCGGAATACCGGAAGTTCTCAAACGCATTGAAGTCTGTTGAAATAAACGTACAGCCATATCAAGTTGCTCATATTCTTGTTGGAATGCGAGCATACCGATAAGCATAATATTTGCTCCAACTGTGAAATTATTAGCATTATTACCTATGACTAAACCCTTCCACCCTTGTTCTTCTGCAATGCGAATACAATCGTTCAATCCTTTTAGAATCCCTTCACCAATCGCATTGTGTTTGCTGCGAAATTCTGCACATAAAACACCATCTCCAAGGTCTACCAATCTCAGTTCAGCATTTTCATAAACAGTAGATTGCTTTTCAATCAAATTTAACTGGATGATATCTTCTTGTCCAGGTATCTCTTCATAACTCTTTGAGTTAATATCATAACATTTTAATTGAGATCCTTCTTTGACATAAAATGTTGAAATTCCATTTTGAGGTAATGCATACACCCAATCTGCAGCGCGTTCATTAACCGATTCTATTAATCGCAATCCATGTTCTAAACCTATGACATCCCATAATTCAAATGGTCCTAAATCCCAGGCGTATCCACCTTTCAATGCATGATCTATGGAATAAATATTATCCGAAATTTCTGGAATTCTATTTGATGCATATGCAAAAAGAAAAGCTAAAGATTTTTTTATCAGTTCGGCTCCAAGGTCATTGGCTTTAATAATTGCATTTATTCTTTTTGGCAGATCATCTATTTGTTTTGAAAGTTGAAGGCTTTCTAGGTTTAATTTTTGTTCAGATTTATATTCCAAGGATTCTAGATCTAATTCTAAGATAATCGGTCTACCCTTTTCATCTTTATTATTAGTTTTTTCATAAAATCCCTTTGATGTTTTATTTCCATACCATTTTTTCTCTTGTAAAAAATTTAAAAAAGCTGGCACTTGCAATTTTTGCAAACTCATATCTTCCGGACAATTTTTTTTAAGATCATCAATCACTTTCAAAGCAGTGTCCAATCCAACTACGTCTGTTAATCTGAATGTTCCAGATTTAGGTCTTCCAAGGCATTGTCCTGTTAATTTATCAACTGTAGAAATCGGCAATTTTAATTCTAAGGCTAATTCAAAAATCTTTGCCATTGATACGACACCAATTCTGTTCGCAATAAATGCGGGAGTATCTTTACAAATTACAGTCTGTTTACCCAGAAATTTAGATCCGAAGTTTAACAAAAATTCAATCATTTTAGGATGAGTATCTGAAGTCGGAATAATTTCAAGAAGTTTAAGATAACGGGGAGGATTAAAAAAATGAGTTCCACAAAACCATTTTTTAAAATCAACTGTTCGGCCTTCTGTCAAAAAATGTATAGGAATTCCAGATGTATTAGTAGTGACTAATGTCCCAGTCTTTCGATGTTGTTCAATTTTTTCATAAAGTTGTTTTTTAATCTCCAGATTCTCAATGACAACTTCAATTATCCAATCTACAGAACTAATTTTTGATAAGTCATCATCGTAGTTTCCAATGTCAATGCACTGACTAAAATTCTTATGGAAAATATTGGAAGGCTTGGCAGCCAGACAAGTTGCTAAAGATTGTCTTACTATTTTATTCCGATCGTCGGTTTGGCTTGTAAGATCCAGCAACAGCACTTCAAAACCACAGCCGGCAAAATGAGTTGCGATACCAGAACCCATTAGTCCCGAGCCCAATACGGCAACTTTTTTTATTCTTCTTGAATCCATAGAACAAAAATATCATGAATTCGAAGAATACAGTAAAATAATATGCTGACTTTAATAAGTTATCTCTAGAAACAAAATTATGGTCTCTCGCTTCTTTTTAAGATTTTTTGAGTTCTTAACACTTGATTTTCTGCATTGAGGAATTGGACTAAATATATTCCATCATGCATTGAATTTAAATCTAGGTTCATACCGGACTGAAAATTCAATTTTAGAATCTGTTTGCCAAGAATATTTAATACATTTATTTTATTTACACCTTCATTACTATTTGCAGACACATAGAAATTTCCTGTTCCTGGATTTGGAAATATTTTGTAATCTGAAAAAGCCTGATCTACAACTGAAGTTGAAATTTTTTCATCAAGTTGTTTTGAAGTTTTATTGGATCCATCGCCTGACTCAGAATTATTGGCATTAACCCCGTTTCCTGCTGTATAGAAACTTACTGCACCTGTACCAACAGGAGGAGCAATCCATGCAATTCTAAAGGTATTTGCAGGAGTCACCCCATTGTGCTCTGCATAAAGACGACCATTATCTGCTGTTGCTGTTTTTGAATTGGCACTGACCGCCGAAATGGTTTTAATGTTTACACCTGTTTTATTCAGTGCAGCTATTAAGCCTGTGATTTGAAATCCATAAGCTTTTGGGGTAGGACCACTCAAAGGGTTGACTACAACATCTATGAAATAGGACTTACCCGGTTCATAGCTTTTTACAGTGTCTTTGCCATCAATTACGTACATTTTTAATTCAACAACTATATTGCCGTTATGGCAATTTTTGCACGTTTCTGGTTCTCCAGGCGCACCAGTACTTCCCTGACCTTGTTGTGAAGCCCTACCGCCTTTGTTGGACATCAACATCACAAGGGCTATCAGACTGAGCGTAAAAAGGTAAGTCTTTTTCATATTTAGTTAATTGCTGTAAAGTTAAACATAAGACATTGACTACATTCTAATCAAAAAGTTAAAGCTTTAAATAAAGACTCTTATTATTTAAGGCTGTTGCCTATAAAAGTAATTTTTTTAAAAATTGTACTCAGGATTCTTTCCGTGAACACCTCTATAGAGATTTTCTAAGTATTCAATATCTTCTGCATCATTGCCTGAACAATAAAATGGATCTAGGTATCTGCACTCCTTAATAGAATAGTCGAATATGCAGGGTATAATTGGAATATGTGCACCTTTTGCAATAAAATAAAATCCTGTTTTGAAATGTTCAACCTTCTTTCTTGTTCCTTCAGGTGCCATAACTATAGCAAATTCTCTCTTCAAATTAAACAGATCAATATAGGCTTGAACCATATTGGTAGATTTAGTTCTGTCTACAGGATAGCCTCCCAACATCCTAAATATCCAACCAAAAGGTGGTCTGAATAAACTTGACTTACCTAAAAACTTAACCTTGTCTAATTGGGCTGACTTGCGAAGGATTAATCCAAGAGGAAAGTCCCAATTTGAGGTGTGGGGTCCTGCAATTAGTAGGAATTTCGGAATTTTGTAAAGCTTTTCATGGCCGGTATAATTCCATCCAATAAATCTTAGTAGTAAAGTTGCGATCCACCTCATAACTTTGACTTTTGAAAAAGTAAAGATGAGTAAAATTGAACCTGAAAATCAAATAAAGTTTAAAATAAGGGAAGACTCTGGATTTGGATCTGCTTATCGCGGGTCAAATTCAAGAGTTTTTAGGAACGATGGGGAATTCAATATTGAAAGAATTGGAACTACTGAGGTAAGTGTTTTTCACGAATTGCTTAGAATGAGTTGGTCGAAGATGATCTTCCTAATTCTCATTTTTTATGTTGTAGCCAATTTTGTTTTTGCATTGAGCTATTTCTTTGTTGGTCCTGAAAATCTCTCTGGAATGCAGCCTGGTAGTGATTGGTACTGCTTTTTACAGTGCTATTTTTTTTCGGTTCAATCCTTCACGACTGTAGGTTATGGCGGTCTATTTCCTAAAAGTTTGTTAAGCTCAACTATTGCCGGATTAGAAGCACTTTGCGGCTTGCTGACTTTTGCAATCATTACTGGTTTGGTATATACTAAATTTTCAAAACCGAATTTTCGCTTTAATTATTCGCAAAACTTATTGATTACTCCATATAAAGATATTAAGGGGGCCATGTTTAGGGTAGTTAATGCCCATAAACAAAAATTAATGGATGTTGAAGCTGCTATGATCTTTAGTTATTTTCCAATTGGTTCAACAACAAGAGCTTTTAGAACTTTAGATTTGGAAATAAAGAAGATCTTTTTATTTCCTCTTGCATGGACCATAAATCACCCAATAAATGACCAAAGTCCATTATTTGGATTCAGTGAACAAGATTTTATTGATACAAGGGCAGAAATGATCGTACTTCTTAGTGCCTATGATGAAGAGTCGGGAAGAATCATCAAAAATCAGTCTTCATATCATTTTAGTAATTTTGAATACGAGTCGAAATTTGGACCAATGGTAGAAATTATTGATGGAAAGACAATACTCTATCTGGACAGAGTATCAAATTTAATAAAGAATGAATTAAACCTTTGAGCTTAAAAACCATCTAACTTACATAATTATGAGTGCAAATATTGCTGAAGATCAGGATATTCTGATTTGGATGAAGTCTGCAGAAACCATGGACAAGGGATTAACCAAGCTCATGGAGAAGTATCAGGAGAAACTGTATTGGCATATCAGAAGAATGGTATTAAATCATGATGATGCAGATGATATCTTACAAAATACGATGATTAAAGTTTACAAAAGCATTAATCAGTTTGAGCAGAAAAGCAGCTTGTACACTTGGTTGTATAGGATTGCGACTAATGAGTCTTTGACTTTTATTGAGAAGAGTAAAAAATGGCAGGTTGATTATGTTGATTCAACTTCTGAGCATCCTGCTATTGCGAACCTAAGAAGTGATGAATATTTTGATGGAGATGAATTAACAATTAAACTTGAGTCAGCAATTCTAAGTCTACCTACAAAGCAAAGACAAGTTTTTAAGTTGCGATATTTTGATGAGATGTCTTATCAGGATATGGCAGAAGTACTCACAACAACTGAGGGTTCTCTTAAAGCATCTTATCATCATGCGGTAAAGAAAATTGAAGAATATTTTAAAACAAAATAAACAAAATATTAATAATGGATAATGAGTTGGATATTTTACCTGAATGCCTGAACAATTTGAATAAAAGACAGGCTTTTACTTGTCCTGAACATTATTTTGAAGAAAATATTTCCAGAACAGTAAAAGATATTGATCAGATTGTATTTAAAGAATTCGGATTTACAAAAAAGAATCCATTCCACACTCCTATCAATTATTTCAATTCAAATATTGACAAAACGATTTCTCTAGTTCATCTAAATAATAAAAATTCTTCAGATTCATTTGATCTTCCTGCTAATTACTTTATAGGACTTTCTGAGAAAGTGATTCAAAAAATCAGACAAGAAGAAATAAAGGCACCAATTAGGAAAATTTATTTCACACGAACAAGAATTGTAAGTATTGCGGCCATGTTCTTAGTTATGCTTAGCTTATTTCTTTATAGAATTGAAAACAGAAGCCAAAGTAAGGATTTCAATTTAAGTGATATTGACGACGATACTTTAATTGAATATATAGCCTCAAATGAATTTGATCTGAATAGCGTAAGTGATTTATTGGATGAACAGAATATTCCTGAAATTTCAATTTCCAATGATGATCTAGACGACAATTCTGTCAATGAATTATTAGAAACTTATTAATAATAAAATGTACAATATGAAAATACATAGTTTAAAAATATTCCTACTCTACCTCGTTATAAATGGATTAGCTGCACAGGATAATTATAGTAGAACACCTGAAGCGCGAGCAAAAATGATGGAAAGACTGGAGTCACAACGTATAGCATACATCACCAACAAACTTCAATTGAGCCCTGATGAATCCATTAAGTTCTGGCCACTCTACAATGAGTATTCGAAAAAACGCATGGAATATCGTTTTGAGAAAAGAAGAAATGAAGGTCAAAATAATTCAGAAGAATCTCTGGACGATCGATTCGAGCAAGAGGAACAAAGCTTGAAGTTGAAAAAGAGCTATTATGAAAAATTCAAAACTGCAATCCCCATTTCTAAAATTGCCATGTTAGATGATGCAGAAAAAGATTTCAAAACAGAAGTTATAAAAACACTGAAAGAAAGAAGAAAGGATCGAGTGAGGTAGTTTTCGAATTAAAAAAGAATTTTGAAGTCAATTTTTGTATCAACTGTGGTCATAAAAGCAATAAACCCTTCTGTTAGTCAGAAAGGTTTATTTATATAAATCTTTTAGAATTTAATTTACTTTTTTGCAGCTGGTGCAGCAGCGGCAGTAGCGTCAGCTGTCTTTAATGATCTTGGAATATCTACTGAAATAATTGGTGTAGCGGGAGGATTAAGGATTTCAATTCCTTTGCTAGGAATGATGTCCTTGATTCTCATTGTTTGTCCAAGTTCAAGGGTGGAAATGTCAACGAACAATTCTGATACCAAATCCTGCTCTGTTGTTTTTACTTTAACAGCGCGAATTTTTTGCACCAATTTACCTCCAGACTTTACTCCGGCAGCAGTTCCTTTAGCAACTAAAGGAATGGTAACTTTAATTGGAGCATCTTTTACCAATCTTAGAAAGTCTATATGTATGACTTTATCAGTAACTGGATTGAACTGAATATCTTTTAAGATGCATCTATAAGTCTTTCCATTTAGACTGATTTCAGCTATTTTGAAATCAGGAGAAAAAACTAGGTTTTTCAATTCTGAAGTCGGAGCCGCAAAAGTTAAATTCTCTTGCTTAGAGTAAAGTACACAGGGTACCATACCCGCTTTTCTCATTTCGCGTAAGTCAATCTTTTTAGCAAGTACTCTATCTTGAGCGTTAATTTGAACAGTTTGCATAATCTTATGATTTTTCCATTAAGAGGGCGCAAATATAGGGATTTATTTGAATCCTAGATCAATTATATTATTCTTTATCCACAAAAAGTGCTGAAATAGAGCGATGTTCGTGGGTATTTCTAATTGCTCTTGCAAACAATCTTGCTGAGGTTATTACCTTGATTTTCTGACTGTTATAAGGAATTTGCAAAGTATCTGAGACGATTAATTCTTCAATTTTAGAATCTTCAATTATTTGCCTTGCCTTGCCAGAAAGTACCGGATGAGTACATATCGCTTTTACAGAACTAGCCCCCTTAGAGATTAAAGCATCGGCTGCCTTGGATAAAGTTCCTGCTGTGTCTACAATGTCATCTATAAGATAGACCATTTTATCCTTCACATCACCAATGACAGTAATACTTTCTACTTCATTGGCTTTTTTGCGATATTTATCACAGATGACGAGATCCTTACCAAAAAACTTTGCATAAGACCGGGCTCTTTTCACACCACCAACGTCAGGACAAGCAAAGATTACATTGTCTAGATTAGTTGTTTCTAGATATGGCATAAAAATGGCCTCAGACTTCAAATGATCAACAGGAATGTCAAAGAAGCCTTGAATCTGATCCGCATGAAGATCCATCGTCATTATCCTATTAGCACCAGCCGCTTGTAAAATATTGGCGATCAATTTAGCAGAAATTGGCACCCTAGCCTTGTCCTTACGATCCTGCCTAGCGTAACCGAAATAAGGAATAACGGCGGTAATATAGTCTGCTGAGGCTCTTTTTGCAGCGTCTATCATCAACAATAACTCCATTAGATTATCTGCTGGAGCATTCGTAGATTGAATAAAAAAAGAAAAAGTGCCTCTAACGGATTCTTGTATCTCGGTTTGCATTTCTCCATCAGAGAATTTTCTGACGTCTACTGCTGCAAGATCCTGACCATAATAATCGGCGATTTGGCCGGCTAGATAAAGTGAATTGTTACCGGAAAAAAGTTTAATGTCCTGCATGTCTCAGAAATGAACCGCAAAGGTACTAAATTTGATGTTCTATCAGTTACTAGATCGTGCAACAAATTCCCGGATTATATATTGCCAGTGGTATAAATGGCCGTGGTGTATTCTGCAATCAGAACATTCCAAAGAAAACTCCTATTGAATTTTGTCCAATTATTCACATTCCTAAAGATGAGTTGGACATTATTCATAATACTGAATTACACGACTATTATTTTGTCTGGGGAGAAGAGGACAATGAAGCTGCAATCGCCCTTGGTTATGGCTCATTGTACAATCATTCTTATACTCCTAATGCTGATTTTGTAATAGACTTGGCAAACAATACCATTAATTTTTTTGCAATAAAAAATATTAAGGCTGGGGATGAAATAACTATAAACTATCATGGTGAACCGGAATCAAAAGATGAACTTTGGTTTGACCAAACTGGAAAGCGAATTAAGCGAATTAAACATGGTCTCTAATAATTTCTATTGGATTTATATGATTTCAGCAATTTGAATTATTTAAAATTGGTATCCACAAACCAATATGTTCTCAAACGCATAAAAATGATGACTTGCTTTTCCAAATCCCTTTCCCTGTACTAGTGCGTTAATGTAATTTGCATAAACGGCTTTTCCTGAAAATTCAAAAAACAAATGTCTAAATAATTCCGCTCTAAGGGAAATTTCTAAGCCTGCATCAATTCCCGCAATTTTCCATTTATTATTTAGACGACTTCCAAAAATTGTAACGTCCGTTCTAGGATAAACAAAGCCAAATCCTGGTTTTATACATATACCTAAATGATTTTTATCATTTTTAGTATTGAGGAGATTAAATCGTTTAATGAAAGCGATCATAAAAAAATTTGCACCATCTGTATGTTCAAAGTGCAAGAAATTGATAGGGTCTAGAATAGTGTCCTGATCGAAATATAAACCATTAACCTGACCAGAAGCTCTTACTTTCTGATTATCTGTAACCACATATTTGGCATGATCATAATTTAATTCAATGCCGCAATCTGACTTATTATTAAAATAGTATCCTCCTCTAACACTGAATTGAGGAATTGTAATATTGGCTATGTCATGAATTCTGTTGAATTGTGGGCGATCATGTGCTTTAACATTGTAAACTTTAAAATCATAAGTATAATTTTTCCCATCTATCAACTGTGGCTTAGAATTTTCTAAATGGATTGTGCTCTCTGAAAACCAATCCCGATTGTATCCCCATCCCAGATAAAAATTAGACTTATGAACATTCTGTGCGACGGAAATAGCACTGCACAACATTAAAATAGAAATTAGTATTTTAGATTTCATTATTGGACTGCAAGATAAGCCTGAGTTGGCTATAAATTCAAAATTCAGGTCGAAATATATCCAATTTAAAGTATTCCTGGAATAATTCTATTTATTTAAAAAAATCTATTTTCAAGAGAGTTTAATATATACTCTAATACATTCATAAAATGCCAAATGTTGTTGAGCATAAATTCTGAATTTATCCTCTTTTAAATAAATAACAGAACATACAAAATGTATTTACTAAATTTTACACATATTCTCTTCTGGCCTTTGATTTAGTGTTTAAATTACAAAATTCTTAAGTTCTGCCAATTTTTAGTGTTAATTCAATAAACAAATATTATTTTCAATGGTTTTACGTTGTGATATTGTACAAGAATAATTATTTTCAAAGAAATAAATTTAAAATGCGAAAAATCCTTTACTTATTCTTTATAATTTCTATTTCCTTCATTCAGCTTGATGCACAATGTGCATGCTGTGCCGGTGCAGGATCTGGTTCATCAAATGGCAATTATTGTAATGGAATTCTGAGTCTCAAGAAAAGGCAAATCATCGCAGAAGCAAATTATGATTACAGAAGAATTAAAGAAGGGGATCAAGTAGTACCTATGGACAGCATTGTTGAAGGTGAAACAGCTTTGAAAAGCATTGGAATTGCATCAATAGGACTTCGATACGGAATTAATGAAAAAATAAGTCTATCTGCTTCTCTTCCGTATGCGTTCTTGCATACTGAAAAGGGAAATGACAAAGGTGTTGGGGATTTAGTTTTGTTGGGAAATTATAATTTATTGAGTCGAAACAATTTTAAATTGGCTGTTCAGGCTGGCATTGAACTTCCAACAGGAATTCAAAAAGGATCAAACTTTGACCAAACAACAGTTGTGGTTGGTTCAGGATCATTTGATCCTATTGCAGGAATTTTATTCGTAAAAAGTTGGAATAAACTCAGCATTCAAGGCAATGCCCTATACAAACAGACTACAAGTGGATTTGACAATAATTATTATGGCAGCATTTCTATTCAAAATTTAATAATGGCTTACAGATTGAAAGGTGAAACAAGTTTTTGTAATTCCAACGATAAAGACAAGATAACTAGAAGTGAATTTGGATGGTCAGTCTTTGGTGGATATTCAGGTGAATGGCTGGATAAAATTACAGAAGATGATATTGTTGATGAGGATTCTGGTTATTATTTGGGCTTATTAGCTCTTGGAACTAGTCTTTCATACCATGACTGGAGTTTTCCTTTGAGCATCTCATTACCTATCTTTCAAAAATTGAATGGTGATCAGAATGAATCAGCTTATAGAATGAGAATCGGAGTAATCAAATTGTTCTGATTTGATTAAAAGTTAGAATTAGATATTTCCATTGTTATTAGTTCAAATTTTTCTTTAGGTATTCTTGCATTTGAATGAAATCAGATGATGAGATACTATTAATTTATCTCTCATTCAAAATAATTCTAATGAACTAGTCGATTATTACATTTAATTTTTGTTTGTTTTTCGATCTTGCAACGCTTTAGCAACAAGCTTAACTTGAATTGGTCCCTTTCTTTTTAGCAATCGTCTTTCATTCCAAAGAAGCTAAACTTTTTTACAATTATTTAAAGCATGAATCTTCAGGAATATCTGAGAAGTCAAATATAATAATTGCTTCTAAAGGGCCATAATTCAGTTTGATCATCGGAATAATATTTCAATGCATTTGTTCAATTTATTAGAAGATAAATTTGCTCTTTTTATTTTTCTTATTTATGTGTTGCTTACTCTACATTAATTTTGGACGCTAATTGCTTGTGGCCGTCTTTTAAATTCTAATTTTTTGGTAACAAATGTGGAAGAATATTTGAATAAAAAGTAATTTCACAGTTAATACTTGAATCTAAAGCCTGAATACTTATAATTTATATTTTCCGAATTAACTTGTGTCTGATGAAAATAATTATACTTTTTCCATTCCTTCTAATAACGATGTATTCTCTTGCTCAAAAAACGGTCTACATTCCCCTCTATCTACTAGACAAGAATACAGTTGATGGGAAACAATTCAGTATGAGTAAAACTTTACAAAGCGAAAATTTTATTCTAATTTGGGGAGATTCTTCCGGAATCAATCCCCTGAAATCGAGAAATCCTGATCTTGTTTTTAATCCACAAAAAGTGTTGGATACCATGGAGTCAATTTACAAAGCGTTTGTAAAATTTGGTTTTGCACAAGATGACATAGGCACGAAGCTTCATCAATACAAAATACCTATTATTATGCTAAATACATTTGGTGAAACTGGTGTAGTAGGATGGGCATTTGGAGGTGATGCAGATGGACAGATTGGAGCTTTTTGGGCGCATCCACTCGCAATGCAAACTGGTCATGTTGCTGCCCATGAATTTACCCATTCATTGCAAGCTCAAGCTGTTCTGGATTACAGAAATTCAAAAGGTTTGGGTATAGTATGGAAAAACGCAGGAATATTTTGGGAAACACATGCCAATTTTATGAGAAATCTGCTGTATCCACAGGATGTTACTGCTTGGGGAATGGATGTGTATCACATAGAAAAATGGGGTGACTGGAAAAATACCTATGAAAATTATGAAGTGTTATTAGCTGTGATGGAGAGTGATGGAATTGACATTGTCAATCGTCTTTGGCGAGAATCAATGAGCAATGAATATCCCTTGCAAGCCTACAAGCGACTTATGAATTACAATCAAATTCAGTTTAACACAAAGATGTACGATTATGTAAAAAGAATGACAACATTTGATTTTGTTTATAATAATATTGGAAAATATTTTCGTCAATACCGCAAAGACGATTTATTGCATTGGTTGCCTTCAGTACAAGCATGTTATACCATTCTCAAACAAGATTCTTTATCCTCAACACATTTTACCGTTCCAATAGAAATTGCTCCGGAAGAATTCGCTTACAATATTATTCCTATACATCCAGACAGTAACAGTTGTGCAGTAATTATAAAATTCAAAGGACATCTCGATGCTCATATACACGCTGGCTGGCGATATGGATTTGTAAGTACACATCAAGACGGAAGCATTAGTCGGTATGGAAAAATGTATTCAGATGTAAATACTGAAATTGCTTATACCTTAAAAAGTGATGAAAAGGGGTTATATCTTGTAGTTATGGGGGCACCAGGAGTAATTACCAACGACAGTAGCAATGACACTTGGCACGGATACCCAAAACATTATAGATTTCCCTATGAACTAAGCATACTGGGAGGGGTACCGGAAGGGTATCAGAATTCAACTGATTTCAGAAAGCAATTAAAGATTAATGGTCACCTTCATTCAAACGGAGGAGGCTGGATAGACAATGAAGCTACTGTAAGTGCTTCAGTTTTTGTAGGACCTTATGCAATGGTTTTGGGAAGGTCAAAGATCAGTGGGAATGCAAGAATTGAAAATACTTCCTTAATTAAAGACGCTACTATTGAAGGTAATTTGATTGCAAGCGACAATGCATTTATTGTTGGTGGAAATTACAAGGACAATGCCGTTCTTAGAGGTCAAGCATTTCTGGAAAATGATACTATCTGGAATAATGCAATTATTGGTATGAGGGCTAAGGTCAGCAACTACAAACTACATGGAAATATAGAAGTAGGTGGTGACGTATTGGTTTACAATTCTTCAGGAGACTGTACGAATGGAGTGTATTATCGAATGACAAATTATTATGAAGACAATTTACTTGAATGTGATGGAAGAACGAAAAATCATATCGCAAATTCGGATGTAAATAATGTTATCCAACCATTTACATCAAGTGAAATGAAAATGAATTGCAATTGTACAAATTATCCTGCCTGTCTTACTGTTGGAATTGATAAATTAAAACCATCTAAAGTTGAATTTCTCGTTTATCCTAATCCAGTTTCAGATATTGTAAATTTTCAGTTTAACTCTTTAAAAGGTTTTAAGAAATCCGTATGTTTATATACTTCTTTTGGAAGATTATTACTTAGTGAAAATACGAATAATGACCTATTAGGATTGGATGTTTCGACTTTG
Organism: Saprospiraceae bacterium; assembly: GCA_040006775.1. Taxonomy (GTDB): domain Bacteria; phylum Bacteroidota; class Bacteroidia; order Chitinophagales; family Saprospiraceae; genus Vicinibacter. Next base: position 22,349 of record JBDTWI010000009.1, read on the forward strand.
GCGTCGGGAATTTACCTTGCAAAGTTATTTGTAGAAGGGCAAGAGAGCAATGTTAAATTAATAATCCAGCACTAAAGAAACAAACCGTGTAAATTTTTTTAGGAATCGAATTTTGTAACTATTCTAATTTAATAATGTATGATTTAAAAAATGAAAAATAAAATATTACATCTAAATGCCTTACTTAAGTTTTCTGCTTTTATTCCAATAAAGCTTGCTTGGTTATGTTTGTTTAACCAAAAGGGTGGTATTGAATTTTTTAATCTAAGCGCATTGACTCCGGATTTGGAAAAATTGTTCATTGTGCTTGGAGGTTTTATTTCAGCTATTTTGGTCATTCAAATTCTTTGTATAATTTGGATTTATCAAAGAAAAATAGAAGCTTATACCTTATCCCTTTTTATTGGATCAATTACGATTGGAAGAGGTTTGATGATGTTAGTTTTTTTTCACATTCATCATATTTCTGAAATTATAATCATTCTAACACCAATTCTCATTGGTATGTTGATATTAGTTTTAACTTTGATTGCACGTAAAGATTTTTTAAGTCTTAAATAATTTATTTTGAGCGGATATATTGATTACAAATTTGAAGATAGCGAAGAATTTATTAATACTTTTGATGAAGCACCATTGTGGAGTGCCGCCTTTGGGCTCTTATTATTTAAACATTTAGATTTAATACCCAATATTAAGATTATTGATATTGGTTCCGGTGCCGGATTTCCGCTTATGGAATTGGCAGGACGATTTGGTCCATCTTGTAAAATTTATGGGATTGACCCTTGGTTGAATGCAAACCAAAGAGTGAAACAAAAGATTAAGCAGTATGGCTATCAAAACGTTGAACTTTTTGAGAATTCTGCGGAAACTATTCCCTTTGAAAACAATTCTATTGACTTGATCGTATCTAACCTTGGTATCAATAATTTTGAAAATCCTGGAGTAGTATTTAAAGAATGTCATCGCGTTTTAAAAAAAGGTGGAAAACTAGCCATCACAACAAATCTAAATGGACATTGGAAAGAATTTTATACCATATTTTACAAAACACTAGAACAATTAAATAAAGATGGATATATTCCATTCCTTAAGAAGGATGAAGAACACAGAAGTAGTATTGAAAGTCTAAGAAAATTATTTCAGGATAATGGTTTCAAAGTATGCAAACTTCATGAAGAGCATCTTGAAATGAAATTTATGGATGGAACTGCTTTTTTGAATCATCACTTTATTCAATTGGGTTGGCTGACAAGTTGGTTAACGATTTTTCCTAAAGAGGAATTGACAATAATTTTTTCAGAATTGGAAAGAAATTTAAATGTACATGCATTCAATAATTCAGGCTTATTGCTAACCGTTCCTATGGCTTACTTAGAAGGGTTAAAAGAGTAAAAATATTTAGAATGACAACATATGTAATTGATTCAGTTTAAATTGGTTTATTAGGTAAAAAAAATTAAATTTAATGCATCGTCTATTTATTGTATTGCTTTCTATGAATTGTATTGCTGGCCGTTTAATCTGTCAAGATAGTACTGCTATAGTTACTGAAATAGATAGTTTGATAAATCTAAACCGACAATATATTTCAAAAGCTAAATTTGATGAAGGCTTAACAGCCATTCAATTAGCTGAAAACAAAGCAGCTTCTTTTTTTGGCAAGAATCATATAAGATATGCGCGTTGCCTATTTTTTCATGGTAGGGCCTTGTATTTGAATGGTAAATTAAAAGAAGCAGAAAAATATTATTTAGAAGCAAAAAGTATCTATGAAACAACACGAAAAAATGATCAACCGGATTATGCTTGGGTTCTGAATAATTTGGGTGGCTTATATTGGCAGATAGCCAACTATGCAGAATCCGAAAAATACTATTTAGAAGCAATAAGTACCAGAAAAAGAATTCTCGGAGTACAACATCCTGATTATGCTTGGAGCTTACATAATTTAGCAATACTCTATGTAGATATGGGATTCTATGAAAAAGCGGAGCCATTATATCTTCATGCCAAAGAAATTCGTAAAATAAATCCAGGTGTAGAAAGTAACGACTATGCATATAGTCTCAATCATTTGGCTTTACTGTATGATAAACTTGGAAATATAGAACTTGCAGAAGACTATCATTTACAAGCAAAAGAAATTTTTCAAAAGGTTCGTGGAACCGATCACCCCGATTATGCTTGGTGCCTTGGCAACTTGTCTCAACTTTATCAAGAAATGGGCAATTACGAAAAGGCGGAAAAATATGCATTGGAAGTTATTTCAATTAGAGAAAAAGTCCTTGGCAAGAATCATGCTGACTATGCTTCAGCGATTAGTGGACTTGCTTCCATTTATTTGGATAAAAGCGAATTCGAAAAAGCTGAATCCCTTTTCATTCAAGCCTGTCAATTAAAGGAAAATATTTATGGGAAACAGCATGAAGAATATGCTAAAAGTATTGTCAATCTTGCAACATATTATCAAAATGTTGGCGATTTTAGTAAGTCTAATTCCTTGCTAATTGAATCCAAAACCATCAGACAAAAACTATTCGGAACTGAACACCTTTCATATGCTGAATCGCTACTTTTACTTGCAAATAATACTTTTGAAACAAACCATCTTCAAGAAGCTAAAAGTTATTACGTTAGTGCTAAAAATATATTTTACAAATTATTTGGTGAAAAAAATATAAACTATATGGCTTGTCTTGAAGGCCTGACAAATATTAATATTAAAAGAAATAAATTGCCTGATGCCATTTCACTTATTAGATCTTCAAGAGAAATTCAAAAATCATTAATTTTAAATGCCTCTCGCCATTTGTCAGAACAAGAATTGAGTTTTTATATTCAACAATATGAATACAAACAAAATATAGTTTTTAGTCTTGCACAACATTCTGATTCAATTTCAGATTTAGCCTATAACAATACTTTGTTTTATAAAGGATTTCTGATGAATTCAGCAATACAAATTAAACATCTTGTAAATTTAGATTCCACAACTTCAATTATTAATAATGAATTGAAATCTTTTGATAGAAGACTTGCAAAAGAATATTCTAAGCCTTCCAACGAAAGAAATTCTGTATCAGAACTAGAAGATCACATCAATACATTAGAAAAGGATCTCACTAAAAAAGTGACCAATTTAAAAGAGTTAAAAAGTCAGATTACATGGAAACAAGTACAAGAAAAACTTAAATCTAATGAGGCGGTGATTGAATTTATTGACTATAATTACAGCTTTCCTGAACAAACAGATAGTATTTATTATGCTGCCCTACTTATAAAACCTGAATTTAAAAAACCAAAATTTATTTTACTTTGCAAAGGGGATGAGCTAGATTCCATATTACAAAGTAAAGGGGCGCGCAGATTAGAATATATCAATGACTTATATACTTTTAAAAATAGAGGAGCAGTTCCAATTGAACATAAAAAAAGAAATTTAGCTGAATTAATTTATTTACCCCTACAAAATGAATTAGAAAATATTAATACCATTTACTATTCAAATTCAGGATTATTACATCGAATTAATCTAAATGCTATTCCAATTTCTGAATCAGAAACTATAGCTGATAAATATCAGCTTATTGAGCTAAATAGTAGTCGTCAGTTAGCAATTCCAAACATTTCAATAAATAAAAATAATGACGCGATTCTTTTTGGAGGCATTAATTATGATAGTGATAGCTCATTGAATAATGCTCAATCTATGATTGCAAGTCGCGCTCATCAAGAACTTACTTTTCAACAAAAAGAACCTAATTCAAGAGGTGCTTCTTGGGAATATTTACCAGGCACTGAACGCGAAGTCACCGCAATTGACAAAATCCTTAATACAAATGGAGTCAATACTCATTTATTAAAAAGTTATCAAGCAACTGAAGAATATTTCAAATCAATTGGAATAGATAATAATCCCTCTCCAAAAATACTTCATATTGCAACGCACGGATTTTTCTTTTCAGATCCAAAGGGAAGTCGTCAGTCGTCAGTCGTCAGTCATCAGGAAGAACCGGTATTTAAAATGAGTGAACATCCTATGTTGCGTTCCGGACTGCTTTTATCGCAAGGAAATGAAGGCTGGAATGGAGACCGAGCCTCTGTTGAAGGAGAGGATGGAGTATTGACAGCTTACGAAATTTCCCAAATGAATTTATCAAATACAGAACTTGTAGTTCTTTCTGCTTGCGAAACAGGTCTTGGGGATATTCAAGGAAATGAAGGTGTTTACGGTTTGCAACGTGCATTTAAAATTGCGGGAGTAAAATATCTCATCATGTCCTTGTGGCAGGTTCCAGATAAACAAACCTCATTATTAATGATTTCATTTTATAAAAAATGGCTAGAAAATAAAATGTCCATACCGGATGCATTTCATGCCGCACAGAAGGAGTTGAGAGATATTGGATTGGATCCTTACCAATGGGCAGGGTTTGTTTTAATAGAGTGAAAAGTTGAAAGTGAAAAGTTGAAAGTGAAAAGTTGAAAGTGAAAAGTGAATAGTGAATAGTGAATAGTGAATAGTGAATAGTTGAAAGTGAAAAGCGAAAAGTGAAAAGTAAATATTGATAAAGTTTAGTGATACAATAATCACACACATAATTACCTTCACACTTACTCCCACATTTACACTCATGCTAAATACTGGCGGGGTTTGTGTTGGTGGAATAAAACATTAAAAAAAATGAAACTAGAAACAAAAATGAATTCACAATTGATATAAAGATGCAAGCAAAACAAGAATTATTAATTTCTATCAAACAGTACGCAAAGGATTTCTTCTTAATTGGACTGGGTATTTTTTCCGCTGCATTTGGATTTAAAGGATTCCTACTTACTAATCATTTTATTGATGGTGGAGCTACCGGAATTGCCTTACTCATTTCTGCTTTATCGGAAATTCCGCTATACATCCTAATCGTTTGTGTAAACCTGCCGTTTATTATTCTTGCTTATCGAATACTCGGCAAACAATTTGCATTTAAGACGGTATTGGCCATAAGTGGATTAGCACTTTGTTTGGCGCTGGTAGATTTTCCAAATGTTACCAATGACAACTTGCTTGTAGCAGTGTTTGGAGGGTTTTTTCTTGGTGCAGGTATTGGTTTTGCTGTCCGCGGAGGAGCAGTCATAGATGGTACTGAAGTACTCGCCATATTCTTAAGTCGCAAAATTGGTTCAACGCTTGGCGACATCATCATCGTGATTAATGTTATGATTTTTTCTGCTGCTGCATATTTTTTAGGAATTGAAATTGCACTTTATTCCATGATTACCTATCTATCGGCTTCAAAGACTTTGGACTTTATTATTGAAGGAATTGAGGAGTATATTGGAGTAACAATAATTTCCAGCAATAGTGAAGAAATTAGACAGGCGATAATCAATATTATGGGTCGTGGTGTTACGGTTTACAGTGGAAAAAAAGGTTTTGGAAAACGTGGAGAATCACAAGAAATAGACATCATATATACTGTTATCACCCGACTTGAACTCAATAAACTCAATAAGGAAATAGAAAAATTAGACCCCGATGCATTTATTGTAATGAATGGGGTTAAAGACACCAAAGGTGGTATGATTAAGAAAAGAGCTCTGCAACATTGAGTAGCCGAGCATTTAAGAAATACAATTAGTTCATAAACAGCCTTTTAGATTCTTTTTTTATTATAATATTCAATGTGATTATTATTAATTAAATGTAAATTTTTCATAAATAAGCGAACATTCATTTAATTATCATAATATTGCCATTGAATTAATATGAGAACTAGAGACACTGACAAGGAGGACATAGTAAGGCAAAAAGCTATAGAAATGCTCGTTGAACATGGCATTGAAGGTTTTGGAATGAACAGATTATCCAAGGAATGTGGAATTTCTGTGGCTACCCTATATATCTATTATGCCAATAAGGAAGATTTGATAAATAAGATTGGGATAGACATTGGCAAAAAATTCTTTGGTGAAATGATGAAGGATTTTTCATCGGAAATGAACTTTGTTGATGGATTAAGATTGCAATGGCACAACCGTGCACATTTCATGATGAACAATTTACAAGAAGTCACTTGTTGGGAGGTTTTGCAAAATTCTTCCTATAGCGAGGCAATAATAAATGCAAGCATAAAAGACTTTAGAAAATCAATGATGCTTTTTTTTCAAAAAGCATTAGCCAATAAAGAAATTACTCCCGTTTCCAAGGATGTTTTTTGGAGCATAGCTTATGGTCCTTTATATAGTTTACTTCGGTTTCATGAAAAACGAAAAAGTATTGGTGGAACTCCGTTTAAACTTACTCAAGCAATTCAAAATGAAACCTTTCAATTGGTCATTAAAGCCTTAAAACCCTAAACAAAATAGAGATCGGAATCAACTATAAACTTGAAAAAAATAAATTCCTTATTTATCATTTTCAATAAATATCAGAATAAAAATAATGAGTGAACAAATTCAAGACTACTCGAAATTTACAAGTTACCAGAAATTTGTAATTTTCATACTAGCCATTACTCTATTCACCGTAGTATTAGATTTCATGGTTATGTCTCCATTGGGTGACATTATGATGAAGAGCTTACAAATATCTGCTTCGCAATTTGGTATTGCTGTTTCAGCTTATGCTTTCAGTGCAGGAATTTCCGGATTACTTACAGCCGGATTTGCGGATCGCTATGACAGAAAAAAACTTTTGCTATTTTTTTATTTTGGATTTATCCTTGGCACTTTGTTTTGTGCAATAGCACCAAACTTTAAATTATTGGTTGCAGCAAGAATTTTTACAGGAATTTTTGGTGGTGTTATTGGTTCCATTGCTATGGCTATAGTTGCAGATTTATTTAGTTTGAAACAACGCGGTAAAGTAATGGGATTTGTACAAATGGGATTTGGAATGAGTCAGGTATTAGGAATTCCAATTGGTCTATACATTGCAAATTCATGGGGATGGAATATGCCCTTTTATTGGATTGCGCTTATGGCAGGAATTATTGCTTTTACTATTTACATGAAGTTAGAACCTGTAACAGATCATCTAACTTTGCAAACTGACAGAACACCATTTAAACATATCTTGCATACTTTTTCGCAAAGAAATTATCGAATTGGATTCTTAGCTACAGCCTTACTTTCAATTGGTGGTTTTATGATGATGCCCTTTGGATCAGCTTTTGCAATCAACAATCTCAAAATTAGTGCGGAACAATTGCCATTACTTTTTATGATTACTGGTTGTGCCACTTTGGTGACTATGCCAATTGTTGGACGACTAAGTGACAAGATTAGCAAATTTAAATTATTTGCATTTGCTACCATAATTGCGGTAATAATAATTAATATTTATTCGCATTTCTCAGTTACTCCTTTTAGCTTAGTATTGATTACGAATGTTCTGATGATGATGGCTATTATGAGTCGTATGATTCCTTCTTCAGCGCTCAGTTCTGCAATTCCAAAACCAGCGGACAGAGGAGCATACATGAGTATTAATTCCTCTTTACAACAAATAGCAGGTGGATTTGGTGCCATGATAGCAGGACTAATCATCGTACAAAAAAATAATTTTGCTCCCCTTGAGCACTATGATACATTGGCCATGATAGCATCAGCAATTATGCTCATTACTATTTATCTGGTGTTTAGAATAAGTAAAATAGTAATGCATAAATAATCAGTCTAACAAAAATTGCTTGATTAAGTCAATATATTTTAAACTAAGCCTTTATCACTATGAATGGCTAATCATTTATATTTAATTCCATAATAGGTAGGTACCTATCTTTTATAGTCGTTTCTTTTTGACCAATCTTAACAAATCCAAATTTTCTATAAAAATTCTCAGCGAAAGGCTCTGAATCAAGAATTACTATTTTTGAATTTGTAATTCGCAATCGCTCAAGGAAGTCAAGCAATAATACACGTCCAAGCCCTTTACCAATGTACTCCGGTAAAATAAATAAATTGTCCAGTTTCACAGATTGTTCATCAATATTGAAATATCCATAGTATCCAACAATTTTATTTTCTATTATCAAATTATATACTTCTTTAGTTTCAAGGTAGTTTTGAGTGATGGTTAACTGTTCAGACCAAATTTCAATTTGCGCTTTGGAATAGCCCCAAAAAGCTTTTGATTTTTTAGTAATTTCGGTAAGGATTTCGAAGTCAGTGAGTGCTGCTTTTTCTATTGCCATTTTTCAAAAGTCTTGCCATTGAATTTATATACAGCTTCTTCATGTGTGCCTAACCATAAATCGCCACTTCTATCCTTGTAAATAGAAAATACAGTAACGTTTTTGTCGTCATTTTTTACAAGATAATGAATGATTGATTTTCCATCATATTTCCATACACCCTCATTATAAGTTGCCATCCATAAATTTCCTTGTTTATCTTTCACCGCTGACATGAAGTAAAGCATTTTTTTACCATCAATTGTTTTCAAATTTTCAATTCCTTTTTCTTTTTGGTAATTGATGAAGTAACTACCTTTCTTACTAGTACTATTTAGAAGTATATTGTAACGCTGACTGGTATTACAAATCCAAAATTTTCCATCTTTATCTTCAATAATAGAACGAATTCCAAAAGAACCTCCTTCCGGAGTTTCGCTTAATTCTTTTTCATACATCCAGTCAAATGATTTACCATCATAACGACAGATACCAAGGCTTGCTGTTCCGAACCAAAGTCTAGCTTTTTTATCCTTATATATTGTGTAGACTTCGTAAGGACTCCAAGGGTGATTGAAATTTGACCAATTAAAATTGTCTTCCATTGCATGTTTAGGAAATTTCAAATGATAGAGTGATTTTCCATCATAGCGATAAGGCCCATATTCTCCTGTCTTTCCAGGAATTGAAAACCATAGATCATGAGGATCCATTTTCCATTCTGCCCCTTCAACCATTGGAAGTAAGGTAAATTTTTCACCATCAAATTTGTTGATACCTTCTAAGCTTGTTATGAAAATGTTGCCGAATTGATCTTCCTGAATTCCCCGAATCCTATTACTTAGCAGTCCATCTTTTGTAGTGTAATGAAAGAATTTTTTACTATTTTTTGTTGAGTCATTATAATGGATATCATAATTAAAAACACCTTGCCCATCGCTTCCAAACCAATAGTTGTTGTTTCTGTCTTGAAAAACAATCCAGATACTTTTATCTAATTCTGAAACAATTTCACTTATCACAAAAGTAGTTTTTTTGTTTTCTAAAAAATTACTGCTTTGTAAAGTAGTATTTTGACCATTATAGGAATTTAACAAGTTTAATAAAATCCAAAATAATACGGTGCTCGTTTTCATATTCAGTTAATCAAAAGGGCATTGTTTTATAAATATCTTCAAGCATAAATATAATGCAAATATCTTATTCAATATTGAACAGCCATTAATTAAGCTTTTAATTTGCAATGGCAATTTCATTTTCAAGCTTTTTAGACAATTTGTTCTTCCGATTACTATTTATTGATTCAAACAGAATTATTGAGGTGTCTAGGTCCTTTCTTTCTGCAATTTTCTTCAGAAATTTTAAAGAAATTATTCCAATAATAAATCCCGATTTGCAATTTAAATATGACTCACTAATTTCTTCAAAATAATTTTTGAATTCTGAGTAATTTGAAAGATCATGTCTTAAAAATATTTTAAGTTTAATTTCTGAATCGCGCTCCAATGATTCTCTTTGATTTAATTTTTTATACTCGTAGCGATAGTCATAACTCAGTGCTGAAATGTCTGACAAGACTGCGGAAGCGGTAGGATATGCTCCTGCACCTTTGCCAACGAAAAATTGCACATCACTAAAATAAGATTTTGTTTTCACACCATTGAAAACGTCATCAACGCTATATAGTTTGTCATTCTTGTCGACAAATTTTGGAAGTACAAAAGCTTTGATTTTAGCATCCACAGTTTTTTCTGCAAAAGCTACTAGTTTTATTTTTAAGCCCTTTTCTTTTGCATAATTCAACTCCAATTCTCCAAGTCTGTCAATTCCAATATTGTAAATATCTTCAGGCTTTACAACTATTCCAAAAGCATGAGCAATCAGAATCAACAGTTTGTATTTAGCGTCAAATCCACCGGTGTCCATAATTGGATTAGATTCTGCATAGCCTTTTTCTTGAGCTTCCATCAAAGCTTCCTCATAAGATAGGTTTTCTTCTGAGGTCTTACTCAGTATATAGTTAGTTGAACCGTTTACAATTCCTTCAATAGATTCCAATAGATCATTGTCGTAGTACTCTTCCAAATTGCGAATAATGGGTATGCTTGCACAGCAGGCCGCTTCGTACAAGAGTGGCATCTGGTGTATTCTTTGTAATTCCAGTAACTCATGAAAATGTTCTGCGATCATTTTCTTGTTTGCCGTAACCACTGCCTTACCTTTTTGCAATGCAATTTTTACAATTTCAAATGCTGCATCTGCATCATCAATTAATTCTACAACTGTATTGATTTCATCATCATTCAAGATGTCAAATTTATCATAAGTAAAATATTCCGCTGGCAATTGTCTATGCTTTTTCTTTTCTTTAACACAAATAAGTTTAATCTTTGTTTTTAATCCAGGAGTTTTCTGAAGCACTTCATGTAGTCCATTCCCGACGCAGCCAAATCCAAATAATCCAATAGTCAAATCTCTTCTTGTCATTGTTCTTATAATTAATTGGTGAGGCTTAATATTTTGGTTGCTGAATTAATTGCAATTTTCAGGTCATCAATCAAGTCCTCAACATCTTCAAGTCCTACTGACAATCGAATCAAACTATCTTTAACACCAGATTGGTATCGCTTTTCAGATGGAATAGATTTGTGGGTCATTTCACAGGGCAGACAGATTAGACTCTTTACTCCGCCCAAACTCTCGGCTAGTTTAAAATACTTCGTACTGCTAACAATCTTTGTGGCCAGTTCTTTGTCATCGATTTTCAAATCAAAACTTATTATGCCACCAAAATATTTCTGTTGTTTTTTTGCAATGTGATGATTCTTGTGTTGTGGCAATCCAGGGTAAAATACGTTGTCAACTAGATCAAGGGTCAAGAGGAATTCTGCAATTTTTTGTGCATTTTCAGAATGTCGTTTTACTCGTAGAGTTAGCGTTTCGATTCCACGAATAACCAACCAACTGTCAAAGGGAGCAAGAATTCCCCCAGATGCATTCTGAATAAATTTTATTTTTTCAGCTAACTCAGCGCTTTTACACACCACCAATCCTGCAATCAAATCGCTGTGTCCTGCTAAGTATTTAGTTGCAGAATGAATAACCAGATCAGCACCGAGGTGCAATGGTTTTTGCGCAGCAGGAGAAGCAAAAGTGTTGTCCACGCACAACAATATTTTATTTGCTTTAGCAATTTTTGAAATTTCTTCAATGTCAGAAATTTTCAGTGTTGGGTTAGTAGGTGACTCCAACCAAATGAGCTTAGTTTTTTCTGAAATTGCATCTGCAACATTGGCAACATCGGTTGCATCAACATATTTTACACTAATACCAAACTTCTGATAGATCTGCGTGAAAAGTCGAAATGCGCCACCATAGATGTCTTCTACGGCTACAATTTCATCCCCAGTTTGTAGGAGCTTTATCACTGCATCGATGGCTGCAAGGCCACTTGCAAAAGCACAGGCACCTTTGCCATTTTCAAGTGTTGCAATTAAATCTTCCAATACTTTTCGTGTTGGATTGTTGCTTCGGGCATAGTCATATCCCTTGTGTACGCCCGGAGATTCTTGTACAAAAGTTGATGTTTGATAGATCGGTGTGGAAATGGATCCTGTTAGTTCATCGATAGGAATACTGTGTAGAATTTTTGTTGTCTCTTTCATTTAGATAAGGTTAAATTGTTAAACATTTTTTTAATGTTCTGATCAAATCATCTTATCCAAATCGCACAGTAGAATTAACTTGACGAAAGGGCTTTAAATAAAAAAAGCTCTTCCGACAAATCAGAAGAGCTTAATAATATTTATATCCTAAATAGGAATATTAATGGCTGTTTTCTAACTTATCTATCTCCGATTTCTCGGAGTTGAATTTGGCACCTTTCTACTTTCGTAGAGGTTGTCAAGACTTCATCGGGTCAATTCCCTCTGTCTTTCTGGATAAGAATAATATGTAAAAGAACGAGTTACAAAGGTAAGTACAGAAATTCTTTCTGTGCAAGTATTTTTAAATATATTTTTTTTAGTAGTGTAAAATAAGAATTAAATAATAAAATATTAACAGTTTGAGTCCAGGGCTAAGCGCTTAAAATTATTCAATTCCAAGAAAATGAAACTTCAAGAAAATGCAGTCAAATAATGAATATGGTGAAAAAGTTCCTCTTATTTTTATTTAAGTAAATTTACTTCTCCTATTTGAACCCGCTTTATGCAATAGACTTTCTATTACAAGCCAAAATGCCTGCAAATCCTAGCGCTTCCTCACACCGCTTTCGCGGTTCCTTCACTTGACTTGTTGTCACAAGTCATTCTGCATTGCAGAATTCGTTCAGTCATCCTCACCATGGGGATGGCAATGTTTGCGGTAAAAATTCTCCGGAGCCTGTCCGCCCTTCGGCGGAAACACTTCCCGATTAATATCGGGATTTATTGACCTTTTGACTTTCACTACGAAACTCTATTGCATAATGCGGGTGAACTCTGATAAGCTTTCAAATTGTGAATTTAATCCTATTTCTAACTTATTTTTATTTATACTTTTTGAGGATGTCTCGGAAGAGTTAGCCAGAGACGAAATAGCGTCTTAGTTGAATTGATCAAATTGTTTTCAAATTGATATTGCATTAATTTGAAATTCTACTCTCTCTTGAATAAATAATTGTATCGATCACAACAATCCGAGTTGATCCACATGCTATCATGACTAACCTGATTAATTTGTTTTTCATCATCACCATAGAAGAAAAAAGAGTCAATTTTGTCAAATTTAAAACGAACATCGAGATAAGAAGGTGTTTCAGAAATGATTTCAATTTTGCCAATATTGGTCTCGTGTAGATCTTTAACCAATCTTATCATCCCATACTTACAGATATTGATTTTGTAATTCTTTGATACAACGGAGTCGTGACCTTGTATTCCACCACTGAATCTTATAAGTTTCCAATCTCCATAAACATTCAAATATTTCGAAGGAAATATTTCATTTGAGTAATAGAGTGTCTGGCTATAATTGTTGCAGGTTAAAGGACTAATACTAGACTCCTTTTTACATGAAATAAATAGAATGGCCAAACCGAAAAAAGTATATATTAATTGTTTCATAATTGAATTTTTATTTAAAGAAAGTCCTTGACCACTTAACGTAATATATATATTTTTATTACCATGAGTGTCATTTAATTGATTGAGAAAATGGTTTAGTCAAAGATTAAATTATCCGTGATTGAAAATTTATACTACTACTTTGATCCGTTATTATTTAACCTTTTGAAGAATTAATGTCCGTTGATGAAATGTACCAGTACCGGCTTCGACTCTCCACTTGACTTCAATTGTTTGTCCTGCTCCGAGATTGGTAATATAAGCATTAGATGCAACTGGTAAGATATCATTACTTGAACCATCGCCTTGAACGACAGAAGCGGCAATCAGATTACCATTATTATAGATAGAAATAGGGCCTTGTCCATGAGAGTTACTATTTCCATATGAGCCCGTAAAGAAGACTAAATAATCCCCTGCTCCTGGCGTAATAGACATACCTGTTAATAAAACATCAGTAGTACTGGTAGTTGTTGCATCAATTGTTGATGTAGCTTGAAAAACGGCTGGCACTGAAGTTGCAGCTATTGTTATAGCACCTGCTGTATTGGTAATTGTAACTCCAGTTCCAGCTGTAAGTGTTGCTGCAACTGGTGCGGCCCCAGTAGAACCAATTAACATTTGTCCATTTGTCAATGCGGCACCTTCAACAATACTTCCTGCTGAAGAGACCATGATTCGATTATTATTTAAAGCGGTTGATGAATTAGTACCTCCATTAGAAATGGGTAAAATACCAGAAACATGCGTAGTAAGTCCTATCTTACCCCAACTTGGTGCAGTCGATACGCCACCTGAAATCAAAGCATTTCCCGTTGCTACATCAGCCAGTTTACTCAAGACGGTTGCTGCACTGGCATAGAGTATGTCTCCTACGGTATAACTGACAAGTCCTGTACCTCCTTGAGCAGCTGTAACAGCTGAATTAGAGGTTAGAATCGTTGCACTGGCATTAGGCAAAGTAAATGTTTTTTCTGATGTAATAGGGCCAGTAAATTTTGTAAACCCGTTTCCCGTTCCGCCAAAATTAGAGGCAATGATACTGGTAACATCGGCCGAGCCATTAAAAGATCCACCATAAATAAATCTTGCAGTAGTTAACGTCGCAGCACTACCTGTTGTATTTTGATTTAGAATTGGAAAATCACCTGCAATCGCTATGCTTAATGCTCCTGTTCCAGTTGTAGATTTTAAAATTCCTGAGGCAAGTGCAGAAGTACCCGCAGAATAATCGGTTCCTACAGTTGCAATTGATAATGCACCAGTGCCTCCAGATGTTTTGATCAAACCGTTTGTAGTTAAGTTTGATAGTGTGTTTATATTTTGACTGGTGTTTACGGTTATCGTATTGATAGTTCTTGTTAACCCGGTTGAAAAGCTTAAGGAATTTTCCTTACCATTGAATGTATTCCAATCCAATGAAGTCAATGCTCCTCTGTTAAGTGATGAAGCATCTGGTAAATTAAAAGTATGTGTAGTGCCTGTAGAAACAATATTAAAATTAGTCCCTGTAGTACCGGTTGCAAAGGTCTGCGAAGAAGTGGTCAGTCCATTCAAGGAAGTGATCGCACTTCCAGAGAGTAAATTGGACAATAATCTGGAAGTAACATTTCCGGAATTATCAGTTGTTAAAATCTTTGTATTTAGAGTATTGATGCCAATCCCTTCGAACCTAACATCAAGAGTAGTATGTAATTGTGCTGTAGGAAGTGAAGTTCCAATTCCAACATTTCCAGAATTTTTATTGTATATGTTGTTTCCTATGATTGTCCATTTACTGGAGTCAACGGCAATTTTTGTTCCTTTTGGATTAATCAATATTTGCGCGTTACTTTTTGCAGTAATGTTGAATAGTAAGAGAAGTAAAAATATGTGTTTCATCCAAATTGATTTGCGCAGATTTAGCAACTAATTTATTATCAAATAAGTTGCTAAAGCCGAACAGTTTAAATTATTAATATTAAAAATATATTTACAAAGAATTCAATCGGACTACTTAATCCATTGCACTTCAATCAGATCGTTAGGAACAACTAAGGCAGCCATTGGTGCAGTTAAGGTTAGAGTGCCCGGTGTAGTAGTATAATCAGTTGTCACAATTAGCTTAGCACCATTTCTAAATACCCAAACTTTGGAAACGGTTCCAGGCATATTTGTTACCACATAAACAGCTTGTGCTAGTGTAGCAGTGAAATTCTGATCACCACTTTGCAATAAGGAAGCCGATGTTACTCTTTTTAAAGTTCCATCAGGAGCTGAGACAACTAAACTGTCCGTAGCTAAATCACCACTTTGCAGACCGGCAATTTTCAAATTATTCACTGCATCTGTTGTAATGGTTGTAGGTTTGGTTAAAGCACCACCTAACTCCACCAGGTTACCGGTTTTTGTCAGACCATTGCTAAAAGTAAGTGCATTAAAAAGTGCAGATGCAGAAATGAATTTAACCTGACCTGTGGTTGGATTTACTACCATTACACTATCAGTTACATTCGATCCCGGTTGTAATCCCGTTATTGCTAAAAAATTAGCAGCGGTTGTTACAATTGTTGTAGGTTGAATTAATGTACCTCCGAGTTGAACTATTTTCCCGTTTTTGGTTAGCCCATTGTTCGCACCATTAATGTATCCGGAAAGAATTTGTGCTGTATCTCCATATCTTACAAACTTAACTAAGGTATCAGATAATTGATGTGGAGTTACATACAAAATAGTGCTGTCCGCTTTTGTTATAACCGCAGTTGAGCTGTCAATCACCCATTTAATTGTACCTTTGTTATCAATAACTTTCGTGCTCACTTTTTGAGCATTCAATGCAGAACCTATTGAAACGACTAAGATTGCTAATAGAATAATTTTTTTCATTTTAAAGTGTTTTAATGTGTTAAGAATAATTAATTTATTTTAATTGTATAATTTTTATTTCGTCTCCTGGTAAGTTCTGTATTTCAGATACAATGGAGTTTGAATTGTTTTTTATAAATGATATTAAGACACCATTTCTGAATAACAAAATTTTATTAATATCTGTAATTATTGTAGGTGTATTGAAAATAGTTTGACCTACATTTAGTACGATTTCAGTGCGACTTAACACACCCAAAATAAAATTGCTGGAGGAGACGATTTTCACTTTCCCATCAGTTGGGTTAGCTACTAATATATTATCTGTTGTTATATTACCAGCAGTTAATGTATCTATGACTAGTTCTCCGTTAACCTGTAATGCGACAGTTGGTTTTGAAGTACCAATTCCAACCCTTCCATTTTCTGTTATGCGTAATCGTTCGACATTATTTGTTTTTAGAATTAACGGAACTTTATCCGTAGTACCTAAAAAATTATTCGTTGAATCTGTACCGCTATTTCCAGCAAGATTCCACATGCCTGCATCTGAGTTTACTCGAATCCATTTCACCCCATCACTGTAATAAATCCCAGGAGTAATATCATTTATTGTTGAAGTGTTAAAGACAAACATTCCCTGAACAAAACTATTCAATGGTGCCGCATTCGAAGTAGAATTCAAAGTCAGTCTCGGCAAAAGTAATCCCTTATTAATAGATTCAATTTCAAGTGCTGAATTCGCATTTATAACTTTAGGATTGTCACCAACTTTAATCTGAGAAAATAAGTTTGGTCCTTGACAAATTGCAAGGCAAAAAAATGCAGCAGAAAAAAACTTATTTAATCGTATTATTTTCAATTTATTTGTTTTATTATTAGTTTAATTGAATGAATTTTTTGACTACTGCATATCTATTTACCATAATTATTTTAAATTCAAATGGAATAAAATCTTTTGTGTATCTTAAAAATTAAATTTATCGTAATGTTTTATAAATATTTCATTTTATTTGAAATCAAAAAATCGTTCAATTCAAAACAATTTTAAAAAGAATAATTAAAAGGAACACTAAGCGCTCATAATTATTCGCTATTTTAATTTTAAATACTACCACCATTCTAAAGAAGCACCTGCTTTTGCAGTGATAGCTGAATTCGCGATTTCACTTGCAAATCTGATTATAACCGTCCCACTAGCTGATGGAATTATAACTCCTTCAATGATTGCGATGCTTTTTAACTGAGACGTGGCATTGCAAGCTGCAGGAATTCCAATAGCTGAAGCGAAGTTTAGAGTTTGTGTAGTTGCTGCCAAGGTGTATCTACTTGTATAATTTAGTAAAGTTGTAGTTGGTGCGTTAATTGTCCATCTGCTCCCTGTAGTTGTAGCTGCACTTGAATATGGAATGAGAACATAAAAGTGATAAGTGACCCCTGATGTAACAGAAAAACTTAAACCAGTTACATCGGTTAAAGTATTTGCTATCGAGTTATTGTTTATTACATCCGAACTTAGCAATACCAGATTGCGATAATTACCACCAGAAGGTGAGGCAAATGTACCATCTGCTCTTAAATACGTGGAAGTACCTCCTCCACTTGACGGCACCAAACCATTTAATCCCGAGGTAAAAATATTTAACATTGCGGTTGCTTGGGTTGCTGTCAGATCTTCAACATTACCTGTGGCTGCTGATGTTCTACCTTTAAAAGTTTGAGTGGCTATCTGAGAAAGCATCGCATTGGTAACAGCATTATTTGTAATGGATGTAGCATTTCCAATTGAAGTTACTGGGCCAGTTAGATTTGCATTGGTGGTTACTGTGGCTGCATTGCCAGTAGTATTTTGATTTAAGGTCGGAAAATCGCTGACTATTGCAGCTGCAACTGATGTTCCGTTACCTTTAAGAAATCCGTTTACAGATGTTGAAACTGTAATAGCTGGAGTTGTAGTCGCATTGGCTACAGTTCCACCAAAGCCATTAGCACTTACAATAGAAACACTTGTTACTGTACCTCCCGTTGTAGCTGCGTTTAATGTTGTACCTGTAAAAGACAATCCGGTACCTAAGCTTATTTCTGCTACTGCTGTTCCAATTAAGCCTGAACCCAATAATTTATTTGCTGTCATCGTTTGCATCTTACCATAGGTAACTGCATTATTTGCTATTGTAGACGTAGCACTGCCAGGACCTACTGCAGTTACATCTCCTGTAAGTGCAGAAATATAATTTCCCGATGCTTGCTTTCCATTGAATGTATTCCAATCTGAAGAACTTAAATATCCATTTGTAGAAGTAGTAGCAAGAGGAATAGAAAATGCTCCAGTACTTGAATTATATACTAATGGAGTCGATACCGAAAGAGAAGATCTAGCACGAGTATCAGTATAATATTTATTAGTGGCTCCTTCGCTTATGTTATCTGTTGTAAGTACTACATCACCAGTTTGAGTATTAACTGAAGTGACTGCTGATGAACTAGGAATTCTTTCCCAAATGGTTCCATTGTAAATTACATCATCTCCAACAACAAATGTTATGTTACCTGATCCAAGGTCTATAGTGCCACCAACCACAACCCTATATGTCCATCCGGCAGTACCTGTTCCGTCAGCTAAAGTTGGCGTATTTGTTGCAGCATTCCAGGTTCCTTTATAAATCTGAGAGCCTACAGGTAATTGTGAAGCAGGAACTTTGCCACCTGCATCCAATGTTGCAACGCCATTGTTTGCTGCTTTTTCAGTTAAACTTATTTTAAGATTCAAAGCGGTTTGTGTCGCAGTGGAAATCGGTTTATTAACATCTGAAGTATTATCCACATTTCCCAACCCTACATCTCCTTTTACAATACCAGTGGGGGTAACAAGTGAAGGGGAGATACTTCTAACCACACTTCCAGAACCTGTAGTGGCAATTTCTTCCACCACACCTGCTCCTGCAGACGTTCTTCCCAGAACTTTATTTGATGCTGAAACATTTTGAATTTTTGAGTAAGTAACAGCACCAATTCCAATAGAAGTTGCAAAACTCCCAATTCCTGTGCCTGTTACATCTCCGGTTAATGTGATCGTTTGATCTCCTGAATTTGTACCTGTTAAATTTAATAATGCTTTTGCTTGAAATATAGTCAGATCTTCTACATTTCCAGTGCTTGATGTAGTTCTACCTTTAAAAGTTTGGGAGGGTATTTGAGATAGATATGCATTGGTAACAGAATTATTTGAGATAGTGGTTACTATATTAGTTGTTCCCGTACCTGTAACATCACCAATTAAGTTAATGGTTTGGTCACCAGAATTTGTACCTGTTATGTTTAATAAAGTTTTTGCTTGAGCTATGGTAAGATCTTCCACATTCCCAACCCCTGTAGTTGTTCTACCTTTAAATATTTGAGCAGGTACCTGCGCTAACATTGAATTGGTAATGGCATTGTTAGCAACTGATGTAGCATTTCCTAATGATGTCACAGGACCTGTAAGATTAGCGTTGGTGGTAACTGTTGCTGCATTTCCTAAAGTGTTTTGATTAAGGGTGGGAAAATCGGATGCTATTGCAATGCTTATTGTCCCAGTTCCAGAAGTCGATTTTAGTATTCCAGTTGCTAAACCATCAGTCCCATCTGTATAATCTATTCCGGGGGTTGCAGCAGACATTGTTGTCCCATCTCCTCGAAGAATTCCTGAAACATCTGTAGATAAAGTGATTTGTGGAGTTGTTGTGGGATTAGCAACAGTTCCCACAAATCCATTTGCACTAAGTACAGAAACGGATGTTACAGTTCCCCCGCTGGAAGGAGATAAATTTGCAATAGTAATACTACCACCGGCATTGGTTACAGAAATGCCACTTCCTGCAGTCAGCGTTGATTTAGTTAATGTATTGCCTGTTGTATTTCCTATCAATAACTGACCATTCGTATAGGAAGTTTGTCCTGTTCCGCCTTGTGCAACTGTTACTGGAGAATTATCTGTAAGTATAGTTGCGTTTGCATTGGGCAGGATAAATATTTTTTCTGCTGTAGTAGGACCAGTAAATTTTGTAAATCCGTTACCCGTTCCGCCAAAATTAGAGGAAATGATATTGGTAACATCTGCAGATCCATTAAAAGATCCACCATAAATTGATCTTGGTGTAGTTAGTGTTGCAGCACTTCCTGTTGTATTTTGATTTAGAATTGGAAAATCACTTGCAATCGCAATGCTCAATGCTCCTGTTCCGGTAGTTGATTTTAAGATTCCTGAGGCAAGTGCAGAAGTCCCTGCAGAATAATCTGTTCCAACAGTTGCAATTGACAATGCACCGGTGCCTCCAGATGTTTTGATCAAACCGTTTGTAGTTAAGTTTGATAGCGTGTTTATATTTTGACTGGTGTTTACGGTTATCGTATTGATAGTTCTTGTTAACCCGGTTGAAAAGCTTAAGGAATTTTCCTTACCATTGAATGTATTCCAATCCAATGAAGTCAATGCTCCTCTGTTAAGTGATGAAGCATCTGGTAAATTAAAAGTATGTGTAGTGCCTGTAGAAACAATATTAAAATTAGTCCCTGTAGTACCGGTTGCAAAGGTCTGCGAAGAAGTGGTCAGTCCATTCAAGGAAGTGATCGCACTTCCAGAGAGTAAATTGGACAATAATCTGGAAGTAACATTTCCGGAATTATCAGTTGTTAAAATCTTTGTATTTAGAGTATTGATGCCAATCCCTTCGAACCTAACATCAAGAGTAGTATGTAATTGTGCTGTAGGAAGTGAAGTTCCAATTCCAACATTTCCAGAATTTTTATTGTATATGTTGTTTCCTATGATTGTCCATTTACTGGAGTCAACGGCAATTTTTGTTCCTTTTGGATTAATCAATATTTGCGCGTTACTTTTTGCAGTAATGTTGAATAGTAAGAGAAGTAAAAATATGTGTTTCATCCAAATTGATTTGCGCAGATTTAGCAACTAATTTATTATCAAATAAGTTGCTAAAGCCGAACAGTTTAAATTATTAATATTAAAAATATATTTACAAAGAATTCAATCGGACTACTTAATCCATTGCACTTCAATCAGATCGTTAGGAACAACTAAGGCAGCCATTGGTGCAGTTAAGGTTAGAGTGCCCGGTGTAGTAGTATAATCAGTTGTCACAATTAGCTTAGCACCATTTCTAAATACCCAAACTTTGGAAACGGTTCCAGGCATATTTGTTACCACATAAACAGCTTGTGCTAGTGTAGCAGTGAAATTCTGATCACCACTTTGCAATAAGGAAGCCGATGTTACTCTTTTTAAAGTTCCATCAGGAGCTGAGACAACTAAACTGTCCGTAGCTAAATCACCACTTTGCAGACCGGCAATTTTCAAATTATTCACTGCATCTGTTGTAATGGTTGTAGGTTTGGTTAAAGCACCACCTAACTCCACCAGGTTACCGGTTTTTGTCAGACCATTGCTAAAAGTAAGTGCATTAAAAAGTGCAGATGCAGAAATGAATTTAACCTGACCTGTGGTTGGATTTACTACCATTACACTATCAGTTACATTCGATCCCGGTTGTAATCCCGTTATTGCTAAAAAATTAGCAGCGGTTGTTACAATTGTTGTAGGTTGAATTAATGTACCTCCGAGTTGAACTATTTTCCCGTTTTTGGTTAGCCCATTGTTCGCACCATTAATGTATCCGGAAAGAATTTGTGCTGTATCTCCATATCTTACAAACTTAACTAAGGTATCAGATAATTGATGTGGAGTTACATACAAAATAGTGCTGTCCGCTTTTGTTATAACCGCAGTTGAGCTGTCAATCACCCATTTAATTGTACCTTTGTTATCAATAACTTTCGTGCTCACTTTTTGAGCATTCAATGCAGAACCTATTGAAACGACTAAGATTGCTAATAGAATAATTTTTTTCATTTTAAAGTGTTTTAATGTGTTAAGAATAATTAATTTATTTTAATTGTATAATTTTTATTTCGTCTCCTGGTAAGTTCTGTATTTCAGATACAATGGAGTTTGAATTGTTTTTTATAAATGATATTAAGACACCATTTCTGAATAACAAAATTTTATTAATATCTGTAATTATTGTAGGTGTATTGAAAATAGTTTGACCTACATTTAGTACGATTTCAGTGCGACTTAACACACCCAAAATAAAATTGCTGGAGGAGACGATTTTCACTTTCCCATCAGTTGGGTTAGCTACTAATATATTATCTGTTGTTATATTACCAGCAGTTAATGTATCTATGACTAGTTCTCCGTTAACCTGTAATGCGACAGTTGGTTTTGAAGTACCAATTCCAACCCTTCCATTTTCTGTTATGCGTAATCGTTCGACATTATTTGTTTTTAGAATTAACGGAACTTTATCCGTAGTACCTAAAAAATTATTCGTTGAATCTGTACCGCTATTTCCAGCAAGATTCCACATGCCTGCATCTGAGTTTACTCGAATCCATTTCACCCCATCACTGTAATAAATCCCAGGAGTAATATCATTTATTGTTGAAGTGTTAAAGACAAACATTCCCTGAACAAAACTATTCAATGGTGCCGCATTCGAAGTAGAATTCAAAGTCAGTCTCGGCAAAAGTAATCCCTTATTAATAGATTCAATTTCAAGTGCTGAATTCGCATTTATAACTTTAGGATTGTCACCAACTTTAATCTGAGAAAATAAGTTTGGTCCTTGGCAAATTACCAAGCAATAAAAAGTCGCAGATAAAAACTTATATAATCGTGTTATTTTCAATGTAGTTATTTTATTCTAAGTTTATATTCTAATGAATTTTTGACTTCTACCAATCTGCTTTCCATTAACATTTAATAAAATGATTGTGTATGTTCCCGGTGCCAATTCTGAAACATCGGTTTCAATTAGATTTGAACCACTGATCACTTCGATGTACTTGGTCTCTAGTCGTTGACCGATGTTATTGAATAATCCAAAGCTTGCTTTCCCTCTATAATTTGTTTCGAAATTTAGATAGAGCTTCTTATTGTATGATACCGGATTGGGGTAAAGAATCATATATTCTTTAACATCATTTTCATCGACAATAGAAGGATCTGATTCTATTTTTCCAATTGCAATTGCAGTTATGCCAGCCAGCATAGTGCCATTTAAAATACTGTTTTCAGAATTCCCATTTGCTGTGGCAGATCCACTTAAATCTATCCATACTGTTCCATCCCAGCCAACGAGTCTTAGATATTTTGCTTGAGAGAAAGAAGTCATATCAGGTATGCTTACATTGATTGTTAGTCCAGTTCCTAATCCAGTTGTACCCAGACCTAAGTTTCCTGAATCACCAACCTGCCAATCCCATTGGCCTACTATACTTACACCTACAATTGGAGCCAAAAAAGAATTTACAGAATGGAATCCTTCATTAGGGGATGTCGGATCAAGATTGAATTCAGGATTTCCTACAATCCATGCTGTAGCATAGGTATCACTTAAGTTAGTTGGAGCAGAGATTTCCAGTGTCCTTAAATCAGTTCCACTACCAACTGGAAATATAAAAGTGCTGAGGCCATATTTTTTTATATAGCCGTTTATGTTTTGATTATCTGAACCTCCAACATAATTTGCGCCATCGACTAAGCTGAAATAACCTGGTACTGAAGCTCTTTCTGTGCTCCATTCAATTCCATTTATAGCTGAAATATCAACGATATTGAAATTACATATTTCCCCTCCTGAAAATACCCGATTGCCTTGAGCAATTCCAAATGAAAAAGAAAAAGTACATGCAATTAATATTAAGAATACTGATTTCATTTTTTAAAATTGATATTTCCTTTATTCTATATAGGAGATTGAAAAATTTAATTTTTATCGTTGTTTTGGTGAAGAGAATTTTTACAATTCATCATTATTGAATACAATTCTTTATTGGTTTTGTCTATTCTGATGTGAATTATTTGTAAATTATCGTCCTGTTTGTAATTCTGAATTTGCGAATTTGATTCTAAAAATCTAACCAATCTATCTTTGAGTTTGTCTTGTTTTTTACGCCAATTGACACTCATTAAGTTTGGTGTATTTATCATTTCATTTAATTTACTAATCTCAAAGTGTAATTGATGTTACTAAGCTGCAAAGATCTATAGTTATGGATGACCATTACTTACAGAAGCATGTCAATAAGATACATTATTCACATATTTGACTTGATTATCATATATGTGCCGATGTATGTAATTCATTAATAATCAACCATTTAATGAATTATTAGATGAAATGATGCTTATTATTTTACCCTGCTCTAAATGAACTGAGAAATCTAATCTAAATATAGATTTTCATTTCCAGTAATTTAAATTTATGCACTTACAATCTAATGAATACATATGTGAGGAATGATTAAATATTTTTCTTACAAATTCCATTCTTCTTCCACTTTTTTCAAAATCTGTACCATCAGCTAAAAAAAATCTAATTGCTTTTTCATCCTCTTCATTGACCTAAAGTTCCTTAATTATAATTAGTAACTTATTTCAATAAATTATTGTTACATTTTTTATCTTTTTAACATGCAAAACTTGAGAAATTAATACCAGTGTGATTTATAAATTAGCCTAATAAAATTAAAGGCTTCATGTACGTCAGTAAATAACTTACAGGCATTGTCATTTTACTAAGGTAATTGAAACAGGATTACTAATTGGAACTGAAAAAGTTCAATAGTTAATTTTAGTAAATATCTATCCCATTTTTGACCGCAAATAAATTTGGGTTATGAAATAATTATTATTTCTAATTTATGAATATTGTCTTTTTTAAGGAAATCTAGATTTAAATGCCCAAAAATTGGTTTTTTTCAAATTTAAACTCAGAAATTAGTATATTTGATTTTAAAACTCCTATCTATGAAAAATTATATTTATCTACTTTTATTGTTGACAGCAATATATTATCAATCCTGTACCAGTGACAATGACAAGCCTTTTGTTTTAAACAGTGCTTCTGATTATAAATCAGATGTGGCTATCGATTGGGTCAACCTTCAACGAGATTTAGTCAAAACTACGCCAGGGTTTTCCCCACCAGTTGCAGCTAGAGCCTATGCGTATGCTGCTTTGGCTTTGTATGAAACTGTTCGGCCTGGTATTCGTGGAAATGTATCTTACTCTGGATTAATTAATGCTTACACTGCAAACGGAATTCCTAGCCTAGAGACTGAAAAAAACTATAATTGGGAATTGGCTGCTAATGCTTGTATGGCATCCATCTTGAAAAATCAATTTAAGTCAAAAGCTACTGCAGATTCTACAATTAGTCTATTAGAACAAAAATATATTAATAATAACAATAGTTCAGATATACTTGAAAAAACTAGATCCATTGCTTTTGGTAAATCTGTGGCTGAAGCTATATATAATTTCTCTATGACTGATGGAAAAGATCTAGCCTATGTTGATAATTTTCCAGATTACATGCTTCCTAATATACCTGGAGTATGGGAGCCCACTTCACCAAATAATCCTGAGTGTTTACAAGCTTACTGGGGTGCGGTAAGACCATTTTTAGTTGCAAATGTTGATGATAACTTGATTACGGCTTACCCTCCAACAACTTATTCAACTGATTCAAAGAGTGTTTTTTATCTTCAAGCGAACGAAGTTTATATTATTGGAAGTAATTTGACACTAGAGCAAACAATTATAGCAAAGTACTGGAGTGATGACCCTGGATTAACCTCTACACCTCCTGGACATTCTATGTCAATTGCAGGAATCGTGTTGAAAAATGAATCTGCAAATCTTGCTTTAGCTGCAGAAGTATTTTCAAAAGTCGGTTTGGCTGTTCACGATGCATTTGTCTCCTGTTGGAAAAGCAAATATCTCTACAATCTAGTCAGACCTGTAACTTATATTAAGAAATACATAGATCCGAATTACACTACTTTACTTTCCACCCCTCCTTTTCCTGAACATACCAGTGGTCATTCTGTTCAAACTGCTGCAGCTACAGCTGTGCTTGAAGAATATTTTGGTTACCACTATAAGTTAACTGATAATACTCATGAATCTAGAACTGACATTAATGGTACTCCTCGTACATTCAATTCATTTGCTCAAATGGCTAATGAAACAGGCATTTCAAGATTATACGGAGGAATCCATTTTCGGCCGTCCATTGAATTAGGTATATTACAAGGCGGAATTGTTGGTAGAAATATTGCATCTATAAAATTAAAAAAATAGTAGAAGAATTTTTTTATTGATAAATGATGTGTTTAAGTGAATGGCTTATCGTTTCTCTTTTGAACTATAAATATCAAAATGTTATGATATTTTATAAATGAGTGTTGTAATAAATGTATTAAATTAACTTGTGAGATAAGTAAAATATACTTGCAGATATTTATAAACAACTTATTTCTTATTGATTAATCTTAGGCTGTGATTATTTAGTTTCCATTGATAATATATTAGACAAGTACTAATAAATAATCAATGTTGAGAAAATGCATTTTACTTTTATCTAAGTACAAAGTTATGTTTTTTGTATAGGATAATTGGCTAGCTTGACTTTTGATTGTCTACATAAAGATTTAATTAGATTGTATTGAAACCTTTCTGTTTCAAGAGATCTGAATTAATTTCTACTTAAAATATACCTAATTAAATAATTACATTTACCAATTCAACTCGTTTATTAATTAGATGAATTGATTAATTAAAATAAACCATACATCCCATGATACTATATAGACTTACATTTTTCATCATAATTTTAGGATTCAGTGAAGTGTTGCTATTTGGACAATATAGTACAAGATTTAATCTCAATTTTAAAAGTCCTTCATGGTATCAATACGATAGCCTTATAAGGGAAAAACATTTCTCAAAGGCTGAATCCAAGATTGAATCAATCTTAGATGAATCAATAAAATCAAATATTTGTCCGGAAATCATAAGAAGTATTGAGGTATTAGGCGCAATTAAATCAAGAAATAATAAATATAAATATATAAGTCTAATACAAACTATAGAAGGCAATTTAAACAGATTACATGGACCATGTTTGGCAATAGCTCAATCCATATTAGCTGAACTTTATGCTAATATTCAAAATTCAAGTAGTTGTCATACAGAAGGATTTTCAAATGATAGCACAGGTCTTTTAAATTGGCCTGTATCAAGAATTATGGATATTTCCTCTCAATACTATTTGAGTTCGATTTCTAACATCGAAACACAAGAAATTAAAATTGGCACTCTAAGAAGTGCGTTCGAGCTAGGAGGAGATACAATATTAAGGCCTTCAGTTTACGATTTCTTATTTTACCGCGCATTGAGTTTTTTTACTTCAACGCAGAGTGAATTTCTCGAACCAGAAGTAAATGATGATAAGTTCATGTCCGGAATAGACGAATTTTTAAATACAGATTTCTCCGATAATATCATATATGAATTATATCAAAGAATAATGAGATTAAACCTTGAGAGAAACAATTTAGATGGCCTTATTGATGCGAACATTTATAGACTTAAATATGCATTACGTCAAAATGATGATAAAATTCATTATACGAAATACTACAATTTGCTTGTAGAGCTTTATAATAAATATAAAGAAACTACAGCAGCTGGTAATATATTATTTGAACTAGGAGATATGTTTTCTGAATCAAGTTATTCAAGACTTAATAACTTCCAAAAGAGCAATATTAAGGCAGATTCTATATTTAATCTTATTCTAAATAAACACCCTAATTGTTTGAGTAGGAACTTAACCTTATTTGCATTAGATCGAATTCACGCTAAAAACTTTGATTTTAAAATTGAAAAAATAAATACTTCAAATCGAAATTTCAAAATACTATTGTCTTATAAGAATATTCAAAGTATTCAATTAAACATTTATAAACTTACTCAAAGTAAATATGAGCGCATTCCTGATGATGGTTGGCAAAATGAATTAGTAAGTTGTTGCTTGGACAGTAGCATAAGATCATGGATAGATACATTGCCTTTGCCGAACGATTTTAAAACTCACAGCATTGAATTGAAAATAGATTCTTTACCAATAGGGTTCTATTATATTAAGTTAAGTTCAGCAACAGATAGCATAGATTTATACTTAGAGTATGGAAATAAGTTTCAAATCAGCAATATGGCCGTTGTCAATTTTACAAACGATGGTGAATCCAAAAAATTGATAGCCATAGATCGTGAGACGGGGAAACAATTAGGAAATGTATTATTTGAATTTCATACTTTATTAGATTATTGTAATCCCAGAATTGCTAATTGTTTAGTCATAGATACAATGCAGTCCAATGAAAATGGAATGTGCAATGTTCCAATTATTGATAAAAGGCGAATCTCAAAAGTATATGCGTATTGTGGTAATGATGTATCGATTAACAATAGAAGTATTTATAATAGAAAAAATAGCATTTCTGAAGCAGATGACAGAGTGTTAATTTTTACAGATCGTCAAATTTATCGTCCAGGACAGACTATCTTCTTTAAAATTATAACCATTCGGTATGATACCTTTGGAATACCATCAATTGTTAAAAATCGACCTATAGAAGTAAGTTTAGCCTCGGGATATCAGTATAATGTACAGGTACTTAAGTTGACAACTGATGAAATGGGTTCAGCTCATGGAACATTTAAAATACCTCTTAATTCATGGATTGGCGAATTTGCTTTAGATGCCGAGAATGATGACGATGTTTTAGATTCGTTAGAAGAACTTTCTTCATATGATATTGACGAAGAGGATGATTATTCCTTTGAAGGAAGAAATAATATTCAAATTGAAGAATATAGAAAACCCGGAATCGAAATTCTATTTGATTCCCACCAAGAAACTTTATTATTTGGTAAGAATATTGTTATAAGTGGTACTATTCAAACATACAATGGAATTCCATTCGCCAATGCAAATATTGAATGCATTATTTTCTCCAATTCAACATGGAACGGAAATGCTTCTAATCACTCAAATTTTCTTAGATACAATAATGAAGATTGGAATTCTCACAATTTAAAAACGGATTCGAAGGGGCGATTTTTAATTAATTTTTTTCCAATAAATGAAGTATCAATTGCAAATCAACTTATTATTAGGCCTTACTTAATTAATTTGAATGTAAAAAACTTAAATGGAGAATCCGAAAGTAAGACTATTGAGTTAAAAATTGCAAATAAAAGAGAGATTATAAGCTCTGATCTCAAAGCCTTTTACAATTCTAATGAGCAAATTAATATTACCTATACTTCAAAAAATATTTATGATGCTTTAGTAGAATCAAGCAAAACAATCACAATACTTCAGCAATCCATACCACAAAATAATCTGCGAAACAGATTGTGGCAAAAACCAGAATTTCAACAATACAATCTAATTGAATATAGCAAATATTTTCCGGATGATGTTTATTTAGAAGAGAATAAGAAGGAGAACTGGAAGACAATTAATAAAATTTACTACAAAGAGTATAAACAAAATAGTTCATGCATATTGAAATTATCAAAAATCTGCAAGCCTGGAGCATATAAGATTATTGTTGAGACATTTCATGAAGGTCAGCAAACAGAAATAACTGAAGAGTACTATATAGTGTACAATAATCAAGAAAATTCATACTTCGAACCAACATTAGTAAATCATAGTCTGGATATCAAACCTACAGAAAGTGTACAATTGACTTTAATGAAAACCAAAAGACCATACCTTATATACTACATGTTTGAAAGTAGAATAAAAATACTTGAAGGAATTATGCACAGCGATAGTTTTAAGAATTATACATTCAATATCAATGAAATGGATCGTGGTGGAGCATATTTTACTGGCATTTGTTTCTACCAAAATAGAAACTATACATTTGAATATAACTATCCTATACCATGGTCAAATAAAGAAATGAAATTAAAACCAATAAATTTTAAAAATAAAATTACTCCAGGAGGTAAAGAGAATTGGAAATTTAATATTGAACCGAAAATTAATCAAACAAGTTCTATTGAAATTCTTGCATCAATGTATGACGCTTCTCTTGACCATATCTCAGCTTTTCAGTGGGACAAAGAAATATGGTTGAAATACCAAAAGAAATATTCATTTACTACTGAAGGATTTGAAATCACAGGGTCTAAGTACATTTCTGGATACTATTCAAACCGTCACATTCCTTATTCGCCATATACTAGAATTATTAATTTCTATCATAGCGTACCAAACTGTTCAATTGAAGACTGTATATATGAAGTAGATAAATCAATAAGCTCATTTATGCTTGAAGAAACATCTGAAATAAAATTAAGTACTAATATAAGACAGAACTTGAATGAAACAGCCTTCTTTTTACCGAATATTAATTTAAAAAGAAATAATAATTTCAATATTGACTTTAAAACTCCGGAATCTTATACTAGATGGAAAACACAGATATTTGCTTATGATAAAGACTTAAATTATGCTTACACAGAACTCAATTCTACTACTTCAAAACATCTTGAAATCAAACCTTTCTACCCAAGAGCACTTAGAGAGGGTGATAATATAAAAATACAAGCCAGTTTGACAAATAATACAAATCACAATGATAATGGAATAGTCCGCTTAGAACTTGTTTCTAAACTAAATTTAGAACCTGAGAAGAAACTTCCTTTAGTAGATCAAAACATTAAATTCTCTATTGATGCACATGAGACAAAGATCTATAATTGGTCTATTGTAGTTCCTAAAGTAAAGAACTCTAAACTTCTATTCAGATTCGTTGCTACCGGAAGAAAAAATAAAGATGGAGAAGAAAAAGAAATTACAATACTTTCCAACCAAAAAGAAATAATTGAAAGTTTTCCATTACATATGGCTCCCAATAAAAATAAGGACTTTGAATTTAGTTCAATGAAAAAAATAGTTAATGATAGCCATACTACTCCACTTAAATACAAATTTGAATATACATTGAACCCAATATTGTATGTATTGGAATGTATTCCATACCTAATTTACAATTCAAATGAAAGTAGTGATTTGATGGTAAATAGTTTTTTCGGATATGCTCTAGTTGATAAAATTGTGAGAGAATATCCACAATACAAAAAAATGTTAGAGTATTCATACTATCAGAATATGCCCAAATCAGCACTCAATAAAAATGAAGATGTGAAAAATATTAATCTGTCAGAAACACCATGGGAAAGAAATGCTCAATCTGAAAAAATAGAAAATGTAAATGAATTCTTTCCTCTGGATTCAATTTTTGCACAGAATAATTTAAATATTTTTTTGAATAAAATACTGCGCTATGAAGCAAATGATAATGGAATATCATGGTTTCCCGGAATGGCAAGCAGTAGATGGCTAAGTCAACATATTATAAATGAAATTAGCAAGCTTGAAAAGCTAAATAAGAACATGAATAATTATCTAAAGTATAATTCATCTTTTAACAAATTAAAATTGTTTTTGGCTGATCAACTTAAAAAAGATTATTTGTATATTCAAAGTATTGGCGAAAAGGATTCTAATTATCTAGAAGCCAATCACCTTACAGAAGAACACTTACTTTTCCTTTACGGGAAAACAATGTATTCCACTAACAATAAAGATTCATTACTTGAATGCGCAGAAAACTATTTTTTGCAACAAGCGGTAAAATTTGATGGGGTCGAGAATTTATACAGTGGAGGATTAAGGGCTTTGATTCTAGACAGAAATGGATATCATACTGAAGCAAAAAAAATTCTTGAATTAATAAAAGAAGAGGCTATAGAAACTAAAGAGTTTGGAACCTATTGGAATATATTACATAACGCAAGTCTGAATTCAAACGCAATTGAAATTCAGTCAATATTAATTGAAGCATTTGCTGAGATTGATTCTTCAACAATCGTCTCACATATGATTGATTGGTTGATTAAAAACAAACAAACAAATAACTGGGGATCTGGCAATGCAACTGTGAATGCTATTTATTGTCTTCTTAAATATGGATGCAATTCAGAGAAAAATTTAACTTTACCAAGTATGATAATTGGAGCAAATAAAATCCAATTTGAAAATTTAGAAAGTGAACCCCCCTACATTTCTAGAATATGGGAAAATTCCAAAATAGATTCTTCTTTAGCAAATATTAAAATTTTGAATGCACCAAATTCCAATTCATGGGGTGCAGCCTACTTCGTTTATTCCAAGGATATCAATGAAGTTAAAAATTCAAGTGAAACTAATTTGAAGCTTGAAAAATTATTTTTTCACAAGAAAAAAATAAATAACAAAGAAGAGTTAATTCTAATAAAATCAAATGACACGATCAAATTAGGAGACAATATTATTACACAATTAAAGATAAGTGTTGATAGACCAATGGATTTTGTCCAAATGAAAGTTATGCATTGTGCTGGATTTGAAAGTACAAATCAATTATCAGGAGTTCAATGGACGAATGGAATAACCTATTATGTGGCGCCCAAAGATACGGAAACGGATTTTTTCTTTGACAAAATTAAGCCTGGTACTTATTCCATTAATATAGAGTTTAATGCCTCCTTTGAAGGAACATTTACGGATGGAATAGGATTTATTCAATCCATGTATGCCCCTGAATTTAGTGCTCATTCTTACTGTAGGAAAATTGTTATTAAATAGCCAAATATAAATTAACACTTAGTCCACAATTTTCATTTGATAATTTAACTAATAGAATACAATTTTTTTGGAAATTAAATTCTTAGCCGTTTGAATTCGTACATTAAATATTCCGGTTCCAATATCTAGTTTATTAATTGTTATTGAATTTAATTCTTTAGTAGTTTGGTGATAAATCAATTGACCTTGTATATTAAAAATACTTACGTCTAGATTTACAACTTCGGCATCATTTAAAAACTCAAAATGTATTGCCTCTGAAGAAGGGTTAGGGAAAATTTGAATATTTGGATCTAAAATTTTTAAATTTTTTGTACCTAAGGTCACAGACTGTTTGAAAAAGTTCCAAAAAATTCGAGGTCCATCTACTGGATGGTTTGATCCATTTGGAAATTCATGAGTCATGTCTTTAACCAAAGAAAAAATATATCTTTTACTATTTTGACCAACTTGACTTTCATTATACTCGTAAGTATGCATGTTTGTTGTTTCTGTTTTAATAAAGTTTGGTATAAGTCCTTGGCTACCTATAACTCTATTAAGATGATATTTCAAATAAGTCAATATGCTATCACCACCATAAGGCAATTCAGTATATGGAGGAACAATAAATCGATCATCTAAGCTGCCTACCATTGTCCAGAGCGGCACTCTTGTTACAGGTGTAGACGAATCTGTTGGACTTAGCACACTACTTGTTCCGGCAAGGGCAGAAAAAACATCCCCTGCATCTACCGCTAGTTTATGAATCATCGAACAACCGTTTGAAAATCCGCAAGCAAAAATCTTAGAAGTATTAACTGGAAAAGTATCCTTTATAGCTTTTGCCAAAACTTTTAAAAACCTGACGTCATCGACATAATTTTGGGCTGGACCCGAACAGGGATACTCTGTAACATTTCCATTTACCCAACGTGTATTATTTTTCTCAAGCCCATCTTCAATAAAACACCAGCTCAAAGAGGAAGGAAATACGGTTATAAAATTCTCCTGTTCCCCTAGCTCCTTCCAACCGGAAATATTATAAAATTTCTCTCCATCTCCGCTGGTACCGTGTAACATAAACACAACCGGATAGCCACCAATAGGCGGAGGGGTACTTGGTCTGACAATTATGCTTTCGCGTTGTTTGCCCTCAAGTACAAATTTAACATCGTATCTTGTTTGACTTATTATTTGTGAAATAAAAACCAAGAATAATAGAAGTGTTAATAGCTGTTTCATAAAATCAAATTTTGTTAAACAAATTTAATTGAATTTTAAATAGCTGGTATCACCATTTTTTATTATTTTTAAAGAGGAGGTATGTATTAGCGAAAATTACACTTCTTATTTGCGCAAAAGAATAATATTTAATAATATTAAAATATGAATCTTATTCAACACTAGAAATATTTAGGAAGTTTTATTTTACGGGTTATCGAACAATTGGTGTGAGATGTTCTTATGCTCTCTTTCTTATTTTATTTTACTTTTTAATTGATGTTCCTTACATAAGGGATATTAATCGATAAATTTTAGGTTTTTCTTCTAATAAACCATAAATTTGTTTTTCGAAAGTCAAATTTACTTTTTTGACTCATTAGATTATTTCTTGAACTTAATAGTTAAAAATTATTAATATGAGAAAATCAGTTTCAATTTACTTTTTTGTAACAACAGTAATATTCCAAGTGAATATCCTAGGTCAACAGCCATTTAATAAGGATTTATACAAGCCTATTCCATTGCAACAATTTACACCACCTAAAGACACTACATATAAAGAAAATAAGCTTATTGTTTTTAATATGCTTGAGAAAAAGTTTGACACGGTTCTTTATAGAAATAATGATCACCATTTAAATAAAAAGCACCCTACGTACAACTATGAACAGCATAATGGAATGATTTATAACTTGAAAGGTCAAGAATATGTTTTTTCAAATTTACTGCCCGCAGACCAACTTGCAGAATTTCCAGATTACCCCATTTCAACCACAGTGAAATTGTTTTTAACATTTTTCAATCCTAACAATCATCAGGGTGGTTTTGGAACTTGCTCAGGTGTAATCATTAGTCCGGGATATATACTTACTGCCGGTCATTGTGTTAAGAGTAATTTTGACTCAAGTTATGTTGTTTCTTGCACTGTCGTCCCTGCTTACAATTTGGGTAGCACACCTTTTGGCATAACTACAACAACCAACTGGTATTCATTTACTCAATGGACTGCTAATGGAAATTTAGATTATGATATGGCTATTATGAGTTTAACCAATCCAATCGGAAACAATACTAAGTGGTTAGATTGGGGGTATAATTCCAATGACAGTTTCTTTACTTCTGCTTCCAATGTTTTTTATAGTTTTGGTTATCCGGGATATGATCCTATTGGTAATCCTGCATTTGAAGAAGGTGAGAGGATGTATTATATGAGAGGAAATATGGATTTTTGGAATTCAAGCAACACCATGTGTCACAACAATATTGCCTATCAAGGCCTAAGTGGAAGCGGATTGTATTATCAAGATAGTTCTAACAATAGGAAAGTTTACGGAGTATTAAGTCATGGCAGTATCTCTCCTCCCTATTACACCTGTCATTGCAGGATGGACTCAAGCATGTTTGAACTGTTCAACAGCATTATACCAGAGATAAGCAGTGTAGAAAACGAGAGAATTAAAAAGCAAATATTAATTTATCCTAATCCTACAAAAGGCATTTTTAAAATAGATTTTAGCGAAATTAAATACAAAGAGATTAAGCTTCAAATCTATGATGCCCTAGGATTGGAAGTTGCAAAGGAGAAGTTGACTTCAATTAAATCCATTGCAACGATAGACTTAACAGTTTACCCAATAGGCACTTATTTTATTAAGGCCGAAATTGACAGACAAATTGTACATGGACGAATCTGCAAATTAGAGTGAGAAAGATTACTAGAATTAAATGGGAATTAATAAAATATTATTTTGGCTCTAATGAATAATAATTTGTAGAATTGGAATTTGTCTAGCTATTTCGAAATAAAAATATTCCGGAATTTAATTGCGGCAATTTTTATTATTTCATCATCGCGTCAACAATAGATTTTCTAAAATCAAAAAAAACATGTTGTAGTTTACTTTCAGCATCCGTGCCATAATTAATCATAACAGAAATGGTCATGTCTTGATTTGGAAAATAAAAAGCATCTGCGGTATAGCCTAGGTCTCTACCGCTGTGACCATAGGCAAATTCATTAGGTGCCCGATCAACATAACCTTTCATACATCCCAAACCTAGGTATCGATTTTTGTTTAATTCGAGACGACCAAAAGTTAACATGTTACTAAGTGATTCTGCTTTTAGAATCGATTTTTGTTTAAAAAGTAATTCAACAAAATTCAACAAATCCAATGGAGTACTATATAGTCCACCATAACCATTGCCACTTCCAGTATTGTAGTTCGTTAAATTAACAATAGTCCCATTATTATACAAATCAAAATAACCTTGGGCGACACTATGTGTCGGGGGAATGTCATGCCAATAATAATAAGTATTATCTAAATGTTGTGGTTTAAGAATTCGTTCTCGTATGAGTTCAGCATGTTGCTTTGAAGTTGCGGCTTCTATAACCAAGGCCACTAATAATGTATTCGTGTTGGAATATTTGGTGGAATCACCAGGTGGAAAAACAGGATCGTCACCTCGGACAAAATCCAATAGCTCTTCTTCTTCCCAAAATCGATCCGGATTATTCAATACTGCTAAATAAAAATCATTGTCTTTTATGATATCTGCAATTCCTGTAGAATGTCCTAAACATGTTCGAATTGTTGCTTCATTTGCGTTCTTAATATTCTTCAGCTGCTTTTGACTAAGCCATTTACTTATGGGATCATCTAAATGAAGAATACCATCTTCAATTAACATAAAGGTCATGGTCCCAACAAACATTTTGGTTATGCTGGCGGCTTTAGAAATAAGGCATGGCTCCATGTTTATCCCATTTTCAATATCCGCCTTTCCAGATCCTCCGAGCCATAATCCATTCTTGTCTCTAATTGCAATCGAAATTCCAGGAAGCCCTTTCTTAACATATTCATCCAAAACAGCTTGGTAAAAAGACGCTTTAGGATGCACAGCAGAAGTATCATTACTTGGTACGGTGCAATTATTCGTACTGAGTATTTTATCTTTTGTACATGCAGAAAGTACAAAAATTATAAGCAAAACAAAAAAGTAATTTTTATTTATTTTCATGATGAGCTTTTTTAAAACAAGAATGTATGGGTGTAGAAACTCCAATATGAAATAGATTATAGGGCAAAATTGGAACATAATTATTTACAAATGGAGTTTGAATCATAAATTGGTAATCAATAAAAATTCTGATGGGGTTCAATCCCGTACGCCTAAATGTATACGAAGGAGCAATGCTTAAGGCTGCCATTGCTTGAGCTCTGCCAAAACCTTTGCCATTAATATAATTTCCTTCCTGATTTAGTTTAAATACTTGAAGGTCTGGAATAGAATGTAAATATCCCAATCCAAATCTTGATTCCAAAGAAAAATTCGTGGAAAATAAGTATCTTCTATAACCAATATCTCCGAATAAACGAATAGCATGTTGCACATCTTTATGATAAAAATAACCTGTATTGAATGAATAAATCCATTGCCTCTTTAAGCTATTTTTAATATCGTATTCGACACCAAAATTAAATCCAAAATGCACTTTTGTAGAGCTTAAATAGAGATCACCTTTACCAGGAAGCATGGTATTTGCATTCATAATGGATAGAAGGAATCTAGGTTGAATTTGATTATTCTGTGCTTGTATTTCAGATAAAAATATAAACAAACACAATAAAAAAATGTAAGGTCGAAAGGAAATTACTGTCATATGGAAACATTTTATTTTTAACAATTTATACGTTCAATATAAATTTTTTAATTGACTAAATGCTGCTGTTAAATAGAAATCCTGAATCAAAAAATATTTTTTAAATAACTAGTATTTTATTGCAATTCTTAATAATTTTATCTTTTTGAAGTTCTATTTTAATACAATTAATTTGCTTTATTTATTAATTGGAAATACCTTTCTAACTTACCAGCCTCAATATGGTCATATTGATCACCTTAACTGCTATTCAAGATTGACAAATTTCTTTGCCAAAGTGCTAGTTAGCAAATGTAGGTCTTTAATGTCATTTTGTCAATAAAATTGATTCTTTATTTTCTTTTTATCTATAAACCAAAATTTTACATTTTGAGTTATCAAATTGACAACGAAATTTAATCCCCGAAAATGTTCAATTCCAGATAAAAACTACATTAAATTTAAACTCTAAAGAATATTCTTGTTAAAGATTTATTTTAGAGATTTGTCAACTTTAATATTCAAATAAGTCATGTTGACAAATCTCTAAAAAAATAATTTCTACTGCTTCATTAATTTCTCTACTGCAATTACTTTACCTTTGGAAACAACTTGCAAGAAATAAAATCCGGAAGCTAATTTACTCGCATCAATATGCTGGATTTGAATACCATTTGCAGTTTGTTTTTCAAGTACATTTCTACCAGTTAGATCTATGATTCGGAATTTCATATCTGAAGTGGGAGCTTTTTGCATTTCAATAGTGAAATTGCCATTGCTGGGATTAGGATAGATGCGTAATTTTCCAAGTTGTTCTGAATAGGTAGAAAGCGGGACTTTAGAAGTACATATCTCAATATTGTCAAGACCTATTACTGACAATACGGAATCATTTTCATTTTGAAGACAGATCACTAAGTATTTTAATTCAGGATTATACTGAAAATTTAGTGTAGTATCAAACCTCTGATAACGGCTGGTTTTGGTATCTAGTACATCTTTCCTTAACATATCTATTGAGCTGCTCGCATTTAATGTAGAATCATTTTGTAAACGAATTACAATGCGTGATGCTATATGAGTATCTTTTGTTGTCTTCAGGTAATCAATAAAATCAAATCCAATATTGATAAAATTATCTGAAGTCAAATCAACTTGCTGCCAAATTCCTGCGAAGTTGCTTTTATTACCCATCAGAATTACACTTCCATCATCAGATGCTCCTGAACTATCTGATACGTATACCAAACCATCTCCATTATTTGGAAATAATTTCCAATCATCGATTTTACCTCCATCACCAAAGCCCAAATGACCTTCTATTCGCCCTTCCGTAAAATCTCCATTTTTTATGGCACTAGTTTCACATAATCTGAGATGTGGATTTGGAAAACAATTGACTGTTATAGTTCTGCAATTGGATTCAGTACATTGAACTAAGTTATCATCTATTCTTGTGACAAACATACATACAGTATATACACCCGAATTAGGAAAATTAAATACCTGACTATTATTCCCTATCGAATTAGCAGGAGCTGGTGTGATTGATGGAGAGACTAACCAAGTGACTTTATCATTTGCACAAAGAGCTATTGGCTTGATGGTTCTTTTACAACCAAGATTATTGCCACTTACAAAAAAACCTTGAGAAACTTCTTGTTGGAAATTGCCACAAAGACATGGGCAAGGTGCAAATGAAAAATCAAGAATGCATTTGCATACCTTACTTCCACAATTTCCTGTCACAATGATTTCATATTGTACATTTGGAATGAAGAGAGTAGGATTTAAAGTAATATCAAAATGTCCATTGCTTATATTGGCATAGGATGTAGTGCCAAAAGAGATTGAAGGCCCATTTTTTATTGAAATAGACCAATTGATAGAACCTTTTAAACAACTTTGTGCATTGCAATTCAAAAATCCGTGTAACCAAAAATTTTGCCCTGGTTTTATGCAGGGTAATTGAATTGAATTTTGTCCACATGTAACAGCAATATTTGGTGTGGTCCAATTGAAGTTCGCAAAAATCATATTAGAAAATGATTTGCATTGACAGGTATCACAAATAAGTGTTATAGAATCCCTGAATACTTTTTCAAAACATTTTATTGGTGGCATCACAGAGTAATCATATTCTGTTGCTGTCCATGTAATGTAATAAGTGCCATTGCCAGCATAGGTATGCATTGGCATAGTTCCGGCAGTAAAGTGTCCTTGAGAAGCAGTACTATCTCCCCAGAATATGGGTCCAATGGAATCGCATTTAGGAAGGTTACCAATGTTGAGCGTGGCTTTACATTTATCATTATCTATACTTATGGTTACTGCATTTGTTATTCCCAATTCAAAATCAGTTTGGTTACTACAGCAATCATGTCCATCTGCATTAAAGTAAATGGTACATGGTGGACAGGGCTTGCCATTACAATATCCAATTACAGTGAGTGTATATAAACCCGGATAAGCAAAAGTCGCATTTGTAATTGGAACAGTAAATGCAGGAGTAGCATTTACATTGTTCATCGAAATAGGAATAAACGGTGCTGGTCCTGTTAGAATCCAATCAACAGTTGCTTGAGGACAATTTGAACCAATACAACTAAAGAAAGAAAAAAATCGAATTGGTACAATAGCCCCTGAAGAGGGTACCGATAAGGTATCATTGCAATGATAAGGTAAGAGTGGACCGCGACCAATGCCATACATAAAATCATATGGACCACAGATACATGAATCTTTTGTACAGGAACGAAAACTAATATCATCCACTGCGAAATCATTACCTATAACAGTTGGAGAGCCGAGCCTGATTTGTAGAAGTGCCGTTGTACTTGTTCCAGATGGCCAGAGCGCACTTAAAGATTGCCATTGATCGGGCGATTCAGCTAAGCTTATTGTTTGTACTTGTGTATTGTTTATCCATAGCTGTACAATGGGATCATCATAATTTTTTGTTGGAATAACAAGATTATTTACGAAGGCACAAAAAGAATATTCTTTTCCTGGTTGTACGCTGATCAATTCTTGCCACACAAAATTGCAACTTACATTTTGTCCATCTACAACCAACATTTTTCCTGTTGGCGAACTAGCAGTATGATCAGTGCAGGCCCACTGTGCATTTGCAGCAAACACTTGATTGCTTTGAAGCACAGAGTAACTGCCAATAGAAGTAGCAGTACCCGGATTAAACCATGGAAAACAATCTGTAAATCCAATAGGTCCAGTTCCAGGTGATTCAAAGTTGCCGTTGACTACTAATTCAGGTCCTTGAATTGTTCCCGTTGGGCAACAGCCTGGTGTTACTATTCTTGGACAAATAAAAGAAAAATCTTTAGTACATTCTTGCTGTACTCCACCATTTTGATAATAGCTTTTAACATTAATTTTAATCTCCCCGCTTTCGATGTATATCCTTAAAGGATAAGTGACACCTATTGGAATGAATCCATTTTGAGGGTAGAGTATTAAATTTTGGCTATCTATTTCTGTAAGCGTCCATCCATTTTCTGTAAGCCTAAACGTATTCGATTTGCTGGCATTAACAGTTGTATGTTCACATTTCACTCTTACGTTTTCAAAGCAGTAACCACCTGTGTTTTGAATGAGAATTCTATAAAAACAGGAATCCGAAGCATCATTTTCTTCTACCACATCCAGATAAATCGAATCGCAAGAACATATTGGACAATTTCCAAAATTTCGAACCGCGATTTCTGATTGCAATAGTGTAACGGAATATTGACCACTTGGTGGAACACGAGGAGTCCAACCTGGCTTGTTTGCTTCTTTCACAATATAATTTCCCAGAGGCAAATCGCAAAATGAATATTCTCCTGTCGAATCTGTTACCGTGCTGGTTAAAATAGTGCCTTTATCATCAAGAAGATTAATTGTAAAATTCGGTAAAGGGATCTGATTTGAATAAATAGCTTGATCGCATTCCCTGTATACTACACCTATTATGCAAGCATCTGTGACAATAGGGCAACCCTTTAAAGGGAAATCAGCAAAACACCCAAGTTGCGCACAATTATTATCCCATAAAATTGACAACATTGGGTCGAAACCTGGCTCCAAACAAAATGTCACCGGAATGCTTTTTCCTTTTGGCACTTTGCCACTACTATGAGTTACTAGAAGCTCAGTAGGACTTATTTTACTACAGGTCCACCCTGAAGATGTATTGGCTTGGAAACTTGAATAGCTTCCTGCATCTATGATCAACCTCAGTTGATTGTAACACTCTATTAAAGAATTATCGACATTTAGACGATAACAACATGGTTGATAATTCTCTAAGATAAATTTAATGGAATCACATGGCCCTCCCTGTGCGGATAACTTATCTGTCAATAAAAACATTGACATAAAATAAAAAGCCATTAACAGTTTCGTTTTTCCTAAGTTTATAGTATACATAATCAAAGAATTTAAGAATGAATGAACCACAAGTTAACGATATAATCATTCACTTTCACTGTTGGGATAGATTCCCTATTTAATTAGCTTTATGAAATAGACTTTCTGTTACATGCCAATCCGCCAACTGGCTCATTGACTTTCTCTACGAAACTCTAATACATTAGCTAGGGGATTACATAAACTCTAAACTTTACTTACTATACTTGATGTGTTCATATCTAATTACGAATTAAAAATTACGAGTTACGTGATTTCATAGTGATTTGAATTTTGCCAAGAATTTTACAAATTTCTTCGGCATCGTTCAATAAACTTGATACTTCTTGTTCGGATAAATATTCTGTGGCTTGAAGCAATTTAAGCCAGTAAATTGCCTCTCTACCTTCTTTGTAAGATATACTTATCTTAGAAAGAAAGTCCTTCTCTGATTGTCCTCCAATTGACTCGTCAATATTTGCTCCAATTGAAGTTCCTGAACGCAAAAGTTGTTTTGAAAAAACAAATTCCTTCTTTTCAGTTACATGATATTTGTAGACATTTACAACCCGAATGGCAAATGAAAAAGATTTTTGTTGAACTACATTTTCCTTCATTTTTAATCCGTAATTTTTAATTCGTAATTGATTATAATTGATTTAATTCAAACGCATATTCATAACTGATTATACTCTTATCCTTTTCGTTTTTCTTCCACGCCTCTTCCAAATGACTCAACTCAATAATATCGTTAGTACTTGATGGTTTAAATACGGTAGCTACTTTTTCTAAAACGGCTAATTCATTTACTAAAAATAAATTTGCATTGAATGGTCTATCAATTCTTGCTTTGAATTGTTCACCTGTATAGCCGTTTGGAAATTCAGTGGTTAAAATATCTATTTCGTCTTTGTTGGCTAAATATTCAAATATGCTTTGAAAATTATTTGGCACTGGACCCATATCAATTGCTTTGTAACGAACACCACTTATTGAAAAACAACTTTGTTTGAACATTAAAAAATCGGCATAGAATAACAGCTTATTCATTTTGGTTTTAAAAGGCTGAATCATTTCTGAAAAATACACCACCATTTCGGTAAACTTTTCAAAGTTTGGATTTCTGTAACCCGAATAAATATCAGCCAAATGATTACCCAATAAATATTCTTTGAAATTCAGATTGAAAATATTTCGCTTTCTTTCTTCTAGTAATAATTGTGCTTTATGAATATACTTTGTTTTCGCTGTATCGTCAATGGTCGTACATAACTCAACCATATCAATAAAAAACTTAGGGTCTTCTACCATCTGAATTAATTTTGCATTGGCAATGCTTGGCATTTCGCCTGCTTCATACTGGCGGTAACTGTTTACACCAAACCCTAAAATTTCGGACATCCTTGCTGCCGACAATCCATACTTTTCACGAATTCTTATGATTTTTTCAGGAAAAGGAATATTAAATCTATCACGGTGTTGATTGTACACCTGATTCATATTCACTTCATCCATTGATGTAGTGGTAAATTGTTCTTCGCTATCCTCGCATTTGTAATAATGAAAAACGATTTCAAATGTTTCCTTTCTGAAATTCATCGACCTGCGTTCTTTGGTCAATTTCATTTCTTTACCTGTGATTGGACTTTTCATACTGTTTTATTTTAAAGGATAGTTTATTTTATGCTGTGCTAAATGAAAGGAAATGCAGATTACACTACTGCTTAATGCTCCCATCGTGATTTTTATATACACTTCCTTTTTCTTTACGGTTTTACCAAAAACCCACATGTCAGTACCACCATAAAGTTTCTCTTCGAGAGGTCCTTCGCTGTAATCTTTGGTTTGTAGTGCTTCCAAAATGAATTTTCGTTCAATTGAATGAATCTCTAGATCTATGAGTGTTTGTGCATTTTTCCCCCTATCGTCACGAAAAAGAACATCCCAAAACTTCATCTTTTCCTTGAAGT
Organism: Saprospiraceae bacterium; assembly: GCA_040006775.1. Classification (GTDB taxonomy): domain Bacteria; phylum Bacteroidota; class Bacteroidia; order Chitinophagales; family Saprospiraceae; genus Vicinibacter. The sequence goes on from JBDTWI010000009.1 coordinate 66,329, forward strand.
CTTTTAAAAAGGATGCTACTGCTGCTTCTGTGCATAGAGATTGGTTTGATGCCACAAAGGTAAATAAATTTTTATAAAATACAACTATAAAGTTAATATTTTATACATATTTCAATTTAATACAACTATAAAGTGTTTTTCATAACAACTTCTAATCAAGCAGCTTCTTCAAAATACTTTGCCTTAATGTTTCTGATTGTTACAAACTTTGGATTATGGTTTCATGTATTTTATCGCAAGCGGTTAGTTTGCTTTGTAATTTATTTGCGATAAGTTATTGTTATTTCATTGTTGGTACATGGAAAGGCATTGCCCTCAACAACCAAAAATCTCTAATCACTACAACGAAAAATCAACATTGTCTCTCCGTTTAAAAATCTTATGTCACAACGACTTATACCAATTGTATTTATAAATTGGTCCAAACCAATTTATAAAACTACAATGGTTAATGCCGCTAAATAAATATAAAAAGTCCAAGAACAATAAGAGTAAATTGGACTATTTATATTTATAAGCGGTATTATTTTTGTTAAGATATGATTACATTTGTTTATCATAACAAGCTTATTTCCCAAAAGACCCTATATCGATCCTGTGGCCTTTCCTCCTAGTGATTTGTCCAACTAGAAATGTTGATTCTGGCCAGTTATCGTTTCATCTTCGAAAAATCTATCTTGTGTTCAAATTCAACCTTCCTTTGCATTAGCGGTAATTATAAAACGACACGATAATGACATTAAAAGATTTTATAAGCCAGTTTGACAAAGAAAATTCTATTGTTCTTCTTGAAGGGAAAAGAAATGTCTTAGACCCAGACAAAGGGAACTTAGTATCGCTTGGTAAACTATTAGCTTTAAAGACTTCAAAAATGATTTTCAGAAGTGGTAACGCGGACGGTGCAGATTACTATTTTTCAAATGGTGTATCTATGGTTGACAATTCACGATTGCAAGTAATAACGCCTTATACAGGACATAGACAAAAATCAAATCTAGCATACGAAACTATTTCCTTAGACGAAATTAATGTTGCTGCTGAACCAGAAGTAGTTTATCAATCTAGAAGCAATAGGAAAACAGAAAAATTAGTTGACCAATATGTCTCAGGTGCAAGAGACCGATATTCGATTAAAGCTGCTTATATAATTAGAGACACCATAAAAGCTATTGGAACAGACAAAATAAAACCAGCAACTTTTGGAATATTCTATGACGACTTAGATAAACCTAAAGAAGGTGGAACGGGACATACCATGAAAGTTTGTGAACAAAATAACATTCCAATTATTGACCAAAAAGTATGGCTCAATTGGCTGACAGAATAGTACAACGTACCGATAAAACAGGCTTACAAACTTGCTTATTTAGGGATGGCAGATGACTTGTATTAAAAAGCCTATTGCCTAGTTTGGTTTAAAACATTCACCAAATATTTTCTAATTGATGCAACGTGATAGAATATAATGTATGGGTTCGAACTAATTTTTCTTCAAATGTGCTAAACAAACTTCCTAAATAATTTTGTACTTTTTTAGTAAGCTTACTTTAAAAACTTTTGCATAAAATTACTTTTGCCATATATTGAAAGTAAACCGATTCATGGATCTCAGCGAACCATTTCTGAAAAATAAATCAGAATTTGGGAACTAATTTCAGAGAATTTGAGTTTATTCATATGATTAATTAAAAGAATTGAACGTCAATTTTAAAATTAATTAATCTGTATCAAGTTTAATTTAAAGCATCAAGAACCCTTCAATGGGTGCCAACCGAGATGAATACTACGGTGGCAAAAAGATGCGGGCCAATTAAGGTCAAAAGGATTCCTTCCTTCTTTCCACAATTTCTCGCTATTCTTTTCTGGTGCTATAAAGTGTAAAAAAAATTTATAGACCATGAATAATTATCGAACTTATGATTTTACCAGCGAATCTGTTTCTGAAGGTCATCCCGACAAAGTAGCAGATCAAATTTCTGATGGCATATTAGATGCATACCTGGATGCAGATCCGAATGCCAAAGTAGCTTGTGAATGCTTAATCACAACCAACAAATTGATTATTGCTGGGGAAGCACTCACTATCCATGAACCTGATAAAAATGTAATTGACATTGCAAAGTCAGTACTAGAAAAAATTGGTTACAACGATGCTTCCACTGGATTTGATTACAAAACTGCAGATTACATTGTGCTCATTCATCCGCAAAGTCCGGAAATAAATGTAAGCGTTGCCGATGGCGGTGCCGGAGATCAGGGATTAATGTTTGGATATGCCTGCACAGAGACAAAGGAATTAATGCCAATGCCCATTACCATTTCGAATCATTTGATGAAAGAACTCTCCTTATTACGCAAGAGTGGTAACCATCCCTGGCTGCGACCCGATGCCAAATGTCAGGTAACAATAAACTATCGAAATAATGTGCCAACCGGAATACAAACGATAGTCCTGTCAACTCAACATAATGAAAATGTTACACAGCAATACCTAAATGAGTTTTTAATTGAAGAATTAATCCACCCTGTTATTCATTCTTATTTCCAGGAATCAAGACCAGAAATACTTATCAATCCTTCGGGAAGTTTTACCATCGGCGGTCCTCATGGTGATACTGGACTAACAGGTAGAAAAATAATTGTTGACACGTATGGTGGGAGTTGTCCACATGGTGGAGGCGCATTCAGTGGCAAAGATCCAAGCAAAGTAGATCGGAGTGCTGCTTATGCAGCAAGGTATGTAGCAAAACATATTGTTGCAGCAGGTTTGGCAGAAAGTTGCACCGTGCAACTCTCCTATGCTATCGGAAGAGCAGAACCAACATCCTTGTATGTTAATCTTCATGATAATAAAAAGGATACGGATGAATTGAATCTTATAAGAGCAGTTAAATCTCTTTTTGATCTTTCGCCGAATGGGATCATTAATACCCTACAACTCAAAAGGCCTATTTATTTGCCAACAGCTGCTTATGGACATTTTGGAAATGAGAATTATCCTTGGGAAAAACTCGATCAAAATATCATTGAATCTTTAAAAAATTATTAAACAATTATCATGTCGAATCCAATTTTCAAAATGCCCATTGATCCAAACTTGCAAGCTGCAAGTATCACTTTAAAAAATGGCAAAGAACTTCCAGTAAACTTGATTCCGGAATCAAAACAAAGATCCTATGAACTGGAAATCACAGAAGAAAATGAAGAAGGTTTTATATTGAGAAACAAGGAAGGAAAATTATGCAAATATGAAAGATCGTCTTTTAACTTTCATAAGAAAGTCATTAAAGATGGAAAAATAATTCTTAACTATCATGAATACAGAGACTTTTTTATTTTTGGTAGAGGAAAAACTGAGAAGAGATTGTTTCTTGATAACTTCAGCTTGATCTTTAAAAACAGAAAGCAGATATATTCCGACTCCAGATTTTTCCTGATCAGAATTCCGGATTTTTTACATACTGAAGGAGTTTATTCAGGAAAAGATGATTATTGTCTTGGGGGGCTAATTGAATCATGGGATACCTCAAATGTTTTAATAACTGAAAATGAGAATACACAGAATAGAATATACATAATTCATGGAGGAGGAAGTCAGCTAAGCGGAAGTCATTCCTGGGTTGGATGGTGTGAAGAAACACATAACTTTATTGGTGGATGGGGAAATCGCGGTCGCAAACCACCAAGTGATCGATATGTAGAGAGTAAATTGAAATTTTTACCACTATGGCTTGAATGGAGAGATATCTCATTAAGATATCCAGACTATAGTAATGTGGATATTGCAAGCATAGAAGAATTTATTGGCTTTATTAAAGCTTTGAATAATTAATAAACATCAAAATTTTGAAAATAAATTATCGCATTGAAAATAATTATATCCTAGATGATGATCAAATTGTCCAAGCGATATGGCTTAAAAAAGAAGGTTTATTATATATCAAGAAAAAAAGAAACAAAATTGATACGCCATTCCTTAAATTCATTTATCAAGAAGGTAAAAGGTGGATTAAATTAGTAGGAACAGATAAAATAAGTGAATTAGAAAATGCTATCATCAGTAAAATTGAAATTCAATACTTTGAAGAGAATCATTTATTATCTGCTTATTATAAGATCGTGGATTCACATCAAAGGTGGCGAGGAAGATCTTATATAAATTTTAAAAAATATCAATTGTTAAGATTTTATAGAGCTGACATTGAAGAGGTACTATTTTCCGAATTGATGGATTTTATTCCTGGTTTACATAAGGCTAAGAAAGCCTATGAACTTGAGATTAAAAGACTAAACTCCAGAACTTGTATCTGGACCAAAACTCACTTTGATGTGTTTAAGTCCTGTTCAGAATCAAAATTATACATTTACAGGGATGTAAGCAATTACATTTGTTTGGATCTTGTACATATTCGCTTTTATTGTTTTAAAGATGATAGGTTGGAATATAATTTAGATAGATGCAATGCTTTATGGGAAGATCACTTCTTCAGTAAGATTTTAAAAAACAAACAAGCGCTCATTAATACCATTAGTTTATATCTTATGGCTAATGAATACAGGAATTATTATGATGATGATGAATTAGAAGCACTGTTAGAAACAGATTGTAAAAGCCTGATAATAAACCTAAATCATTTTGATCCGGAACTTGATATAAGGACAGAGGAATTGATCTTCCCATTTAAAAAGCAATGGTTGGATCCTTTAGACATTGGAGTGGAGATAAATTAAGTTCACTTGGAAAGGAATTTAAATATTTTAAACGCTTTATGAAATAGACTTTCTGTTACATGCCAATAAGCCAACTGGTTGATTTACTTTCTTTACGAAACTCTATTGAATAATCCAGGTTTATTGATATAATTATTAAAAGATGTATAAATATAGTTGGAGTGCCCGAATTAATTGAAAGATTCAAAAATTGGACTTCTGAATTTAAGAGAAGAGTTTATTTTTGTTTTAAATGGTCTCATTTAAAGCCTCTAAGGCAAGATCTGATAATTCTTAGACGAGCACCATGATAAAAATGGAAGCTCCTAGAATAAGTATAATGCATTATAAAAGTAGTATTCAAGCTAATTTAAAGGGTTTGTTTTTTAAAATGAGCTATTTCACACGCTGACGTCAGGCTGTGAAAAAACCATGTTTTTCACTTTAGCCTTTAAAAAATACCTTCTTAAATTAAGTTGGAAGCGATTTACTTTGATTAGAGAGCGGGCATTTTTTATGCAGCTAATTCTTGCGTTGGAAAAAAAGAGGTCAAATAAATTCGCGGAAGAAGTCACCTTTACTTTGCTGCCAATTTTCCTAACAACTTTAAAGCACCTTCCACTTTATCACTCCAAACCAAACCACAATTCAACTTCAAACAATTGTTGTATTGATTTTGTAAAGTAAACATTCTGCCAGGAGCAATACTTATTTGGTTTGCCATTGCAGTGTTGTAAAGTTCAATAGTATCTTCCCTCTTATTTAATTCCACCCACAAATGCAAACCACCTTGCGGAATCGTCACTTTTGTATCATCCGGAAAATACTGACTGATGCAACGCAAAAACTGCAATGAATTTCTGTGTAGTGTATGCCTTAATTTTCGCAAATGGTTTTCATACCTGTCATTTTCTAAAAAACTTCCGACCGCTTCGTGCGTAATAGATGTCGTATAAAGCGAATGATAATACTTTGTTCTGGCAACTTTTTCTTTGAACTTTCCCGGAACCAACCAGCCCACACGATAACCCGGAGCCAGGGTTTTAGAAAAAGAACTACACAATAAAACAATACCACTTTCATCATATGTCTTACAACAAGTTGGTCTTTGCTTTCCAAAATACAAATCCCCAAACAAATCATCTTCAATTAAGGGTACATTATGCTTCTCCATTAATTTTACTACTGCTTTTTTATTTTCAACGGGCATGCAACTGCCTAAAGGATTGCTGAAATTGCTTACCAATAAACACAATTTTACATTTTTGTTTTCCAAGGCATTTTTTAAAGCATCCACTTCAATACCTGTTATTGGATTGGTAGGTAATTCCAAAACATTCAGTCCAAGGTTTTTTGCCAAATGCAAAATTCCAAAATACACAGGGCTCTCCACTGCAATCGTGTCGCCTCTTTGTGCTAACGTAAGCATACAGAACGAAATGGCATCAATGCTGCCCGATGTTGTAATGATATCTTCCGCCTTTAATTTTCCACCCCACATCAATGACCTTATCGCAATTTGCTTCTTCAGGTTTTGTTTCCCGTACTTATCATAGTTCAAGCCACCACCTTCTAGTGAACGTGTTGCATTCACAATTGCCTTATTCATTTTTGCAACAGGAAGTAATTCAATGGCAGGTACTCCGGTTGACAATTCTATTTTGGCTTTACTTATATTTTGAGAAACGGTAAAAATTATTTCCTCAGTATCATCTTCTGTTTTTGCAATAATAGGTTGACTGGTTTGCGGAATATTTTTGAAATGTTTGTGTGCATACGAAACAAAATAACCCGACTGAGGACGAGATTCAATTAATCCTCTGCATTCCAATTCAAAATAGGATTGTTGTGCTGTTGTCAGACTTACACCTTTTTCAAGTGCAACGGTTCTTAGTGATGGTAACTTGTCACCCACTTTAAGCACATCACTTTTTATCTGATGCTCTACATTATTTGCTATTTGTAAATAGAGAAGTTCCTTTTTATTCATCCGACAAATATAACTGTACTGGTTAAATAAAACAAATTTGTATCTGTATTGATTAAACTTTTTAGTTGACCTTTGTAGCCGACAGTTTAATATATTAAAGAAAAATATTTAGCAAATGGAATTTAATAAAGTAGTAAGGGGAGCAAAAAGAGAAATGAATGATGTAGAAAGTGTGCATGCAATTTTAGATGCAGGATTTTTATGTCATGTTGCGTTTCAGCATCAAGGACAAGCCATGATCATAGCTACTGCATATGGCAGAAAGGATGATGTAATTTATTTGCATGGCTCAAATAAAAATTTTATGCTCAATCAAATTTGCAACGGGCAAACATCGTGCATTTCTGTAATGCATTTAGATGGAATTGTTTTGGCTAGAACGCTTTTTGATACTTCGGCAAATTATCGTTCGGCAGTTTTATTTGGCAAAGCACAAATTGTAAATGATGAAGCAGAAAGAATTGAAGGCATGAAAATAATTACCGAAAATATTATCAAAGGAAGATTTGAAGAAGTGAAAATGGGAAGTGAAAATCAAGTGGCTGCAACATTGGTCGTGAAATTTAAAATTGAATCAGCATCCGCAAAGGTAAGAGATGTGGGGCCTATGGGAGATGATAACGAAGCAGAAGAAACTTGGAGTGGTGTAATTCCTCTTTCATTAAAAGCAAGTGAACCGATTGCTGATAAAAAAAATATGAAACAACACGAATTGAGTAATAGTGTGCAACTGTTTTTTAAAAGAAATAAATAAGCAAACATGAATTGGATTAATCCAAATACAATTTTAGAAGGAGAGTTAGTGAAACTAATGCCTTTGAATAAAACTCATTTTGAAGAATTATCAATACTGGCAGAAGAGAATAAAATTTGGGAATTTATTCCAATTGATATGAGTTCAAAAACCAAACGCTATCAGGTTTTTGAAAACGCAATTATTGAAAAAGAAAAGGGGACTCAATTGCCATTTGTGATTTTTCACAAGCAAGAAAATAAAATAATTGGTAGCACACGATTGATGAATATTGAATGGCAACACAAAAAATTAGAAATCGGTTTTACATGGTTGCAGCCTCACTATTGGGCTACAACAGTGAATTTGGAGTGTAAACTATTACTTCTTTCTTTTTGCTTTGAAGAATTAAAAACTATTCGTGTGTGGTTAAAAACCGATGAAAATAATATTCGTTCACATAAAGCTATTCTGAAAATAGGAGCAAAGTTTGAAGGTGTTTTAAGGCATGATTGGATAAGAGATAACGGAACGATTAGAAACTCCGCTTACTTCAGTATTATTAATAATGAGTGGGCAACTGCAAAAGAGAATTTATTAACGCTACTTAAAAATAAAATAACATCATGAAAACAATAGGAATTATTGGTGGCATTAGCTATCACTCTACTTCAGTTTATTACAATTTAATCAACCAACAAGTGAATGAAATATTGGGTGGAAATCATACAGCCAAACTTTTATTGTACTCTGTAAACTATAATGATTTCAAACAACTGCAAACAAAAAATGATTGGGATGGAATTGCAATCATGTTAAGCGATATTGCCATCAATCTTGAAAAAGCAGGGGCTGATTGTATTATACTTTGTTGCAACACTGCTCACATTGTTGCTGACAAAATAAAACAGGAAATAAACATTCCTTTCCTGCATATTGCTGATGAAACAGCTAAAGAAATTGGCAGCCAGAAGATTCAAAAAGTTGGATTGTTGGGTACTAAATTCATCATGGAGAATTCTTTTTTTATAAACTGCCTTGCCAATGCAGGAATAGAACCAGTCATCCCAAGCATCGTTGAAAGAACTCTAATTCATACAGCTATTTTGGATGAATTGTCAAAAGGAAGGCTATCAGCAAAATCAAAAGAAGTATTTCAATCAGTAATAAAAAACTTGAAAGAACAAGGAGCAGAAGCGGTTTTATTTGGATGCACAGAAATAGGTATGTTTATTAATGAGTCAGATTCTGAACTAAAGATTTTTGACACAACTACTATTCATTCAATAGCTGCAGTTGACTTTGCTCTTTCATAAAATCAATCGCATAATGAACAAATTAAAATTGCTTAACAAGATGAATGAAATAAATTTCAATAACAAAACATTTTCACTGGTTGAAAATTCGGAAAATGGGAAAGTAAATAATGAAACCATTTTTGAATACAAACAAATTGGTGAGATAGTTACGGCCGATTATCATGGTGGAACTATTCAGTATGGAAAAATAATTGCTATTCTTAAAGGCAGTCAATTGAACATGCTTTACCAATGTATCACTACCGGCAACGAGTTAAAAGCAGGTAAAGCAATAGCCGACATATCGCTTACAGAAAATAAAAAGATAAAACTCAAATTAAATTGGGAGTGGCTTAATAATAAGGAAGAAAAAGGGGTTTCAGAATACATTGAAAATTAATATTACTATGAGTGAATTAAAATATAGAACCGCAACAGAAGCAGATTTGAAACAACTACAACAATTGGGTGTTATTTCATATGGTCAGTTTCAAAGTATTTTAGGAGATGAAAACTGGGAAATAATGAAAGCCAACAAAAATAATGATGACACATATTTAAGTTTATTAAAAATAGCTACTTGCTTTGTATGTGAGGATAAGAATAAAATTATCGGAATGGCTTTTCTAATACCAAGCGGAAACCCAACAACAATTTTTGAAACTGGATGGAGTTATATCAGATTGGTTGGCGTTCATCCCAACTATGAAGGAAAAGGCATTGGTAAAAAATTGACACAACAATGTATTGATACTGCAAAAATATCAGGAGAAAAAGTAATTGCACTGCATACTTCTGAATTTCAAAATGCAGCAAGGCATATTTATGAAAACTTGGGCTTTGTTAAATTAAAGGACCTTGATTTGATTTTTGGGAAGCAATACTATTTATACACACTTCAATTAAAATAAAAATACAGATAAATGGAATGTAGAGCAATTATACTTGATTTAGACGATACTATTTTTGAAATAAAAACAATTCAAAAAGAATCGGTGCAACCGTTTCTCAATTGTTTATCTGCTGGTTTAAGCGAAAGTTTCACAAGACAAAAAGTGGAAATGATTTTGAATGAATTATGGTTGAACACCTGGAATAAGGTGATTGAAAAATATGAAATAGACAGAACTATTTTTGCTCAAGCCATCAATGTTCTTGACAATTCGGATGTAGTGTTGAATATTTTTCCCTACCCCGATTATGCTTTTTTAAAATCACTTCAAGTATCTAAATTTCTTGTTACTGCAAGTTCCACAGCAATTCAAGAGAAAAAAATAAAAGCCTTAAAAATTGAAAATGATTTTGAAAAGATAATTATCAATGATCCGTTTAAAAGCAAAAAGACAAAGCGGCATGCGTTTGAAGAATTAATGCAAGAGTATAATCTAATACCTGAAAAAACTATTGTAATTGGTGATAATTCTGATTCGGAAATTAAGGCTGGCAATGAACTGAACATGGTAACGGTTCAGATATTGAGAGAAGATGTTAAAAAAGGAAACAATGCAAAGCACTTTATCCATTCGTTTGAAGAATTAAATCTGATAATAAATATTTAAATTGTATTGATACAAATGAGCAACATCACTTATCACAAAACCACAACAGACAATATTCAAACATTAGTGGAGAATAGAATTTTGTTTGCATTAGAATTGGGCGATGAACAACCGCAAGAAAAAATTGAGGCATTAAGAAAACAATTGACAGATTATTTTTCAAAAGCAACAGCCGACAAGACTTGCATTTCTTTTATTGCGAAATGCGATGGTACAGTTGCTGGCATTGGTTCGGTGCATATACGAGAGATGCCGGGTAATTTTAAAAATCCTTCAGGTAAATGGGGTTACATCATGAATATGTACACTGTTCCTTCATTCAGAAGAAAAGGGATTTGCAAAAATATTTTGAATTTATTGGTTGAGGAGGGAAAGAAATACGGCATCACAGCTTTTGAATTACATGCTACCAAAGAGGGCGAAAATGTTTACACTAAAGAAGGATTTGTTTATCACCAGGAGCCAACATTAAGAAGATTTGTATGATATAGATAAAATATAAACTAAAATCAATCAGTTCATAATCTTCCCACAAAACTGAAATAAATATAGAATAAGATGACCAAGAAAAACTTACATACACAAATGCGTCAGGAAATGATTGATAAAAAGATATTCAATCAAGCTAAAGAGTATGCGTTTGAGTATGTTGACAAGGCATTAGAAAGAAATGTATATCCGACAGATGAAGCGATAGAAAAATTGAAACTGTTTGATGAGCAATTACCGGAACGAATTGCTAATTCAAAGGAAGTATTAGAACAACTCCATAAATATGGTTCCCCTGCAACAGTTTCTCAAATTGGTGGAAGATACTATGGGTTAGTTAACGGTGGTATTATCCCGACTGCATTGGCTGCAAAATGGCTAAATGATTTTTGGGACCAGAACACCCCTTTGTATGTCACTTCGCCAATTACATCAAAACTTGAAAATGTTGTTGAGAGTTGGCTGAAACAACTTTTTAATTTACCTGAATGCACTGTTGCTGGTTTTGTAAGTGGTACTTCGATGGCCATTCTATGCGGACTTGCAGCGGCAAGATTTAGAATTTATAAAAGATTGAATTGGGATATCAATGCAAAAGGATTGGTTGGAGCACCCCAAATTAGAATAGTGGCAGGACAACATGCACATAGTGCTGTTCTAAGAGCCATAGCTCTGCTTGGATTTGGAAAAGATAATATTGAGTGGGTTGGTGTTGATGCACAAGGAAGAATACTACTTGATGAAATTCCTGCATTGGATGATAAAACAATATTAATTCTTCAAGCAGGAAATGTTAATTCAGGTTCATTTGATACTTTTAATGAGATATGCGACAAAGCACAAAAGACAAATACTTGGATTCATATTGAAGGTGCTTTTGGTTTATGGGCAGCTGGTTCGGTAAATCTTCAACACTTAACATCAGGAATTGAAAAAGCTGATTCATGGTCTGTTGACGGACACAAAACATTAAATACGCCATACTATTGTGGAATTGTTTTATGCAAAGATAGCGAAGCTTTGGTGTCGGCATTTCAAGCAACAGGTTCTTATATTGTGTATGGTGAAAATAGAGATGGAATGCTTTACACTCCTGAAATGTCAAGACGTGCAAGAGCCGTTGAACTTTGGGCAACGATGAAATATCTTGGAAAACAGGGAATAGATGAATTAGTGATTGGATTGCATGAAAGAGCAAAACAATTTGCAAGTGAACTTTCCGAAAATGGATTTCAAATTTTAAACGATGTGGTCTTTAATCAGGTTTTAGTTGCCTGTGATAGTGACGCTGAAACGGATGAAACATTGAAGAACTTGCAGGAATTAAGAGATTGTTGGTGTGGAGGCTCTCAATGGTTCAATCAAAGAGTAATCAGGATAAGTGTTTGTTCATGGGCAACCACAGAGGAAGATGTAACACGTTCCGTTTTATCATTTGTAAAAGCCAGAAATACAATAGAACAAAAATGAAAATATTAGCAATAGAAAAAGAGATTCCCGGGGTAGTATGGGATAATACAGAAAGCCTGTTAAAAAATGAGGCACTGCATGCTTATGAGCTATATCTATCTGATGAATTGAGGGAAATATATTTCACTGAAAACAGAAATGCTATTTTGGTATTAGAATCGAAGGATATGGCAACGGCCAAAAAAATCCTTGATTCGTTCCCATTGGTTGAAGCAGGTATAATAACATTTGATATAATGGAACTAAGGCCTTATAACGGATATAATAGGTTGATAAAAAAATAAAAGGAGCAATTCAATATGAACATAGAAATTAAGAAAGCCAGAAGAAAAGACTTTAATCAGGTATTCTCATTGATAACGGAATTTGCAACATTTATCAAAACACCGGAAAAAGTTTTAATCACACCCGAGCAAATGTTTCAGGACGAGGACTATTTTAAATGCCTGATTGCAGTTAATGAAGACAAGATAGTTGGCTTTGCTACATTCTTCAAAGCTTATTATTCATGGACAGGCAAGGCAATGTATTTAGACGACCTCTATGTTCAGCCAAATTTCAGAGGCTTAGGTATTGGAACAAAACTTTTTGATGCCATTATAGAAATAGCAAAATCAGAAAGATGCAAAAAACTGAAATGGCAGGTTTCTAACTGGAATCAGAAAGCTATTGACTTTTATATAATCAAAGGTGCCACTATTGACGAGGTAGAAATAAACTGTGATTTAAAACTGAACCTATAGATTAATTAACAAAAGAGACAAAACTGTAGCTGTAAATACTGAAACTGTGAATAAAATAACAATATAAATAATATGAAAAAAATAGCAATCCTCCTGCTATTTATTAGTTCCTATGCATTTGCACAGGAAAGTCCCGAAAAGGTCGTAAAAGATGCGAAGTCGGGCTGTAAAGTTTTATTCAAACATACCTTCTCCGAAGACAGCATTACCTGGAGTGGCAGCTGCAAAGACGGTTTTGCAGAAGGAAAGGGAACAATGATCGGTTTTACCAATGGTAAAGAAACATCAAAGTACATTGGAGAAATGAAAAAAGGTAAACCTGATGGTAAAGGCATTTTTACTTTTTGGGGCGACCGCAAACTTGAAGGAAATTTTGTAAACGGAGAGCCATTGTTTTTAAGCGATGAGCTTTTAAAACACTTGCATAAAAATATAACCTCCGAAACCGATCCAACTGAAGCCTACTATGGTGATAACAATCAAAAACAACTTTACTATCATGCCCTTATTCCTGATGCGAAAATAAAAGGAACGGTAGTACTTATGCCCGGTACATGGGAAACTACGGAGCATTTACTTAGTAGAATGAACACATTTTGCGAACTGGCTTACAAAAATAATTTGGCTGTTGTTTTACTTTCTATCAATCAACGATTGACATTGACTGATGAAACTCTGCAATTAATGAATTCAATGTTTGAAGATGCTATCAAAAAATATAGTTTGCCTCAAAATAAATTTGTATTGGGCGGTTGGTCAATGGGTGGTCTGTTCAGTTTGCGATATACAGAAATGTCAAGGCAAGAGCCAAACAGAACCGTTATAAAACCACTTGCTGTTTTTAGTTGCGATGGTCCTTGTGATTTGAAAAACATTTATAACAACTTTAAACGAAAATTCAATAAAAACCCGGGGCAAAATGAACCTGCCTATGGTATGACGGAATTGGAAAAGTATTGTGGGGGGACTCCTGAAATGGCAATGGGTAAGTATATCTATTATTCACCCTACTCACATTTGCAGGATAGCGGTGGAAATGCAAAATATTTAATAAATACACCAGTGAGAATCTATGGTGATGTTGACCCCATTTGGTGGATGCAAAACCGCCATGTAGATATGTACGACCTAAATGCTTTAGACCAAACTGCCATGATTCAGCTACTGAACGATATGGGGAACAAAAACGCTGAGTTTATTAATGCCTATCAAAAAGGTATCCGGTTAGAAGGAAATAGACATCCCCATTCGTGGAGCATTGTTGAACCGGTTGATTGTATAACTTGGATTTTAAAATATTTAAATTAAATGACACAGGAACATCATTACAAAGTAAAAACAGTTTGGACCGGCAATAGAGGAACTGGCACAAATAGTTTAAAAAGCTATGACCGTAGCCACACATCCTCAATAGATGGCAAACCCGATTTGCAATTAACCACCGACAACCCGGCTGTAGGAGATAAGTCGAAACTTAACCCTGAGGATTTATTAGTTACAGCAATTGCCTCATGCCACATGCTTTCGTATTTGTATGTGTGTGCCATTGAAGGTGTGATTGTTCTTGAATATATTGACAATGCGACTGGAGTTATGTTAGATTTGGGAGAAAAGGGAGGTCATTTTAAATCTGTAACACTGAATCCAAGAGTTACAGTGGCTGATAGTTCAATGATTTCAAAAGCCAATGAACTGCACCATAAAGCACGTGAAATTTGTTACATAGCTAATTCGGTAAACTTTGAGGCAAGGTGCGAACCAACATGTTCTGCAAATCAGATATGATTGAATAAAATAACAAAACAATAGAATTTGATGCGTGAATTCAGTAACTCATATATAAATTTCAAAATCACCTCTGCACAAATAATTTCAAAAGAATTTTTGAAACGCAATATTTTTGACTTTAACGCTGCATTAAGTTTTATAAGGCACTTGCCTTACGGGAGAAATGCCGATAAGAAAAATTTAGAAACGGTTTTCACTGACGAGTGCGGTACATGTAGCACCAAACATGCATTATTGAAAAGGTTGGCAATAGAAAATAGCATTTCTGAAGTGAGATTATTTGTTGGTTTATTTAGGATGAATGCTGAAAATACTCCACAAATTGAATCAACCTTAAAGAAGGCAAATTTGGACTACATACCGGAAGCTCATTGCTTTCTAAAAATAAATGAAGACAGAATTGATGTAACGAAATCCAACTCAAAGCCAGATGATTTTGTGACCGATTTAACAGATGAAATTGAAATTCTACCTGAATATATTTCTGAATACAAAAATGAATATCACAAAACTTATTTGCAAAATTGGTTAATTGCAAACCAGGAAATTAAATTATCGTTGGATGAACTTTGGGAAATCAGGGAGCAATGTATTGGGGATTTGGAAGGCGGTAAAAATAAAATGGGATAGCAAGTAACAATATTTTTAAAATAATGAAAATCGCATTTATAATTTTTAACGGAATAACATGGCTCGACTTTGTTGGTGTTTATGACCCAATAAGCAGACTTAAATCTTTAAATTATTTACCTGATTTGACCTGGGACATCTGTTCCTTCACCGATACCGTTTGCGATAATTTTGGACTTGAAATTAAGCCAACCAAAATAAAAGAATCTTTAGCAAGCTATGATGTAATAATTGTTCCTGGTGGTTTGGGAACAAGAGAACTACAAGCAAATAAAGAATTTATCGACTGGATTAAAACCTCAAATGAAGAGAGTTTTAAAATTTCAATCAGCACTGGGAGTTTGATTTTAGGTGCAGCCGGCTTTCTTAACAACAAAAAAGCGACAACAAATTATTCAGTGTATGAGACATTAGAACCCCATTGCATAGAAGTTGTGAGGGAAAGAATTGTAGAGGATGAAAATATAATTACAGCAGGTGCTGTTTCTGCATCCATAGACCTCGGACTTTATTTATGCAAAAAGTGGGCAGGCCAGGAAGCCGAAGTTGAAATCAGAACACGAATGGACTATCACGGATAGAAAAAAACAGAAATGAAAAAATTTATCATCCTTTTGATTTGTGTGTATGTTTTTGGTGCAAATATTTTTTTTGCTCAAAATATTGACAGCATTCATTACATTCTTGATAGCTCCTATAAAAGTTCGCCATTCTTCGGAAACATATTAATCACTAAAAACAAAATAATTCTGTTTGAAAAAAGTTATGGCTATGCTAATGCAATAAATAAAAAGCCATTGACAACAAATAATTCGTTTCAGGTTGCATCTATTTCAAAGCAATTTACTGCTTATGGAATAATGATTTTGAAAAGTAAAGGAGTGTTGGATTATGATAGTTTGGTTTGCAAATACATTCAATCTTTCCCATACAAAAATATTAGTGTGAGGCATTTGCTAAACCATACTTCCGGGCTTCCGAATTTTTGGGATGACATTAGACCCAAGATGGATACCACAAAGTCAAATGGCAACAAAGAAGTGTTAGCATATTTAGTTCAACATAATCTTCCATTACAATTTGAGCCGGGAACAAAATTTCAGTATGCAGATATTGGTTATGATTTTTTAGCAAGCATTATTGAAAATATTTCGGGTTTAAGTTATCAGGAATTTATGTATCAAACCATTTTTAAACCATTAAAGATGAAAAATACTTTTGCATACATGGTTACTGATATTCGCAGAATTAAAAATAAAAATTTAGCCATTGGCCACGTTTATAAAAATGGAAAGTTTGAGTATGCACACCTTCAACCAAAATATAATTTCGTTTATTACTTAGGTGATTTTTATGGTGATGGTTCTGTTGTTACCACAGCACGGGATTTAGCAATTTGGGACAAAGCACTTAAAGAATATAAATTATTACCATGTGAAATTCAAAACGAATCTGTAACCGAAGCAACATTCAACGGACAAATAATTTACGCTAAAACAAATCCAAATATTGGTTACGGTTTTGGTTGGTTTATAAAAAACACAACATCAGGAAGTTTGTTTTATCACACTGGCGGACACCCTGGAAATGTTCATGTTATATATCGCTTGCTTGATAAGGACATCACTTTTATTTTCTTGTCAAATGCAGAAACCACAAACATAAGAGTATTGCGAAACAGGATTCTTCAAATGCTGCCATGATTAATTAACCTTGGAAATATTGTTGAGGCATTGTACATCGTAGTAAACAATAAATCCAACCCACAAAAAAATACACTCTTATAAACCGCTGCAAGCCAACGCTACAACCAAAGTTTTTAAGAGAGTATTTTTTTCACCCAAGCAGAATTTCAAAGTTTTTTCTCCCTCCCTTCGGTGTTTTATTTTTTTCCAACCGCACGAAAACGTCACTGTAAATTCAGACAACATTTCCCCTGGACTGTAAATCACAATTACTTACCTTCGTGAAATGGTTGAGAGTTCATCGTGGCGGACAGACAGAAGGGCATCCGGTAACAGCAGGTTTAATAAATTAGCGGTTCAGTGGTTAAATGAACATTTGTTCTCCGTATCAAGTGTGTCTCGTCCTTAAAAGATTACAAACTAGGTTAATTGGAGACGGTTCACATAACTTAAAAAAAATGTCCTCGAATTCTCTGTGGCCTCAGACAGACCTGCATGCCCCCCCCTACCTCTTCATGCTGAACCCCTCAAATGACAATACACCCTCCACCTAAACTTGGTGCAAGACATTTCTGACATTATATTATTGGTTAGGTATTACATTTTGGTAGTGGACTTTAAAGATAGATATTATCGGGATGAATGAAAAAAATTTAAAAAATTGTGGGGAGGCTATATGTGTGCTCGCTCAAAAAAATGGGCATAAATCGGTTTCAAGATAAATTTTGCTCGATTAGAAATATTTTATCTATATTAATTTATATTTGACTCTGCCTTATATTACCCTTTATCGGAAATAACTATAATATTCCTTTATTAAATGTGAATATTAGTTATTTCCCATCTCATTATTGTTTGATAATATGAAATTGGTTATTGGATTTCCTCCCTAAGTGTTACCTACTGGTATGAAATTAGTTTACCAAGTAGTGTGGAATGGGTTAATTGCCCAGTAAATTGTTAGCGAAATTGTTAGCGAAATAAAAAAAGGAGTTACAAATTACTTCATAACTCCTTGATAATCAAGTCGGGGCACCAGGATTCGAACCTGGGACCCCCTGCTCCCAAAGCAGGTACGCTACCGGACTGCGCTACGCCCCGTCTGTGATTTCTAAACCCATATCAAATCTTAAGATTTGTAGAAGTAGAAATCTATTATCTTGATTTTCAGAATATTAACTTACTTATAAGCTAAATTAAAACAAAGAAAATTCTTGTTTTTCTGAAATGGATTGCAAATATACTTTTGAATCAATTACGGATTACACTTTTATTTTAGAAAAAATAAGGTGATTTATATATTACATTTTATAATAATGTATAATGGTTTATAAATTAATGAAAAACGGGCCTTTTTAGTACAAATTCCAAAGAATTACACTAAAATTGATCCTATTGCGCTCTACTTAGTTTTTAGGAAAAACTTTGTTCAATGCTTCTACTTTAGAATGAACTTGCAATTTTTCATAAATTTTACGCAAATAAGTTCTTACTGTTTCAATGCTAATAAACAGTTTATCCGCAATCTCTTTGTAAGGGAATCCTTTGGCCAAAGCATGGAGAATTTCTTGCTCGCGAGTTGTGAAAGTTTCTAGTAACTCCTGATTTTGTTGTTTGCCGGGAAAAGAACTCACAACAAGCCGCGCAATTTCTGCACTCATTGGAGACCCCCCACTATAAATATCTTTGATTGCCGCAAATACCTGATCCGGCCTTGCACTTTTTAACAAATATCCAGTTGCACCTGCACACAATGAATCAAAGGTCTTTTCAGCATCACTGTGAGAAGTACACATCAGATATTGGATTTTTGGTCTTAATGGTTTCAATTGCCTAACACATTGAATTCCTGACATTCCGGGAAGACTGATATCCATCAGAACTACATCCACTTGCAGCTTTTCGAATTGTCGAATAAAATCTTCTGCTTTTTCAAATGCAGCTACACATTGTAAGTCTGTACTTACAGACATAAATTCTTCTATTGCAGTCCTTATGTCTTCATCATCTTCTACGATTACAACTTTTATCATTGGCTTGTATTATTTCAAAATTATTAAATTAGTTTCAAATACTATAAAAATCACTTAAATGACTCACAATAAATCGACTCACAAAAATAAAACCCATTCTCCACACTGTCAATGACATAAAAGTATATAAACAAGACTTGTAGAATATAATTTTACATTTCGCCAATTAAGCTATTATACACTTTCTTTGTTCTATTGAAGAAATAGGACAGCAAACTTCTTTCTTCTAAAACTATGACTACATTTCCTGTCATTCCGGCATTCAATAAGCGACTCAATTCCGATATTTTGTCAATGTTTAACATAATTCGGAAATTTCCGGATTCATCTGGACTGCTACCTATTGCACTAATGTGAGCAGTAACAACTCCCCACTCATAGAATGGAAAGGTATGTACTTTCAAATATGCTTTTTGATCCGTTTTAATCCTGCCAATATAATTCGGTTTGCAGCTTACATCAACATACAAGCCCTGATCTGCCGGAGAAATTTTCATTAATATAGATCCTTCAGCAATTTGCTTTTCACCTGAAAATAAATGACTTACAATTCCATCCAAAGAAGACAAAAGAATTATGGATCCTTTTTGTATAAGACAATTTCCATAGGAATGAACAATACGAGAAGAAGAGCTTGCTAGTTTGTTCTCAATTTCTATAGAATCGTATTGAAAACGAGATTTTAATATTTCTAAATCTGACTGTGTTGCCAATATTTGCAATTCATAGTTTTCTACATCTGTATTTAATTTCAATAGACTCAAATCAATTTCCTTTTTTCCATTGTAGTAATTATCAATCCCAATAGATTTTTTATCTTTCAAGTCGAGCAAATCATAGGCTGAAATTGATTTAGATTGAAACAAATATTCTGCATCATGGAATTTTTTTTCTGCATTTTCCATTTCCAACTGAAGCAATTCCACTTTACTTTTATTGGCATCTGCAATTAATTTTTTCTTATTTAATAATTCATTCCGTAGAAGTGTGAGTTGTTCAATCCTATTTAGGAAAGAATTTCTTTCAAGAAGATATAATGGTCTCTTTTTGAGTTCAAAGGAGATAGAATCATTTTTCGCAGTTGTTACCTCTTGAATCATACCAACTATTTCCGGAGAACTGATCAATGCAAGTTTATCGCCAACAACTACCGAGTCTCCAGTTCTGACATAAGATTCATTAATATAAATAGGATGAGTAAATCTATAAATTTCTTCCGATTGCAATTTACGCAGAGTAAATTCAAATTCAAATTGATCAGGAACTTTTACTAAGGTTATAAAAACCATTAGACAGACAAATACGACTAGACTACTCAACCAAAAACGGCGGAGAAGACCCGTTCGAATGTCCTTGAGCGGAACATCGTCCTCCCAATACATTCTTTCATATTGTTGGGGCTCCAGATCTTTCATTCTATTTACATTCTTGCTTCATTTCCAAAATAAACTGCTTGTTAATAATCCAGATAAGTTAACATAAATTTTCGATATAGTCCATCCTCAATGGACAACAGTTTATCATGTGTCCCATCTTCAACAATTTCTCCTTCATCCATAACCCAAATTCGATCTGCACTTTTTAAAGTTTGCATTCGATGTGCAATACTCAATATTGTTTTATCATGAAACTGGGACTTGACATTGGCTATAATTTTTTGCTCAGACTCTATATCCAACATGCTACTTGCCTCATCAAGAATAATTACTTCCGGATGACTTAAAAACAAACGAGCAAATCCAATTTTTAATTTTTGACCGCCGGAAAGTCCACCGCCCATATCTCCAATTTTATAATTAAATCCCAAATGCAGAGATTTGATGAAATCATATAAATCTGCTTTTTTTGAAGCTTCTACCACTTCTTCCATACTCGCATTCAAATTCCCCAACTGAATATTCTCCTTGATAGTTCCATTAAAAATATAAATGTCTTGTGGAAATAAGAAAATATTCTTGCGAACCAATTCAGGATTCAATCTTCTCAACTCCGTATGATCCATTTTTATTTCTCCTTCATAATCCGGATAAAGATTCAATAACAATTTGACCAAAGTTGTTTTCCCTGATCCATTTCGTCCTACAATGCCAATATGCTCTCCTTTGCGAACTTTTTTATTAATGTTATTGACGATGTATTTTTCTTGACTTGAATTGTACTTGAATTTTAAATTTATAAGATGAATTTCAGCAGTAGAAATTTCGTTAACCTTATCAAGAATTGAACTCGTCTCTGTTTCTTGTATAAGTACATCATTCAATCTATCAATACTTACCCAAAGTTCTGCAAGATTATACCAAAGCAAAGCTAAATTATTCAATGAATTCAACATAATCATGAATATTGCGGTTATGGCTAGATATTGGCCAATTGAAATTTCATTGTTGAAGGTCAAATATGCTCCAACCCAAAACAATCCTATTTGACTTAAATAATAAATACTCTTTTGAATAGAATTCAATAAAGTACTGAGCTTCTCAGAATCCATGACCGTATTCAAAGTTCTTTTATACTGATTTTTCCATTGCCAGAATTTATAATTTTCAATCGCTAAAATTTTTACAGAAAGAATACCCAATAAGGAATCCATAAAATCCCCTAAGGTTAATAAATTTCTATAAAACACTTTATAAATTAATGCTCGTAATTTAGGCGCAAATAATATTGTAAATCCAGCAAACAAGATTACAAATCCCAATGCCAATAATCCTAATTTGACATTATATAAAATGAGCACAGGAATATAGAATAAAATAAATAATAAGTCTATAATACATTCTATAACTCCAGGATTGACCAATTGTCTGATTGTAAGATTTTCTTGAAATCTTGCCATAAAGTCTTCTCTTCTATTACTGTCATAATATTTCTGTGACAACGAAATAAAATGACGGAAAAATCGACTAAAGAAATCAAATTCAAAATTTACTCTCAAATGAACAAGAAAAATATTTCTAACATAAAGCATGATTACTTGTGTGACAAAAACTCCCGCCATTCCAAATAAAATAACCATCAACATTTTTTTATTTTGGTTGACCAAAACATTGTCGATGATGATTTGTGTGAACATGGGAACAGCAAGTCCTAGTATTTGAAGTATCGCAGTTGCCAATAATATTTGCCAAATTACTTTCCTTAAACTTTGAAATACTGGTTTATAAAACTTGCTGTATAAGCTTTTTCTTTCTGATAAATAATTGCTTACTGTCTCTTCTAAATCTTTATTTTTAAAAATCGCCTCAGTAGGCTCAATGGTCAAGACGATACCATTCCACTTTCTTAAAAATTCATCTTTGCTTATTACATCTTTACCATATGCCGGATCAGCTATCCAAACTTGTTTCTCATCAATTTTATAGATTACGATGAAATGTATTCCTGCATAATGAGCAATACAGGGTAATTTAATTTGAAATAAGTGCTCGTATCCTAGTTCATATGCTTCTGCCTTAAATCCGAATTGCTCGGCTACTTCGGACATCTGGTACAAATTCATCCCTGAACTGGTTAACCCACCTAACTTCGCCAACAAACTTTGAATATTATAGTAACCATAATACTTAAAGATCATTGCAAGGCAAGTTGGACCGCATTCCATCATACCTCTCTGTCGAATATACGGAAATGAATTGGATTTATTTATTTTCATGGCATGACATATGAAATAAATCCTTCGTTCAATATTTGGTAATAGTAATCCTTAATTTCATTCCACTCAATTTGTCCTGCATCAAGAATTTCGTTTGTATTTCTATGTTGATTAATAAGACTCAGAAAACTCTTCCATGTTTTTTGGTCCTCTTCTATTTCGTAAGACAAAATATTATTCTTTATTAAGTAATGCTTAGCCTGAAGTTCATTGTAAATCAAGCCACAATCTACATTAAATTTAAGTGGCAATAGCCACAACTCCTCTTGACTCTTAATTCCGAATTTCACCTTCAACTCGGCTAAATTTTCACCTTTATCATCAAACTGAAATACTTCTATTTTATCTTGTTTACTTTCAAAATTGAGGCTTTGTTCATCTTGATATTTCAATTGTTCCAACAAGCCTAAATTAATTATGTGAAATACGTATTCCCAAGTAACCAGGTCAGGAGAATGTTGGAGATGATTTATTTTGTTTAATAATTTTTTTAAGTCAATAACTTCATGTTCCTTACTTAAGTCTCCAAAAGCATCTTTCAAAAGTTGTTGATCATTGTGTGTTACAAAATGATTGTACATTTTGAAATAATTATTGTAAACACTTAGATTAGATGGTTTCTTGGGTTTATTAAAAATATACTCGGGTAAAAATGGACGGGAAGCTTTTCGAAGTATTTGTTTATCATAAAATAAAGTCGAATGCAATTTCGGATTAATTCCACCTACAAAAGGAACAAACCTGTGATCTAAAAATGGATAACGAATACTATGACCATGTGAAGATGCAGCCCTATTCTCATCCCAATGTAAGGAATAGGTATTAATATGAAGATTGGATTTGACGTAATACATCCATGGATTCTCTTCAAATTCATAAGCATACATCTTCGACAAATAGTCCTGATTAATTAATTCTTTATTAAACCAAACAGTATCATGATTTCGCGGAATAAAACATTTCAGTTCTTCTTCTTTTATCGTTTGGCTGAATTTGATCCAGTCTTCCTGTGGATCTCCGGATTCTTCAACTACCCATCTGACCAAACCACCATTGAGTTGATCACTTCCAGTTCCTGTTAAAAGGTAATTTATCTCTGGCCGGGACTGTTGTAATTGATAGTGAGGCAGACTTTTGGTAATCGAGTCATGATGCATAAATGGAGACTCGTCTCGCCAAACTCGAATTTTCAAAAGGTCAATGTCCATAGTCATTTCATGATAAGGCATTATATATTGAGTATTCTTGAAACCAAGTTCATTACTTAAATTATGGCTTATCTCTGTTGAATCATCAAGTAGAGTTCCTTGTGTTAATATTGAGAAAGTGTCTACTTGTTTTGTCCTTATAGCTAGAGCACAAAGAATAGACGAATCCAAACCGCCACTCAACATTGCGTAAGCAGGATCAGAATCTTGAATTCGGAGCTTTACTGCATCTTCCAATAACTCGATATATTCATTAATTATACTGACTTCAGATCTGTTGTCAGATTCGCAATTAGAAAGCTTAGTGTTTAATTCATTCCAGTAGGTATGACAGATCAATTGATTCGAATTCAAATCTATTTTCCAACAAGACCCTTCTTGCATTAAAAAAACGTCTTTAAACCACGATGTGTAGTTTCGATGACCATTCAGAACTATAAAAGGAGGCACTTTTTTCAAGGCTTTCTCCCAGTCCACTTTTCCGGAACAATTAGGATGAGTAAGCAAAAATTTTATTTCTGAAGCAAACACAAAGGCATTCTTATCCTGGAAATAATATACTTGCTGTATTCCCATTTGATCATTGTACAATCTTATTATTTTTTCCTGTTGGTAGAAAATCAATATGGCAAACCTACCATTTAGCTTTTGTATAAATGATTCACCATGCTGGACAATTTTCTCATGTATGAAATGTGCTACTTTAACAGAATCATGAATTGGAAAAAAAGTATCTCCGGAAAGTTGAGAAAGATTATATACTTCACCTACTAGAAAAAAGTTTGAATGGCCTTGAATTTCAGAATAGCTATAATCGCCTTCGAACTGAATATGGTTTGAATTGTGGGACTTCTTATTCTTAAAACTTGTAGGAAACTTCTTATTCAATTGTTCCAGACAAGCCAATCCAGCTTTGGCCTCTGTTTGCTTAAAATAAACTATACCGAAAAAATTATACATTAGTCTTATTTTTTTCAAATAAAAAAGTTCAATTATAGATTATTAGGTATCCATTCATTGAACTTTTATGTGTGAAATTAGCAATATTTTGGTTCTTTCGTACAGCAAAAAAATGATTATGTCTAAGATAATTATCACTCTGATAATCAAGAGTCTTCATTTCTTGAGACAGCTATGTACAAATTTTTACTGTAACAACGGTCCACCGCCAACGATTCCATTGGTTTGAATTACATTTAGTTTTTTCATTGTAATTTGTTTTTGTTTTAATAATTAGTTTAACACAGGCCCACCACCAACTATTCCATTAGTTTGGTTTACATTTAATTTCTTCATAGTAATTTATTTAAATTGTTAAAAATATGTTTAAGAATGTTTTAAATTATTGAATAACTGGGCCACCGCCAAGTATTTTAATTGTTTGGTTTACATTTAATTTTTTCATAGTAATTTGTTTAAATTGTTAAAAATATGTTTAAGAATGTTTCTAATTATTGAATAACTGGACCACCGCCAAGTATTTTAATCGTTTGATTTACATTTAGTTTTTTCATTGTTATTGATTTTAATTGTTAAATAATATGTTTATTAAAGTCTTTAAATTATTGAATAACTGGTCCACCGCCATATATCCAACTTGTCTGGTTTGTGTTTAATTTTTTCATTGTAATTTGATTAATTTGTTATAAATAGAATGATAGTACAAAGATGCGCTTTGAATTAGAGATTGTCAATCACATGAAAGTAGATAAATATTGATTCTAGTAAAAGTATCTTGTTTTGCTTAAGATTAATGTCGAAAAGACTCAATCGCCGTGTAAGAATCAAGGGTTTCAAGCCCTTCGAGAAATGTCGTTAAGTTTACAGCAATAATTATAATAAAATATCCTCTATGGATATGGATCAATACTATCAAAAAAATGAAATTTAAGAAGATTAAAGTAAGATTAGAAATTGCCTATTAACTAAGGAAATTGGATTGAATATGGAGATTTTTGAAAGGTAAATATTGTTGATCTAAGATTCACAGAGTTTAAGAATGACATATACTTTCTTTTCAAAACTAATTGTCACCTATTCCATCTTTAAATATAAAAAAAGAAAGACCATATTGAAATTCTTCCTTTCAATATGGTCTTCGCATTACAGACTTGAACTCAATTGTTTATTGAAGAACCGGTCCGCCACCAACGATTGTGTTGGTCTGATTCACATTTAATTTTTTCATACTATTTTAATTTAAGTGCTAAGAAATAAAAAATAATTACTGTAAGATTGGTCCGCCACCAACAATCGTATTGGCCTGATTCACATTTAATTTTTTCATACTATTTTAATTTAAGTGTTAAGAAATAAAA
>JBDTWI010000010.1:0-92594 GCA_040006775.1 Saprospiraceae bacterium
TTGCCTCATAATTGGAATAACATGAGGGCATAGGTACTTCATTGGACGGATACCTTGCTTCAATAACAATATACTCCTTTGCTGGATTTGGAAATATTTTTATACAACTAGATTCATTGGAATCTTGAAGATCAATTATTCCTAAAGTAGAATTAACTTCAATAGCTCCAATGGAACGGGATGTAAGATTGTATGCATTTCCATAAAAATCTGTAACAGGTTCGATTTCAAATTTGCCTTTCCCTATCGCAGGAGCTCCTTTGTTTAAATTGAAGTTATTGTTCTTAGCGTCTTGAAAAAGAACAGTATTATTACCAAAAAGCAGTGGATTTTTATCCTTAATTTGATCCAAATCCGGAGTATCCCAATATGGTCCATTGAAATTTGCATTTACAATACTGTAATAGATATTATTGCTAAAACTAACAGCAGAATCAGGCTGCACTCCACCATTAATATACGCTGAATTCCCGAATGCAAAAATATTGTTCTCTACCCTATTTCCTGACAACGTTGGATACAAAACACTTGTCGTTAAAAATCTCATTGTAGCTTGTCCACAATTGTAGAATGTATTGTTAATCACATTGCAATTAACTGCTGAACTCAATGCCAGACCTCGATATCCTCCAACCACTATATTGGAATAGAAATTAAGATTTTTAACTTCATAATTTTCATTTGGACAATAAAATTGAGCTCCAGTATCTCCTCCTAGCTCAAATGCAACCCATGTGGCTTGAGAGGCATTTATAAAAAGATTTCTTTCCATTGTAATATCAGAGGCACCTCCTTTTATATGACCTCCTGTAAGGCAATTTTCAAGATGATTTTCAAATATTCTACCAAAATGGCAGACATTATAATCCATTGCACTTGTTACCAAGAAGTCTTTAAATATATTGTTGGACACCTCAAAACTATCTACACCACCAAACTTAAAAGCGGCAATTGCATTAGGATCAGTGACATTTGAAAAAGTACAATGATGGACAACAATATGCTTTGATTGTGTCAGACAACTTCCTCCGTTATCTACGCTGAATAATCTTCCCGTATTTTTGGAATTACCCTTAAAATTTAAATTTTCAAACCGCAAATACGAGCAACTTGCAAATTGCCAACCACCAGAAATATCAATCTGATCACTTCCAAACTGTTTGATGATTATCCATTTGTTTGAAGTTCCATGTAGATTCGCAATATACTGGTAACCTGAATATGAGCCTTTGTGTAGATAGACCGTATCACCGGGTTTGATTGCATTTATTTTGAAAGCTGCTTCAATGTTTGCATAAGCCTGACCAGGACCAAGATGAACTTGGGCTTCTATGAAAACCAAATTAATGAAGCAAGAAAGAAATACAATTAGTTTGTTCATACAATTGTTATTCACTACTGATTTTGACTTGAGCATTTAAAAATAAACTAATTTCCAGACTTTATAACTATTTTTGAATATCAATTAGCTAGTGGAACCTACCAATTATGAGTAAAAAAGAGGTAATTCTGATCAAAGATTTGGCTTCCTTTGAGAAGCTTGTAAACCAGAATACCCAATCTTTTGACCTGAACATGATGATTATGCCGGGAACCCTTGAAGATAAGCACAAGGATGTTGATCCTGTGAAAGGTATTAGGGCTCTGCGACGTCAATTTAATCTGGTCTATCTCCTCACTGAAGGTGAACATGACGTTATGCTTGGTGCAGATCACAGATGGCTCAAACCCAATGATCTGGTTATTGTACCAGAGAATATGGTATACGCCTCCAAGTACATCCGCAATTGCAAGGGCTATTGCATTCACTTTAAGACCGAATATATTCAAAGTTTACTCGGTGGTCCGATTACTGAGGATTTCGCATTTTTTCAATTTGAAGCAGAACATATAATAAACCTAAATACCGAAGAAAGCCTTCAGATACAACAAGCATTTCGAGACATAATCACAGAACATCAATCCCATTCTAACGAAAAGAATTTTATACTGCGCAATTTTATCCATATCCTCTTATTGCGCATAAGGGAGATCTATCGTCCCTATATTAAACACATCAATGAAAATAGCAACAGGGCTGTACGATTGGCAAATAAGTTCAAACACCTTGTAGAAAGGGATTTCATAAAGAATCGTTCAGTACAAAAATATGCAGCCGAACTCAACGTAAGCTCAAAATATTTATATGATGTAGTTAAGGAAACTTTTGGCAAATCGCCTCGTGACTTCATCAATGATATGTTGTTGCTGGAAGCAAAAGTCCAATTGGGATCAACCGATAAATCTATTTCTGAAATAGCCTATGAGCTTCAATTTGAAGATCAAGCCCACTTTAGCAACTTTATAAAGCAAAAATCCGGTTTGAGTCCAATTGCTTTACGTCAAATTCTATAAAACCTACAAATCTTTACGTAAAATTTACAAGGTTTATAGCTTTGGAAGCCCATAAATTTGCATTGATATTTAATTATTCACACATTAATTTTATTTTTATGCAAGCCAAGTTATTTTTTATTGCGCTTTTTAGTATCTGTAGTCTTCTTTCATCAGCTTATTCACAAGGTGGTGATCATTCTATGATGGAAGAAAAGGCTGGTAAGGTCAATTTCTCTAAACCAGACGATGTTCGAAAATTTCCCCTGGGAAAATTAGAATTGAAAAAAATCGGTGGAGCCATGATTGGTAGAGCTGAATTTCAACCAGGCTGGAAATGGTCAACTTCTGTAAAACCATTAGCAAAAACTGAAAGCTGTGAAGCTCCACATTTTCAATATCATGTATCCGGAGTTCTTAGAGTGAAAATGGATGATGGTACAACCTTTGACTGTAAGCCTGGTGATGTTTCATACCTTCCAATGGGTCACGATGCTTGGGTTGTAGGTAATAAACCAGTAGTGGTTATAGATTTTCAAGGAATGGTTGATTATGCAAAATCTAATATGGGAAAGTGAGATAGGCCCCTATTCGTCAATTATAATAAAATTAATTAACGGATAACCTGACTTGTTTTTTAAAGGCGCATTCCTGCTTTTTGTAGGACTGCGCCTAACTTTTATAAGTAATAAATTAAAAAAAATTCTTGAATAACATTTTTATAGCATTCGTTTTTGCTCCTCACTAAATCTAATTGCTTTATCCAACCTTGACCATTGTGTCTTTTCTTGCTTTGCACTCATTATCCAATGTATCATTACTTTTTTATAAGAGGCCGCTTGTAGATTAAAATATTCCCAAGCTTTTTTATTCATTTTAAATTTGTTCTCATAACTTACCAAAAGTGGAACTGGTACTTTTTCATGCGAATAAATTCTAGATTTGTTTTCTGTTCTTAAATTAAAGGCTTCGAGTCCTTCTGGCTTCATCAGTCCAGACTTAATCAATACTTCTATTTTATTAATGTTAATCGCACTCCAGATACTTGTACTCCTTCTCGGCGTAAATCGTATACAGTAACTTTCATTATCAATAGATTTCCTAACACCATCTATCCAGCCAAAACAAAGTGCCTGATCAACAGACTGTGACCAATTCATAGAAGATTTTTTACTAGAAATCTTATAAAAACCAACGAGTAATTCCGTTTCCTTTTTGTGGTTTTTCTCCAACCATGCTCTGAATTTTTCCTGCGTTTCAAAAAATCTTGCGTTCATGAATTTATCTTTCAAAAAGAAATGCATGCATTAACTTGAAACATTCAATTTATTAATTCCTATTTTTCACTTCCTTTATGGATGAATTTATCCAAAAGATCAGGAATTCTTTCGATTACTGCATTTAATCCTTTACTTGTACTAGCAGGAATAAAATGAATGTGCTCGCCCCTACTTACTAGAAATCCTACAGGTCTTACACCAAATCCTGCACCGGCGCCTGCACCAGCTTTTTCCCTTTCTGATTTACTGTTTTCATCTGGTTTGTTTTTACCACCGAATCCTCCAACAGCAAGACCAAGGCTCATCACAGGTACACAGGTATATTCTCCGAGCTTGAATTCCTTTCCAATAATGGTTTCTGTCTTCGCTTCACTCTTCAGGAATTCAGTGATTTTTTCCATTGTTTCATTTAAATACATCATATATTAATTGATTTGTAAAATTCATTTATTAGTATAAAAATTTGCCCACAACATTCGTGCAAGATTATTTTCAAACTGAAGTATTATCTCATTTTCACCCAGAAAATTGATGTTTAAATCCAATCCTGAAGATACATTCAATAGATAAACGTAAGGAAAGAGCAATGCGTTCCATACAGGTTCATCAAGATCAAGATTTATATAGCATTTTTTCACTCTAAAACTCTTCAGTAGTGCTTTGGATTGGCTCAATGATATCCTCCATTTTAAAAAATGGTAACTTTTCCTATCTTCTTCGTGTACTCTCATTTTTAAGAAATTCAATCGCCTTATCCAACTTACAGTTTGAAATTCCAAATAGAAATTCGAATCTTCTCTAACCACATTTAAGATAAATAATCGATGAAATCGAAATTGGTATTCGTCTATTTCGGTGTTCACTTCAAAGTAAAAAGGTGCAGTTAGAAAATAAATTATCAGCAATAAAAAAATAAAAATAATTATTAATAGGAGCATCATATTCTCATCAAATAAATAAATTCAAAATGCCCATTTAGCTGAATGTTTAGTTTAAGATTCTTAATTTAGAATTTTTACTTCCACAAAAAATAATAATTCAATTACTGTTATTTTTTCTTCTTTGAAGATTTTGCAATCTTATTAAATTCCAAGCAAAGATTAATCCAGTATTCAAAATCCTTTTTGTTGGTCATTCCCGATTCATCCACCATTACATATCCTTTCATTGGTCGTCCAGTAAAATCCATAATTCGACAACCTGTTTTTTGCAATACTGTATCTTGTAAATCTGGATTAATTCTACACATCATTTCATCTTTGATGATACCAATGCACATCTTTCCATTGACCATAAATGTTAAGCCTCCCATCATTTCCTTTTCTGCCACAGAATCAAGATTTTGAATTTGTTTTCGGATTCTCAAAGCTAAATTTTCATCATATGCCATACTTAAGGATTTAGTTTTATGTTTGAATCTTGAACGATATATAATGGCCTTTGCTGTACATTATTGTGAATTCTACTTACATACTCTCCAATTATTCCAATCGAAATAAGCTGTACCCCTCCAATGAACATAGAACTAATTATTAACGAGGTCCATCCGGTAATAGTTCTATGTAAAATAAAATGGGAAAACAGTGCATAAAAAATAACCACAATAGAGATCCCTGAAATAAAAAAACCGAATCTGGAAACAAAAGTCAAAGGTTTATCCGAAAATCCTGTGATCCCATCCAAAGCAAAACGTATCATCTTACCTAACGAATATCCTGACTTGCCATCTTTTCTCTCCTGTCGATTGAATTCAATTTCTGCTTGTCTCATACCCAACCAAGCTATTTGACCTCGAAGAAATTTATGCTGTTCCGGCATGCGTTTTAAGTAATCAACAATTTTTCTGTCGATTAATCTAAAATCGCCAGTGTCTAATGGAATATTCACTGAACTCAATTTAGACATAAGTCTGTAGAAAATACGCGCAGTTAATTTTTTAAACACACTTTCACCTGCACGGGATATTCTTTTCCCATAAACAACTTCATAGCCCTCAAGATACTTAGAGTACATTGCAGCAATCAATTCCGGAGGATCTTGGAGATCGGCATCTATAATAACTACAGCTTTACCTTTACAAGTTTCCAATCCTGCTGTTACAGCTATTTGATGTCCAAAATTTCGACTCAAATTTATATATAGAACTCTTGAATCAATTTGACTCAATTTTATCAATTCAAATAGACTATTATCCTTACTACCGTCATTCACAAATAGTAATTCAAACTTAATTCCTATTGATTCAATAATATTTACAAGTCTTTGATACAATTGAACAATGTTCAATTCTTCATTATATACTGGAACGATAACAGAAAGATCCATTTAATTATTTTTTTTCTTTAATAAGGAAAGTTACAACTGAATTATCCTCCTCAAGAAGTTCAGTATTCCAGGAATTGCGGATTTTCTCTTGAACATTACTTTGAGGAATTACTAGTTGATCTCCTTGTTGAACGTTCTCTGTGGATTTAAAATTGAAATTAATTCCAGATTTTTGCAAAGTCTTTAAGTAAAATAACAAATGGGCATTATAGTCCTCATAAACTAAAAACTTCTTATTCAGATCATGTTTTCCTTGGATTGCATCTTTTAAATAATAAGAAATTCTATAAAAATTTACATCCCATGGATATTCAACAGGTTTATATGTTTTATTTACAATCTTTCTATACGGTGCAATGAAAACCAGAAATAAGAAAATTACAGGTAATACATTTATCTTTAATTTTATTGAATTCAAGTTTATAGATTGTATTAATTCGAAAATAAAAAATATACTTACAGCAATTATTATCGAAATAAATGGATAGCTCGGCACATCGTACCATTCCAACTTTGTACTTGCAGCTGAAATAATTGCAATAAAGCAAAAAATAAATAAAGTGCTAAAAATACTTAATCTTCTAATTTTTTCATTCTTGTGATAAATACCAATCAGGACCCCACAAGGAACAAGTAAGTACCATTCTAATATCTGAAAATGAATAAAATTAAAATAATAATACCATCCACTGGCATGATGATTCTCAATTACATTTAGAAATCTTCCACCAAGTTCATTTTCAAACACGGACTTTAGATATCCATGATTATAATGCTCACGCATGAAATAATAACACATCACAAGAAAAATAAATATGCTTATTCCGAAATAAGTTTCTTTTTTGAAAAATACAAATTTAAATTCTTTAAGGTAAATTGTATAAAAAAATAACGCAGGTAAAATTAATAATCCATTAATACCCTTCGTCATTACAGCCAAAATCAAGCTAATAAAAAAAACATAGTAATACTTTACGATTTTAGTCTCCAAGAAATAAAAATAACTCAACGCACTTAGAGTTGTGAATAAACATAAGAGTGAATCATAATCTCCGGTTCTTGAAGCATGTATATTAATATAACCGTGACAGGTTATTAAAACAAAAATACTAATTAAACCAAAGTAATAATTCTTCAGATACTTTACAGTAAAAAAGAAAATAACTACACAGCTTAAAAATGCTGCTACTGCAGAAGGAAACCTTATTGCAAATTCAGAAATTCCAAATAAACTTATACTTAATACTTGTAACCAAATATTCAATGGTGGTTTTGTATTCCACATATCCGGTTTATTTTCAAAATGTGTTACAATAAAATCTTTATTGTCTAACATTTCTAGAGCATTAATTGCAAGTCTTGATTCATCCCAAATCCGAATAGGTAATGTTCCCAAATTAGAAAAAATAGGTAATACAATTAGAAATAATAGAACTAAATAAAGCCAATGAATTTTCTTCAATTTTGAATAGTTTTGAATATAAAATCAATCTATAAATGTAAAGATAAACCAATCACCATAATTCACAAAAAATTAAAAACTTCAGAATTGGTAGATACTAAAAATTATTTTCCTATTTCTAAAGCACAGAACTATAAATAATTGATTTTAAATATCTCATGAATGCATTAATTTCGCAACTATTATGATGTCTGCGAAAATCAACGAACTTAGGAACAAACTAGAAGAGGCCAAACTCGGCGGTGGTCAAATAAGAATTGACTCACAACACAGCAAGGGCAAATTGACTGCAAGGGAAAGAATTGAATTACTGCTTGACCCTGGAAGTATAGAAGAGCTGGGAATGCTGGTAACACATCGAACGTATGATTTTGGAATGGATGAACAGTTATATTATACCGATGGTGTAATAACTGTTTATGGAACCATTGATCAAAGATTGGTTTACGTTTATGCACAGGATTTTACAGTTTTTGGAGGATCACTTTCAGAAACGCATGCTGAAAAAATTTGCAAACTTATGGATCTCGCTATGCGCAATGGGGCACCCATCATCGGATTAAATGATTCCGGTGGAGCCAGGATTCAGGAAGGGGTGCGGAGTTTGGCAGGCTATGCAGATATTTTCTATAGAAATGTAAGAGCTTCCGGAGTAATACCTCAAATTTCAGCTATTATGGGGCCCTGCGCCGGAGGTGCAGTTTACTCTCCTGCTATTACTGATTTCATAATAATGGTAGAAAATAGTTCTTATATGTTTGTTACCGGTCCGAATGTTGTGAAAACTGTGACCAACGAGGAAATCACTGCAGAAAAATTAGGTGGCGCACAAAGCCATGCTTCCAAATCAGGAGTAACACAATTGACTTCTGCGAATGATGTAGAGTGTATTCTCACAATAAAAAAATTACTCAGTTATCTTCCGCAAAATTGTGAAGAAAAAACAATAAATCTTAATTATGAAGTAAAGGATGAAACTCTTCCAAATATTGGTGAAATAATTCCTGAGTCAGCAAATATTCCGTATGATATCAAAAGCATAATTGAGTCCATTATTGATGAAAAAAGTTTTTTTGAAATTCACAGTCAATTTGCTGAAAATATCGTTGTAGGTTACGCAAGATTAGCAGGGCGATGTCTTGGTATTGTTGCAAATCAACCAATGGTTCTTGCCGGCTGCCTTGACGTCAATGCTTCCAAGAAAGCCGCCCGATTTGTACGCACTTGTGATTGTTTTAATATTCCTCTACTGGTGATAGAAGATGTTCCTGGATTTCTACCTGGCTCCGATCAGGAATGGAATGGGATAATTAGTCAGGGAGCAAAACTATTGTATGCATTTAGCGAAGCTACCGTTCCAAGAATAACACTAATTACCCGAAAGGCTTATGGAGGTGCTTATGATGTTATGAATTCCAAGCACATCGGTGCAGATTTTAATTTCGCCTGGCCAAGTGCAGAAATTGCTGTCATGGGTGCCAAAGGAGCAACTGAAATAATTTTCAAAAAAGAAATCGATGCTTCAGCTGATCCTGCGCAAACTTTAATCGAAAAGGAAGCAAATTACGCTGAAAAATTTGCCAACCCCTATCACGCTGCATCTCGAGGATTTATTGATGAAGTTATAGAACCACAATTTACAAGAATAAAATTGATAAAAGCTTTTGCATCTTTGGTAAACAAAGTAGATAATCTTCCAAGAAAAAAACATGGTAATATTCCACTTTAAAAGTATTTTAAACAACAATTAAGTATGGGAAGAATATGGGATGCAATTACTGGAAATAAAAAGAAAAGGGAAGCAGAAATGAGAGAATTTGCTTTCAATTATGGCCTTTCCTATAATCAAAAAGAAGAACAAAGTCTTGTCGAACAATTAAGTGAATTTG
Organism: Saprospiraceae bacterium; assembly: GCA_040006775.1. Taxonomy (GTDB): domain Bacteria; phylum Bacteroidota; class Bacteroidia; order Chitinophagales; family Saprospiraceae; genus Vicinibacter. Next base: position 9,330 of record JBDTWI010000010.1, read on the forward strand.
AACTCTTTAAAATAGGGATGAGAAAGAATATTACTAATCTGCTATCCAAAAAAGAGTTGATGGAAAGCAATTATCTATTTGACTATTATTATACCATTTCGACCGGAAAATCAAGTCACACATATACACAAACTGTAAAGTTTTTAGATAGTAAAAATTTAGGTTTACCACAATTTTATTTAAAACCAGAAGGTTTTTTTACAAAATTATTTGAATGGTTTGGCACGAAAGATATAGATTTTGATGAGGACATCAATTTTTCAGAAATGTTTCATTTGAATGGAGAATTTGAATCAGTAATTAGGACATACTTTGATTCAGATGTACGCAAATTATGTAAGAACAATAAGGATTTCTATATTGAAGGAATGAACTACTATCTAATCATCTATATAAAAAATAAAATGTTAAAAGAAGCAGACCTTTCTGCCTTCCATAAGTTGACTGAACTTATTGTAGAAATACTTAAGATTCAGTCTGAAAAAAATAAAATTTAAGTACCCGATAAAAGTCAATTTAAAGCTGTTTAAGTTCATTCTTTAAGCCGAGAATCTCTTTATAAATAGGACTAGATCCTCAGTTAAAAAAGCCAAAAATTGAGTTTTCATTAAAAATTGCTTTTTGATTCTCCTAAATTTCATATCTTTGCCTCGCTAAAGCTGGCATGGTCGGTTCTTCCGAGTTAGTCAGCCAAGCCAAATTCACTTAAAATTTAGCAAAAAAATGGCCGTAAAGATCAGATTACAGCGTCAAGGACGCAAAAAAGCCCCTTATTATCACATTGTAGTTGCAGATGCCCGCTCGCCAAGAGATGGTAAATTCATTGAAAAAATTGGGATGTATAACCCAATAGCAAAGCCTGCAGCAATAGATATAGATAGGGACATTGCTTTCAAATGGGTAATGGAAGGTGCTCAACCAACCGATACTGTTTTGGCAATCCTTCGTTATAAGGGAGTTATGTACAGAAAACATCTTCAATTAGGTGTTATTAAAGGTGCAGTGACTCAGGAAACAGCTGATGCAAAATATCAAGACTGGATAGCTAAAAAAGAAAGTACCATTCAAGATGCAGTGAGTAAAAACCAGAAAGCGATTTCTGATTATCATGCTCAAATGATTTCAGTTAACAAGGTGAAGAAAGTTAAGGAGGAAGAAGCTGTTGTAGCAACAACTGAAGAAGCTACTCCTGAAGCTCATGAAGCCGTCCAGCAAGAAGCAGAAAACACAAACACTGCTGAAGAATAATATATCTTAATATATCAATATTTAAATATTAAATTTTAAATATTAGTAAAATTAAGAAATTAATCTAGGTAGTTTAATAAAATACACAATATTGTTAAGCCTGGATAGGTGTTAAACTTATCCGGGTTTTGTATTTAAACCTTCAAACTTATTGATTATGTATCAAGCATTAGATCCTGATTACAAAGACAGATTGAGCGAAGTTGCTGAATTGATTCAAAATTCTGATGAGTTGGCAGCCTATCTAGATGAAGAGACTCCTGAATTGTACAAAATCCTTCAAGAGACCTACGAACCACTAATTGCTGAAATCTACCAAGAAGTCGCTGAAAAACATCCTCTACAGATCATTGAATTTGAAAAAATCATTCTGAACCCAGCTTTTGAAGGTTTGTTCATTCCTAGAATACTTGGCTATAGTGTCCTTAGAGGAACCATAAATCTTGAAACTTTTAAATACAATCGCCCACAAGAACATTTTAAAGAGGTTATTATTACTATCGCAGAATCCACCAACTTTGAAGTAATAAAGCAAAGAATCGGTCAAACTATACAGGTGGGATTCGCAATGAGTAGTGACATCTGGATTGCCAGTCTACTTGATAGAATAGAAAATAAAAAAGTTAAAGCCTTCTTTCAAAGTATGCGCAATGTAAGATTGAATGATATACAGGAAAGATCCAATCTTTATCATCGTTATTCCAATCAGTTTGCACACTACAATTTTTACAGTGCAAGTTTTCCCACTAATGTTTCTGAACTGAAAGTTGAAGAACAAAGTCTAAAGAATTTCTTGTTGAAGCGAATAGATTTCAAGTGTAATCACGAAAGTTACACTAGCGAAATTCATACGCTTATGTCCAAAACAGAATTCTACAATGAACCCGAATTCGTAGATTTCTTATCTATTGCAGCAAACTTTATTGATTTAGGAAATGAAGAAGATAAGCATCTTGCTCAGGTAATCAACACCGTTAGACAAAGTAATTCAAACTTCAATCAATTGTATTTTGGTTTTTTGAAAAAAGCCTACAGAGAAGGAACTAAGTTTGGTGCGAAACCAGATCTTAGATTTAGTTCAATGATTGACAAATCTATTCATGATGATCTTTCTAAGTTTTATAAACTTCTTGAGACAATACATTCTAAGGGATTTATTCATGAAGACAGTCTCGATGCTGTAAATGCATTTTATTCTCAGTACGAAGGAATGTCACAAATTAATGAATGTCTTCGTTTAGCCATCATCCAACAATTCCAACAGGTAATCTCAAACTTAACAGAAGGAGAATACCATTCCTACTTTGAATTGAATCCTACCTTTACTGCTTACATGAGTATCTTTGACAACTCTGCTTTCAATCAGGATCTTGAAGCGGTGAGTATGATCTACATCAAAAAACTACTTGAATTCTATAAAGATAAAAGGAGCAAAGAATATCAGGATATAAAGAAATTCGTAAGCTCTAATTTTGTAGAATTTGAATTTCTATCAGAAAGAGAGGTGTCTGATTTATTCAAAGTTAAAAGAAAGAAAAAAGATTCTTAGACAATTCTGACTATTCTTTTATACTTCTTAATTTGTAAGTAATTCAATAATTGTTGGATTGTAATACAAAAATCCAATCCATTAATTAGCTTCATTTACATTTAACTAAAATAAAGGACGAGGAAATTCATTGCTTTGCTCCAAACTATTTAACTACTGATATTATTCTCGAATAAGATTGATGGTCCAGAATAATTTTGACGATGTAAATCCCATTGATAAAATCTGGTGTAATATCCTTTGTATAAATTCCTTTGGGTTTAAATTCTTTTGAAATGGTTTCAACTTTGCAAGCATTTAAGTTATAAAGTTCAATACCTACAAATTCATCTTTTAGGAGCTCGTATTGAATTGTAGTTTGATTTGATATTGGATTAGTATAGATCGATATTGGAACTTTCTCACGAGATAACCTATTTTGCGAATAATATGGGGCATCGAAAGAAAAATGTTCAACCACATTATGAAAGTGATGATTTGTATGTTGATAATTTATTTCATGACAATAATGAGAGGAGCATCCAGTCGAATCATCATGAATAAAAAGGCAAACTATATAATGCCCAGTATGTGTATATTTATAGTCTGGATTTTCTTCCGTGGAACTGTCCCCATTTCCAAAATCCCATAAATAAGTAGTATGAATTGTAGTTCCAATTGAGGTATTCTTAAAAGTAAAAATATTTGAATTCGAATCTAATGAGAAGTTAAAATCTGCATGACAAGATGAGCTAGTAGCATTTACAATTATATGATAACAAATATGATGGCTGCAACCATGATCATCATGAATTGTCAGACAAACAGTATATGTTCCAGCATGTGCATAGATATGAGTTGGATCCTTAATTTCTGAAATACTACCATCCCCAAAATCCCAAGACCATGATGTGATGGTATTTGAACTTTTAGAAGAATCTACAAAGTCTATTTCAAGAGAATTGCTAATTTGATGAAAACCAAATAAAGCCATACAATCCATATGAGGAATTGGATTAACGGTTATATACTGACATAAATGATCATTACATCCATGGTTATCATGAATTGCTAAACATACTAAAAAGGATCCTGAATGTGTATATTCGTGAGAAGGGTTTTGTAAAACAGATGTACTTCCATCACCGAAATCCCATGACCAAGAGCTAATTGTATTTTGACTCGACGATAGATCGGTAAAATTAAAATTTAAAGTATTTGCATCTTGTTTACTGCTAAATAAAGCATGGCAATTGTTTTGAGCAATTGTTTTTGAAGCAACTAGTAAAGCAACAATGCAAATTATTGGAAGCTTATTTAATATTTTTTTCATAAATTCAATTTTAGAATTTGGATTTCATTTGTAAATATAATAAAAAATACAATTCGAATTGTTAATTATAATTTGTTATTTAAAATTAATCATTTTTTGAACATAGCTTAGATTGTAAATATTTTTAATCCTAATTTCAATATTGAAGAACGAATCCAGCACCAATTCCCATATCACTATCATAATGTGATGAGAGTGAAAAGAATCTGTTTAGTAGATACCTTGCTCCAAACATATATTCTTTATCCGAATTAACCATGATGTTCATTCTTAATCTTTTAGAAATAGGAACACCTTCTCTTCCTAATTGAAATCTAAATTTCCCATAAGAATCAACTCTTGCATCTGCAGTAAACAACATGGGTAATATATAAGAAATACCAATGACAGCAGCTTTACGGTTATTCTTATTACTCACTTGTCCAAGTAGATTGAACTCTTCATTACCAAAAATATTATTTTCAGAAGGGTTACTTTTTTTAAAATGATAATCAAACCCTGCATAAGCATAAAGCCATTGCATTCTACCAAAATATCTGCCAAACATAGTTTCACTTTCATATCCATGTCTTTCATGCAATCCCAAATGCCAAAAAGTGCTTGCCTTCCATCTTGTGTTCGCCAACATAGCTTCTCCATCTGTACCATTACTTTCTAAGCCTATTCTTGCCATAGAGTGAAACTGTCTATCATCTGAAAATAGTTTACGCTGAGCAAATTTAGGATTTGGAATTTCAGGATTTGGGGCCTGATTCTCGTAACTAAAAACTCGCCCCATTCCACTCATCATGTGATATAAAATATGGCAATGGAAAAACCAATCGCCTTCTACATTGGCATTAAATTCCAAGGTATCTGTTTCCATGGGCATGATATCGACAATATTTTTTAGTGGTGCAAATTCAGCTTGACCATTAAGTAATCTAAAATCATGACCATGAAGGTGCATTGGATGGCGCATCATCGATCCGTTGTATAAAATAATTCTTACATTTTCTCCTCTACGAATGAAGATTTTATCAGCTTCTGAAACAACTTTATTATCCAAACTCCATACATATCGGTTCATGTTCCCAGATAATTTAAAATACAATTCCTTAATTGGAACATTTGCAGGCAACTTGGTGCTTTTCGTTGATTTCAACATGGTGTAGTTCAATGTCAAAAGCTCAGAAACTGAATTTCCATCGCCGTGTTCGTCCTCTATATTCAATTCTGTAGTACTAGGATTTTCATAATTAATAGGCTCGCGATTCAATTCAGGATACATCACTTCATTCATATCCATTTCATTTAAGGACATTTTCATACCCATATCATCTAAATTACCATTCATACGCATCATGCTATTCATCATCTTCATTCCCTCAAAATATTTCAATTTGGGAAAAGGCGTAGACAATTGCTTAATTCCAGCACCTAAAAACAAAGAAGCTGAATTTGTTCTATCTTCTGCAGTTGCAGTAAATTCATATGAAATTCCATCTTTTGGTATAGTTACAATGACGTCGTAAGTTTCAGAGACTGCAATAATCAAGCGGTCTACTTCAATAGGCTCAACATCATTTCCATCATTTGCTACTACAGTTAATTTACCACCTCCATAAGTGAGCCAAAAATAACTTGATGCACCACCATTTGATATACGTAACCGGACTTTATCACCTCCTTTAAATTGTGATAACTGATTGGTGCTTTTTCCATTTATCAAAAAACGATTGTAATAAATATCACTAACATCCATTGCATTCATTCTCTTCCATTCGTTAACAAGCTTTGTTTTAAAGTAACCTTGTTGAATGGCTTCGAAATAACTTTGTGTTGTTTCCTTTTTTATTGCAAACCAATCCGTTGCATTGTGCAACATACGATGAATATTTTCAGGCTTTAAATCCGTCCATTCACTTAATACGATCGGTATACTAGGCAGGTCATCAATACCTTTTCTAAAACTAAGATCATTTGGCTTTTTTAATATAATGAAACTTCCATACATCCCAAGTTGCTCTTGCAAACCTGAATGACTATGATACCAGTGAGTCCCGTTTTGAATGATTGGAAAAGTATATTTATAGGTAGTATTTTTCTTGATTGGCATTTGTGTTAAATAGGGGACACCGTCTTCCTTATTAGGTAAAAATAATCCGTGCCAGTGTAATGTAGTTTCTTCCTTTAGTGCATTATGTACATAAATTACTGCAGTATCACCTTCATAAAAAGTAAGGGTTGGCATTGGAATTTGTCCATTTACTGCAATGGCTCGCTTTTCCTTTCCTGAAAAATTTACAAAAGTATCACGAACAAACAAATCGTAACGAACTGCTTTTTGAGCATAAATTGTGTTAATTGTAAGCAGCAAAAAGCTTGTTATCGACAACACTTTTTCATAAAGAGTTTTCTGAATAACCATTTTAAATATTTCATTTTTATATTTTAATTCTTTTCAATCGCAATGAATTTGCAATAACCGAAACTGAACTAAAGCTCATTGCTGCTGCCGCTATCATTGGTGATAATAGTATTCCAAAAAATGGATATAAAACACCTGCTGCAATAGGTATTCCCAATACATTGTACCCAAAAGCGAAGAATAAATTTTGTTTTATATTCCACATTACCTTATGGCTTAATGTCTTTGCTTTTACAATGCCTTGTAAGTCTCCTTTCAGTAAAGTAATTTTTGCACTTTCAATGGCTACATCTGTACCTGTTCCCATAGCTATTCCAATATCTGCTTGTGCTAAAGCAGGTGCGTCATTAATCCCATCTCCTGCCATTGCTACTACTTTTCCTTGGATTTGCAGTTTTTTAATCTCTTCTAATTTATCCTGTGGCAAACATTCCGCTTTGAAGTTAGTAAGGTTTAATTCTTTCGCCACTGCTGCTGCTGTATTGTGATTATCTCCTGTAAGCATAATAACCTCCACGCCTTCATCCATTAATTTTTGAATGGCTTCTTTACTACTTGATTTTATAGCATCGGAAATAACCAAATAACCTTCCAATTTACCATCAATAGCGAAATAGGAAACAGTTTTACCTTTTTTCTGTTCACTTATGATTTGTTCTTTTTGAGATGGAGAAATGGCTATTTTTTTTTCTTGTAAAAGTTTATCGTTGCCAATAACAATGTTTTTATTCTCTACCTTGCCTAAAACACCTTTTCCTGAAACTGCTTCAAACTCGAAAATAGGTTTTATTTCTACTTTTTCTTTTTTTGCTTTATTCACAATGGCTTCTGCCAATGGGTGTTCGCTTTGAGAATTAATAGACGCTGCAAAAAGCAAAAGTTCATTTTCAGAAAAATTATTGAACGAATGTATTTTTTCTAATGATGGCTTTCCTTCGGTTATAGTGCCTGTTTTATCGGTAATAAGCACATCTACCTTATCCATTTTTTCTAATGCTTCTGCATTTTTAATCAATACGCCACTTTGTGCACCTTTGCCCACACCAACCATCACACTCATTGGCGTAGCCAAACCCAAAGCACAAGGGCAAGCAATAATCAGTACTGCCAAAGCATTAACAAAAGCATATACATAAGAAGGCTCTGGGCCAAAAAACTTCCAAACAAAAAAGGTAATTACAGAAACGATAATAACCGTAGGAACAAAATATTTAGAAATTTTATCGGCCAACTTTTGAATGGGTGCTTTGCTTCGGCTGGCATCATTTACCATTTTTATAATTTGTGCAAGTAGGGTTTCATCGCCCACTTTTTCGGCTTTCATTACAAAAGATTTATTGCCGTTGATAGTCGCTGAACTTACTTTGTCATCTACTTTTTTTTCTATGGGGATAGGTTCACCAGTTATCATACTTTCATCTACATTGCTACTGCCTTCTGTAATAATGCCATCAACAGGGATCTTATCGCCTGGCTTAACTCGCAACAAATCACCTACTTTTATATCGTGTATAGAAATTGTTTTTTCAATTCCATTTTCAACTAAAACAGCTTGTGTTGGGGCTAACTTTAAGAGTTCTTTTATTGCTCCACTAGTTTGGTTGTGGGCTTTCGCTTCTAATAATTGCCCTAATAAAACCAACGAAAGAATAACGGTCACTGCTTCAAAATATAGAAAAACAGAACCTTCAGCATTTTTAAATTGGTCGGGAAAAATGGATGGAAAAAGTAAGGCAACAATGCTAAAAATGAATGCAGCGCCTGTACCCACACCTATCAAACTGAACATATTTAAATTCCAAGTTTTGAAAGAAACCCAAGCTCTTTCAAAAAACATCCAACAAGCATAAAAAACAACTGGAAGAGATAATACGAATTGAAGCCAATTTTTAAAATCTACATTCAGATACTTTGAAATGGGGTTGTTGGATATCATTTCGCCCATTACTAAAATCAAAATGGGCAGTGTGCAAGCCACCGCAATTTTAAATTTTTTGAGTAATGTTTGATAGGCTTTATTTTCATTATCTGTTGGAACTAATGGCACTAAATCCATACCGCAAATTGGGCAATTGCCAGGAGCATCTTCTACTATTTCTGCGTGCATTGGGCAAGTGTATTTTACAGCATTTAAAATACTCGCCTGCTTTACCAAATCCATTCCACACACGGGACAGTTGCCTTCTTTATCATACATTTTATCACCCTCGCAGTGCATTGGGCAATAATACTTTCCATTATTATCAGGCTTTGAAATATGTTTTTCCTTTGGCTTTTCTACCATTGTTTCGTTCAACATTCCTATACTATATTTTCCACCATCATTTTCCAGTGCGGTCTTAAATACTTCTAATGGAATGTGTTTTTCCATTTCTATACTTGCCGACTTTTCTTCCAGATTTACTTCTACTTTAGAAACGCCCTGAATTTCGCTTAACGATTCTTGAACGTGGTTACGACAGCCATTACAGGTCATTCCTAATATTTTATAGGTTTGTGTCATTGTTTAAAATTAAGAAAGTCGAAGCTTTTCCACTCCGCTATAATGATACATTATTTAATTATCTAATGGTTTATATTTTTCATTTCTTGCATATCCATTCCACACTCGGAGCATTTATCTCCCTTCATTCCTATCATATTTTTATGCATTGGACAACAGTATGTCATTTCTTGCATATCCATTCCACATTCGGAGCATTTATCTCCCTTCATTCCTATCATATTTTTATGCGTTGAACAACAAAATGTCATTTCTTGCATATCCATTCCACATTCCGAACATTTATCTCCTTTTTTTCCTTTAATATTTTTATGCATTGGGCACGCATAATTGATACTATCTCTCATTTGCAAAGAACTCATCATTGATTTTGAAGTCTCTGCGTCATCTTTCACTTTTTTAGTATTTCCTTGACAAGCTTGTAAAAAAATAATCGTACTAAAAATACTAAGTATTCCGAAAAATTTAATTGTTTTGTTCATTATATAATTTATCTATTGTAAACTGAATTATTTACTGTGTAATACTACCATTAGATTTTGTAGAAATGTTACACAATAAAGTACTTTATTTGTATCTTTCACACTTCAAATTTTATTTAATGGTTTCAACTGTTTTGCCACAACTTAACATTTCCGAACCGTAATAAGGATTTTTGATTGTTTTGTCTTTGCTTAACCAATTAGCTACTTTGCGATCATTTGCCATTGGGCAAAATTGATAGTAAATGGGTTGCTCAAATTTTGCAGCTTTCATGAGTCCATACATATTTTTTGACAAACTCATTGATCTTACAATTATCAAATTTCATATAATCCATCCTTTAATCTAAAGCAGGTCCTATGAATAATTGTATTTAAGTATAGAATTAAAAAAGAAGATATATTTGTGGATTTCCTCTCCTTGACCATTAAAATAGGAGTTCATTATTGGACCACTAATTGTCGCAATTGTTTATGCAACATCATTAGAAAAAACTCGGAAACAAAAAGTTATAAATCTTAGATTCTTTTCAAGAAACCAATAACCCTTTTTTGAGATATTCCCTCTCCATAATTACAAATTTTTCATTCCTGAAAATTATGTACTTAAATTAAAATTTCCTTGATTATAAAATTTTTAAAAAATACTTACTCTCTTAGTAATTTTCATATATTCAAATTACTAAAATTAAAGTTATTTTTCTAATCTCCATTATTTTTCTCGTAAGATTTTTTTCCAAATTTCTTCATCGCCTTTTCGGCTTTCTTTTCTTTTGGTGTTTTCAAAGCCGCTGTTTTATCGGCCTTCTTTTTTGGTGATTTATCCTTTGCCATAATTTTGAAATTTTATTAATAATGAATGTTCTTATATAATTTCTTTCGATTCTATTTACCTATTTCAAACCATTATACGATTTAAAAATTACAATTGTGTAAAATGCATAAAAAAATGAATTATAAAAATAAGTATAATTAATAATTTTAATACTCATAATATTAGAATCTCAAGACAAATTTACTAAGAATTATCTTAGTTTGCAAATTTAAAGCGAATTCAAACTAATTTTGAATAAAATTTTATTATTTATTTAACGAATATTAAACTATAATTAGGCCTTTCTCTGTAAGTATCTCCCATGAGGATGAATTCGTTAATTCAGATATTGAACAATTAAACGAGGATTCAAAATCTGAAGCAAATTCTGAAAATTCAAAAAGCTTTTTATTTCCAATAACGAAATGCTCGAATTTAGAATGCAGCCATTCTCCAATTTGCTTTGGAAGTTCAAGGCTCCACTCTTCAACTCGGTCATAAAATATCAATTCAACTAATTCTCCAGAAGCCTTAGAATGCAATTCAGGAGTCGGAGCAAGCCAAATGACTATAGCATTAGGGCGCATTGTTATGTTTGAATGATCCTGTTTGAATAATATAGATTCAATATAGTTTTTAGGATGCAGAGTTATGGGAACAACAACATCAAACCAACTCGAAAGATCCTCATCCAAACAAATTCCATTCATATAATTAAAGAGAGAAGTAGACAATCCTTTAGAGAAAAGTTCATGATCGCATCCTTCAGGATCGAGATGTTCACGGTCATTGTCCGCAAATCCCATAAATTGAGTAGTTATATCTTCAACTCCAAATTCAACTGGATTTAGACCAACTGGACTATGAGCAGTCATCGCAAATCTGTGCCAAAAACCTGACTGAATAATGTCATGCACAAACATTTGTCGAACAATTTCTAATGAATCAATAGTTTCCTGACTTGTTTGTGTTGGAAATCCATACATCAAATAAGCGTGAACAAGAATTCCGGATTTCGTAAAGGAATAAGCAACTTTTGTTACTTGTTCGACCGTAACACCTTTCTTCATTTTAGCTAACAATCTATCCGATGCTACTTCTAATCCTCCGGATATAGCAATACATCCTGAAGCCTTTAACAATTGACATAGTGAATCTGAGAATGTTTTTTCAAATCGAATATTGGTCCACCAACTTATTTTTATTTTTCTTCTAATCAATTCAATAGCTAATTCCATAAGCAAAGCCGGCGGAGCAGCCTCATCTACAAAATGAAATCCGTTGGTACCGGTTTGTTCAATGATTGTCACAATTCGGTCACAAAGTTCTGTTGCGGATAAGGGTTCATATCGACCAATATAATCCAGAGAGACATCACAAAAACTGCATTTTCCCCAATAACATCCATGAGCAAGTGTGAGTTTATTCCATCTGCCATCGCTCCATAGTCGATGCATTGGATTCGCAATTTCTATTACAGATAAATACTGATCTAATTTTAGGTCACGATAGTCAGGAGTACCCGTTTCTTTTTGAGGAACATCCTTTTCTATTGCAGCATTATGAAATTCAACTTTGTTGCCGCTAATCGCAAAAGTTCTTTTTAAATATTGCAATTCCCTCTTGCCATTCAGATGATCCAATAGTATTTGTAATGTTGCTTCACCATCATCCAGGCAAACAAAATCTACATAGTTGAAAACTCGCTTATCATTAAGACTTCTTAATTCGGTATTTACAAATCCCCCACCTAAAACAATTTTTGTTTTAGGGTAATTGCACTTAATGAATTGTCCAATCTTTAAACCTGAAAACAAATTCCCCGGAAAAGGAATTGAAAGACATACCAACTCAGGTTTATTTACTTCCATATGATCTGAAAGTAATTTTAACATAATTGAGCTAATCATAGAATTTTCCCCTTCCAATTCATCTAAAAGATCATCAAATCTAGATGCCATTCTACCCAATCTTTCAGCATATCGGCTAAATCCAAAATGAGGATCAACTAGCTCTTTAATAAAATCAGATAAGTCCTCAAGATACAAAGTTGAAATATACTTGGCTTTATCATGCACACAGATTGGCCCAAATGCTTCATCTAAATCAACTAGATTATTAAATCTTGAAGCTTCAGGTAAATAATTTCTTTTAGCGATCAAATGACCAAATGTCGGATTTCTATTTTGCAAAAATGAAATAACATTATCAATGCTTTCTATGTATTCATTTCTCAATACAAAAATTCGATATAAATTTTCATCCAATTCTTTATTAGATTGCTCTGCAATTTCAAATAATTCTCTAAGACCCTTTTTAGAAAATAAATAAAGAATAACCTCCAATCCCAAATCCAACTGCATACTTTGGACACCTAGCGTATTAAGAAAACCTTTAAGATATGCAGTAGCAGGATAAGGAGTATTGAGTTGTGTAAATGGCGGAGTAATTAAAAGTAGCTTCTGATTCAAGCAATTAAATTTTAATACAAAGGTAAGGTAAAATAAGGCTTTTTAGAACATTCTAAAATCACCTTAATTTTTAGATTCTGGAAGTGTAAATTCTTTATTAAGATCTCTTGCAATTTAAGTTAATTCTAAAGCACTATTCTTAAATGGTCAAAATGAGCTTTATGTCCTATCTTTGCAATAAGCAATTAATAAGCTGTTTTGATTGTTTGAACTATAATTTAATTAGATGCTTAAAGATAAATTCGGACGAATTCACGACTATCTGAGGATTTCACTAACAGATGCTTGCAACTTTAGATGTCTTTATTGTATACCTGAAGAGAATACACATTTTATGCCTTCTGCAAATTTGATGCAAGTTGAAGAAATTGACCAAATTGTAAAAGAATTTGTAAAATTAGGCATTCGCAAAATTAGACTTACTGGTGGTGAACCATTAGTAAGAAAAGATGCCCAACAAATAATTCAATGTATTTCTAAATATCCGGTTGAATTGACCTTGACTACAAATGGAACCAGAGTAGATGAATTTATAAATATTTTCGAGGAAGCAGGAATTAAATCACTTAATATTAGTTTAGACACTCTCGATAGAGAAAAATTTTTCCGAATTACAAAACGAGATGTCTTTGAGAAAATCTGGAATAATATTCAGTTACTTTTAAATAAAGGTTTTCATGTCAAAGTGAATGCGGTTATAATGAGAGGTATGAACGATGATGAAATTTTAAGTTTTATTGAATGGACAAAAATCCAGGATGTTCATGTGAGATTTATTGAGTTCATGCCCTTTGATAAAAATAACTGGAATGATCAAAAAGTATTTAGCTATGCTGAAATGTTAGAAGTAATTGAATCAAAATATTCTTTCGTTAAGCTAAAAGATGGAATGAATGATACGGCAAAAAAATTCAAACCCCTTGGTCATCTAGGCACCTTCGCTGTAATTAGTACTATGACAGCTCCATTCTGTGACAACTGCAACAGATTGCGACTTACAGCAGATGGGAAAATGAAAAATTGCTTATTTTCGAAAGGCGAATTGGATATTCTTAATTCACTTAGAAAAGGAGAAGATATCGTGCCTCTGATTTATCAGAGCGTAAAAGCGAAGGCTCAAGCTCTAGGTGGACAGATTGGGGAAAACTATCACGAAATTGATGTGTTACAAATTGTAAATCGAAGTATGATTAATATTGGTGGCTAAAAATATTTTTTTTAACTTCGTTATTCCTTTTATGGCATATCGGTATTGAATAATTAAATATGATAACTGTTTCTGAAGCAAAAAATCTTATTCTTAAGCATAGCCTAGGTTATAGGTATAAAACTGTTGATTTATTATCTTCTCTGAATTATGTTTTATCAGAATCTGTTTACTCTGAAATAGATTCCCCACCCTTTCATCAATCAGCAATGGATGGTTACGCATTTAGTTTTAACGAATGGGATAAAAAGTCACCGTTGACAATAATGGGAGAAGTTCAAGCCGGAAATTCATTTGACTCTGTCATTTCAGGCAATCAAACTGTGAGAATCTTCACTGGTGCTACAATGCCCATAGGTACAGATACTGTAGTTGTGCAGGAAAAAATTAGTAAAGTAGAAACTAAGCTATTTATTGAAGATCCAAATATTCAATATGGAGTCAATGTAAGATTACAAGGATCGCAGATAAAAAAAGTTGAACTTGCCCTAGCTAAAGATACTTTGATGACAGCTGCGGCAACTTCTTATTTGGCGGCCTTAGGTGTCACAACTGTTGAAATATATTCCAATCCAAAAATTGGCTTAATCATAACAGGAAAAGAATTGGTCGCGGCAGGAAATCTTCTGAATGAAGGTCAAATCTATGAATCAAATTCTATAGCTCTATTAGCTTGTTTGCAACAAATGAGTATAGTGCCTGAGTCTGTAGAAATAATTGATGACAATGAAGAGGCTCTATCTATAGCTATTCAAAAAGTTTTAGGCTTAGATATCATCATTTTAACTGGTGGTGTTTCAGTTGGAGATTATGATTTAGTCCCTTCCGCACTAGAAAATAATAAGGTGGAAAAAATATTCCATAAAGTGAAACAAAAGCCCGGTAAACCTTTTTTATTTGGCAAGTACAAACAGACTTTAATTTTCGCATTGCCTGGGAATCCAGCAGCAGTTTTGACCTGTTTTTATCAATATATTGTACCTGCGATTAGCGCTTTTACTAGAAAGCAATATTTTGAAAATTTTACTTTACCTCTAGCAGAAAATTACAAGAAAAAATCAGGCTTGTGTTATTTTTTAAAAGGAAAAATTGAAAATCAGAAAGCTTACATACTTGAAAATCAGGAAAGTTATTTGCTGAATTCATTTGCGCTTGCAAATTGTTTAATAGAATTGGATGAAGAACAAGAAGAATTCCCAAAAGGTGAACTAGTGAAAGTGCTTAAAATTGTTTAAATCTAAATGAAAATAGGTAATATTAAAATTAGAGGTCACATCTGGATTGAAAATGCCAACGGACATTTAATTGGTCCTGGAAGAAAGGCGCTTTTAGAATCGATAAGAAATAATGGTTCAATCAAACTCGCTGCTAAAGAATTAAAAATGTCTTACAGACATGCCTGGGAAATGATTAATGAAATGAACAAAACAGCTCCTCGTCCTATTGTATCCAAAATTGTAGGTGGACAAAATGGAGGTGGAACTACAATCAATAAGGACGGTGAAAAATTGATTGATGCGTTTAATAAATTACAAAAAGCATTTGAAAAATTTAAAAAAGATATGAATAAGACTTTATAATGATGAATGGCCCAGAAATACTTTTTTTAGTCTCTTTGCTCTGTGTAGCCTTTCTTTATTCCTCAGTTGGACATGGTGGAGCCAGTGCATATCTTGCAATAATGGCCCTTTTTTCTTACAATCATGAAACTATGCGTTCAACTGCTTTAGTCTTGAATATATTTGTCTCAGCTATTGCATTTTATCAGTATTATCGAGCTGGCCATTTCAACTGGGATTTGTTTTGGCCATTTGCACTTGCTTCAATTCCTGCTTCGTTTCTTGGAGGTATGATTACCTTGGATGAAAATATTTATAAAAAAATACTCGGCGTCTTACTCCTATTTTCAGTTGCTAGACTTTTGTTTTCATCCAAACAAAGTGATTCTGACATCCAAAAACCTAAATTAATAATTTCCTTATTTGTTGGTCTAATTATCGGCTTAATTTCAGGTATAATAGGCATCGGCGGTGGTATTATTTTAAGTCCACTTATACTTCTAATGAATTGGGCAAAAATTAAATCAACCGCAGCTGTATCTGCACTATTCATATTCGTGAATAGTTTGTCCGGTCTATTAGGAAACGCTATGAATGGAATACAATTGGATGAATCGATTAATTTAATGGTTATCGTCGCTTTAATAGGAGGTTTCTGTGGATCCTATGTTGGCTCTTCAAAATTTAATACTTTTCATCTTAAAATGTTATTGTCACTTGTGCTTTTAATTGCTACAATAAAATTATTCACCACATAACACAAATAAATAATAAATTTTCAATTTTGATAAAACAAATAAAATATGTCTATTAAAATTCTTGCATTTGGAAAAGTCTCAGAACTTGTTGGCAAATCCACCTGGAGTGCGACTGAAATTAAGGATACAAAAGAATTAAAAGAACACTTGGAAAAAGAGTTTCCTGAACTAAAAAATATATCTTATTTCATAGCAGTGAATAAAAGTCTAATCGAATCCGAAATCATTTTGAATCCTGAGGATGTAGTCGCATTGATGCCTGCATTTTCCGGAGGCTAATATTAACATGTCTACAAATCAAAGATATTCAAGACAGATTTTACTTAAAGAATTTGGTCAATTGGCGCAAGACAAATTGTCTTCTGCAAAAATACTCGTTGTTGGAGTCGGAGGATTAGGTTGCCCTGCTTTACAATATTTGGCAGCTGCAGGAATTGGTACGCTAGGTATTGTAGATTTTGATACCGTTGATATTTCAAATCTACAAAGGCAGATCTTATTTTCTTCTCAAGACATTGGCAGATTAAAAACTGAGATTGCTGCTCAAAGAATCAGAACTCTAAATTCTGAAATAAGTGTTCATGAACACAATCTTAAAATTACCAATCAAAATGCTTTAGAGATTATAGTAAATTATGACATAGTGATTGATGGAACAGATAATTTTGTTACTAAATACTTACTGAATGATGCATGCGTCATACTTGGAAAACCATATGTATTTGGTGCAGTATTTAAATTTGAAGGTCAGCTCGCCACATTCAATTATCCTACGACGGATAGTAGAGTCAAATCAAATTACAGAGACCTATTTCCATTTGCACCGAAAAATGCAGTTGAATTATCTTGTAATGAAGTCGGCGTACTTGGAGTTATTCCAGGAATTATTGGAACAATGCAAGCTGCTGAAGTAATTAAATTACTTACAGGTATAGGAAGATCACTAACAAATAAAATGCTATGCTACAATGCATTGGAAAATTCTCTATATGAATTTGACATCATTCCAAAAAATCCAAACTCTCAACATGCACCTTTTGATAAAGCTTCATTTCATGAATTCAATTATGAACTGTTCTGCAATAATTCAGTTCGAAATGCAATAACTGTAGAAGCACTTAATGAATTAGAGATTCAAGAAGAAATAATATTTATCGATATACGCGAATTGGATGAATTACCCGAGTTGAAGAAAATCAAGATTATCAAAATTCCTTTAAGTAAACTTGATTCAGAATTAAACCAAATACCTACTGATAAAAAAATTATATTCCTTTGTCAAAGCGGAATCAGAAGTCAAATTGCAGTGACCAAATTTATGAATTTTAATCCCACTGCAAAAGCTTATAGTCTTGAAGGAGGAATTGATTTTTGGATTAATCAGAATGAATTAATACAATGAAAAAATAATGAAAAAAGTATTTATAGAAGGTCCAATTTTACCTAATTTTATTGCAAATTCTATTGCTAAACATAGTTCAAAAAAGGATATAGGCGCCCATAGCCTTTTTCTTGGCCAGGTACGTGCTGACGAATTAGAACAAAAATTAGTTACTGCTATTGAATATACTGCTTATGTAGAAATGGCAGAAGAAAAAATTCATATTATTCGAGAGGAGATTTTTAACAAATACAACTTATCATGCATGCACATCTATCACAGTTGCGGGACTGTACATGCTGGTGAAATAAGTCTATTTGTCTTTACTTCTTCAAGACATAGAAAAGATGCATTTTCTGCTTGTGAGGAAATTGTCAATCGAATTAAAACAGAAGTACCCATTTGGGGAAAAGAAATCTTGGACAATGCTACATCCAATTGGAAAGAAAATAATTGATAGTGAATTAATCAAAGAAAATGATAGACATAACAAATAAAATAAAAAGTCATAGATCTGCAATTGCCGAGGCTAGAGTTAAAGTTAGCAAACAAGAAACTCTAGATGCCATTGTTTATAAAAAAGTGCCGAAGGGAGATGTTTTTGAAGCAAGTAGAATTGCGGGTTTATTTGCAGTTAAGAAAACGAGCGAAATGATTCCTGATTGCCACCCACTTCCCGTAGAATACACCTCCATTCGACATAGAATTGAAGGATTAGAAATAATTATTGAAACTGAAGTTCGTACAATTTACAAGACAGGTGTAGAAGTTGAAGCAATGCATGGTGCTTCTGTAGTTGCATTGACAATCTACGATATGCTCAAACCGATTGATAAAGAAATAGAAATTAAAAACATAAAATTAATTAGCAAGAAAGGAGGTAAATCACAATTTCAAGATAAATTAAATCGGATAATTAATGCTTCAGTTATAGTTTGTTCAGACAGTATTTCTGCAGGCAAAAAAGAAGATACAGCCGGTAAAAGTATAATCAATAAGTTAGATAAAATAGGTGTGAAAACACTAGATTACAGCATTATCCCAGATGAATATCAAACCATACAAGAGAAAGTATTGAATTTGTATAATTCAAAAATAGATGTCATTATTTTGACAGGTGGTACAGGACTATCAAAAAGAGACCAAACACCTGAAGCAATAAGGCCTTTATTAGATCGAGAAATTCCAGGTATTGGAGAATTTGCAAGATCTTATGGACAGGAGCATATGCCCTACTCTATGTTATCGAGAAGTTTGGGCGGTTTGAAAGGAAATTGCTTAATTCTCGCTTTGCCTGGTTCAAAACGTGGAGCAGAAGAAAGTATGGACGCCTTATTTCCCTACTTACTTCATTTGTTTAAAATTATGGAACACGAAAGTCACGATTAGCATTAAGCGTAAATAATAATTTAGTAAATTAATTTATCAAAATTATGTTAGAAATTAGACCCAACTGTGAACATTGTGGTAAACATTTACCCAATGATAGCAAAGATGCAATGATTTGTACTTTCGAGTGCACATTTTGTTTGGACTGCGCAAAGAATATTCTCTTCAATGTATGCCCAAATTGTGGTGGCGGATTCGAGAAAAGACCCTCTAGACCCTTCAAACTACTACAAAAATATCCTGTGAGTAACTCAAAAATATTAAATCCAATCAATGTGGAAAAATTTAAACTTATTCTTAATCAATACAAATCCATTGAGCCAAATAAGAGATGATAAAATAATTTGTTCTACAATAAAATTGAATGCGAATGAATAAGGTTAATGTGTTTGAAAAGCTTTCACAATTCTCAGAATATTGGAGCCCCAAAATTGTTGGAGAGTTAAACGGCCAGCATGTAAAGTTGGTTAAATTTAAGGGTGAATTTATATGGCATAAGCATGAAGCAGAAGATGAGATGTTCTATGTTCTTAAAGGGAGTTTTCGTATGGAATTAAGAGATAAGAAAATTGAACTTAATGAAAATGATTTTTTAATTGTTCCAAAAGGAACTGAACACAGACCCGTTGCAGAAAATGAAGTTTCTATTATGCTCTTTGAACCAATAACAACCATCAACACAGGTAATATTGAAGACAAATTAACTAAGCTTAACTTGGAATCCATTTAATCTAAACAATGAAAACCTATATCGCGATATTAAGAGGAATCAATGTAAGTGGTCATAAAATAATAAAAATGGAAGAACTTCGTCAAGTTTTTAATAAACTTGGATTTACAAATACCCAGAGCTATATACAAAGTGGAAATTTAGTGTTTCAGGTGAAACTAACAGATCCTAAAAAATTGGAGGTTAAAATCTCAAAAGGTATAAGAGAAAAATTTGGTCATGAAGTTCCAGTAATTGTAATAGAGCACAAAGATTTAGAAAATATTATTAATAATAACCCATTTGTAGATACAAACAAAGAATCCAACTTCTTTCACATTACCTATCTTGCAGAAGAAGCTAAATTAGAATTTGTGAATACACTAAATAATAGCTCATTCTCAGAGGATGAATTTGAGCTAACTGATAGAGCAATTTACTTATATTGTCCAAATGGTTATGGTAATTCAAAGTTGTCTAATACCTTTTTTGAAACTAAGTTAAAAGTATCTGCCACAACAAGAAATTGGAGAACAAGTTTGGAACTATTGAATATGGCAAATAAAATTAATTAAGACTTCAATTAATAATTTACAAGAATTATCTTTACAAAAAAAATACATGAAAAAATCAGAATTAAAATCAATGCCGGAATATTTTGATAGGTACATCAATATAAACGATGATGCTGACCATTTGGTAGCATTGGAAACTAGTTTAAATGAATTAAAAACACTTCCAATTGAAAAATTAAATAAACTAGGAGACCAGATATATGAACCAGGTAAATGGACAATTAAAGACATTTTTCAACATCTAATTGATGCAGAAAGAGTATTTGCTTATCGGTCAACAGCTTTTGCTAGAGGTGATCAACAACAAATGTTATCCTTTGATGAAAACCTTTTTGCACAGAATGCACAGACTAATTTAAGAAATCTAAATGATTTAGTAGAAGAATTAACCATCTTACGCCAAAGTTCAATTGCTCAATACAAATCCTATTCAAATCAAATGTTACAAAATGAAGGTACTGGATATAATGGAATAAAATATTCAGTACTTGCAATTGGATTTATTATTCCTGGTCATCAACGATGGCATATGAGCATCATAGAACAAAGGTATTTTCCACTATTATTAGGAAACCTTTAATTTCAAGTTCTTAAAATTCAAGTTTTTTAAATTATGCCTTTAACAATCAAATTGCATTTATTAAATTAAGTATTTGTGCAATTTAATTTTCGACTACTTTTTTCAACAAATCTAAGGTACTGTCCCAATTTTTATCTGAATGCTCATACATAATTTCCGTTGCAAAATTGGATTGCTCTAAAGTCAATTCAGTTGCATTGTCACTTTGTTTAAGAATAAAACTAAGCACTGAATAATTTTCAGCACTATCGGTCAATCCTGAAAAACTACTCCAATAATTGTATTGCAGAACTTTTTCAATCTCAAATTTCAAAATTGTTCCCTTATCAATATATTCTGTTCCTTCCCAATTACCTGTAAAGATTATTGAAGATCCAACTTTCCAGTCAGACTTTACATTTGTTCCATAAAGCCATTCCTTTATCTTTTCTGGATTGGTTAATGCATTCCAAACTTGAGCAGTAGTTGCCTGAATTAGAATTGTCTTTTTCAAAATTCTGTCGCTTGCCATGTAGTTCTATTTCTAAGTTTAAATTATCAGTTGAATACACTAAGGAACTGGAATTTTTTCTACTAATATTTCATTTCCTAACTTGTCATAATAAGTACAGCTCATTTCATCCAATCTAACAATCCACCTTTCAATTCCAGCTTCCGCACAATCTTGGCTAAAGGTAAAATAATCAGTTCCCCCTTGTTGATGAATTCTCAAGCAATCCATAAATTTTTCCTTATCACTTTCATCTGAAATGTGCTTTACTTCATATAACGCATTTGATTTGATTTGAGAATTGTCCAAACCAAAATAATCAGTATGACTGTCAGCAACAAATGTTTCATAATATAGGACACCAAATTGCTTAATTTCTTGAATATATTTTGGAAAGTCCTCCCCAGTAACAACTTTAGTTCTGGCCTCCTTTATTTGATCTAGCGTAAACATTAAATTCAATTTAATTTACTAATTAAAGCAAAAGTATTAATTTTTTGAACTATTAATGCACCTTATAAAAATTGCTCAATAATAACTGACTTTAAGTTATCAAAATTAGATGCATATCAACAGTAATTCTACTTGTAATGGTCTTATAATTTGTGTAACCGCCTAGAAGAACAACAAAATTAATTAAGCTTAATAGTTTGTATTTAATAATTATTCAGTGTTTTATTTTTGCTTAATTTATTTTGCGGTTGGCAGGTCTGAAATACCATGAGCTAAGAATAAAAATAGTCTGCATTGAAGGACCAATAATGCCTTTAATATCATAATCTCCACTTGCCAAATGTGAATAAACTGCACCGGTCATTGCAAAGAAAAAACCTGCATAAGCCCATTCTTTTAACAACGGAAATCTCGGAATTAATATCGCTATTACACCAAGAATTTTCCAAATTCCGAGCAAGGTTAAAAAATAAGATGGATATCCCAATTTTATCACAAAATCCATTCCTTCAGCTTTTACCAACTGGGCAATACCACTTCCCATCATTCCAACAGCAACTAAACTTGTGCTTATCCAATAAATTCTTAAATTTCTTTTTTCCATATTAAAGTTTTTTGATGAGTTAAAATTTATCGTTTAAAATATAATTTTCCTTAATAAAATTTAAAGCGAGTGATGAATCGTAGTCGAAATAATGATAATGTAATTCTTATCACTTCAATACTGAAGTTTTTCAATCATTAAGCCCTTTACCCATAAGTATTTGGTGAATATACTTTTCAACTCTTGATGCTCTGGTTTTGGATAATTTTGGACTTGAAAAATGAAGTATATATGCCCTCTGTCTTCCAGGTGTCAATGCTTGAAAAGCTTTCTTCAATTTAGATGATTCTTTCATTTCACTTTCAAATTCCTCTGGAATTTTATACTCTGCAGATTTTTTATATTCCACTTTTATTCCGGCTTTCTCAACTTCAATAGCCTTGAAAATAAAAGCTTTTATAACACTTTTAAGTTTTACTATTTCTTTAACATTAGTGAAGCGAATCTGGCGAGTTGCTTGAGTATTTTTAGTTTGCTGAACGAGAATAGCTTTTGGATCATTTAGTAATGCTCCTTTAAAAAACAAGAGTGCAGAGTATTCCTTAAAAACATGAATGAGTACAATATTACTTTTATTAAGACAATAACAAGGGACTCCCCACTTCAATTCTTCTGATAATCCACATTCTAGGACAAGCTTTCTTAAATGAATCAACTCCTCTTGCCAATTTTTGGCTTTGTTGAAATAAAAATCAACCTTTGGATTCATATGATTTTCTTTCATAATTTCTAGTTTTGTTTACTTAAAATATTTTGTAGTCGATTATGTGCCATATTAATTCCCTGAGCAAAAGGTAACTTGAGCATTTGATCTCTGTGTTCAATGGATTGATATATAACATGCATTCTGAGCTCACTCTTCCCAACTTCTGTTTCTTTAAACTCTAAAAACTCTAGCTGGACTCCAAAAATGCTATTTTCCATTTCAAAAGTTCTTATGATTTTCTGATTTGGAATACAATCATGAATAACACCATTAAATCCGTGAATATTTCCTTTTGGATCAGTAGTTTCGAATTGATAACTGCCATGTCTTGTGCATAAAAGTTTCAACACTTTAGTACCCATCCACTGTTCTACAATTTCAGGAAGCGTGAAAGCCATGAACAATAATTCCACAGAAAGGTCAAATTCTCTGGTAATAAACAATTCCTGACTGTTTTCAACCGCTCTAATTTTTGTTTTAAGTTCCATCATCTATTTTTAGAATTGTAATTTTTCATTGCACTTTCCAATTTATTAAATCTTTCATCCCACATCCCTGCAAATGGTGCTAGCCAATTAGCGATTTCTTTCATTTTTTTTGGATTGAAATGATAATAAATTTCTCTTCCATTCTGCACCTGATCTAGAATTTCGCATTCAGTAAGAATTTGAATGTGCTTTGAAATGGTCTGTCTAGATGAGTTGAAATTTTCTGCAATTGCTCCTGGCGTCATTGCCTGAAGAGCAACTAGACTCAAAATTGCCCTTCTCGTTGGGTCGGCAATGGCTTGAAAAACGTCTCTGCGAACTTCCATTTGTGCAGTTATTTGACTGCAAATATAATGCAGTTATTTGACTGCGCAACTATCTTAGTGCTTTTTTTAATTTTTTAACATTTTGTGCAAACATCTCTTAATAATTCATAAGATTCTATTCTATAAGTAGCTGTGATGAAGTGAAGTCATGCTAATTGTGCTAAATTTCAAAGCACTTAAACTAATCTGCTCACAAAAATTGAATACTCAACTCTAAATCTAAGTAAGTTTTAATTCTAAAAATTTGAGCCTATTGAAAGTACACAATAAAGCTGGACAACCTCAAAGACTTTCTATTTTTTGATTAATTACATGCTTGTCCGGCAAAGCCTTGGCTAAGGACAAGGCTGTTAAAAAATGAGCTTTTGATTGATCCTTATCAATACTTCTAAACAACTCTCCAAGTAGGGTGAAATAAAAATGATTGTCCTTTAAATTTAACTTTTCTGCTTCGAGAATTGCCTGTTCTACTCCGTTGGCTTTTGCTAATGCATAAGTTCTATTTAAAGCTGTTACTGGTGAGTATTCAATTTGTATTAATTTGTTGTAGAGTTGCAATATGCTCTCCCATTTTTCTACACTATCTGCCTTTTGAGTATGCCAATGTGCAATTGAGGCTTCAAGATGATATTTTGACAGATTATTTCCTTGAGAAGATTGGGTCAAATAATATTCTCCTTTTCGAATGAGTTCTTGATTCCATAGGGTTTCGTCCTGTTCATGATATAGAATCAATTCTCCATTTTTATTTGTTCTTGCTTCAAATCGAGATGCATGAAAACACATTAAAGAAAGTAAGGCATTAGCAATTGGTAAGTTTGTTTCTTCATTTTCCAATAACAATACATTTAATCTCATTGCTTCGAGACAAAGGTCTTTTCTTAGAGTAGTGTTTTGTGAACTTGAATAATAACCTTCACTGAACAAGAGATAGATTGTTGTTAGAATATTCTCTAATCTTTCATTTAATTCTGCCTTTGTTGGCCATTCAATTTTTATTTTGGCTATTCTCAATTTTTCTTTTGCTCTGGAAATACGCTTGTAAATAATTTCTTTATTAGTTAAAAAAGCATTTGCAATTTCTTCTGCTCCAAATCCGCAAAGAATATTTAGTGATAAACAAATTTGATCCTGTGAAGAAATACAGGGATTACAAATCGCAAACATCATTTGTAGCTGGCTATCACAAATATTTTTTTCAGACAAATCAATCTCCAATTCTTGAAATCCTAATTGTGCATTTTTTAATTCAAAGGCAACTTTATAATTAAATATTTTATCTCGTTTTATAAAGTCAAGCATCTTATTTTTCGATACCTTATAAAGCCACGCAGTTGGCTTATCCGGTAGCCCTTTTTGCCCCCATGTTTCAGAAGCCAATAGAAAAGTGTCACTGACTATATCCTCAGCGATTTCAATATTTTCAATACCAATTAATTTACATAGTACCGAAATCAATTTTCGATACTCTGTTTTAAAAAGATGTGGTATTAGTTCTTTTTCTTTCATAAACAAAAATGCCTCTGCGAAAATACAGAGGCTTTAAAAATTTTAGCGTTGATTTAATCCATTGGTACAATTGGCCTTATTTCCACATTTCCGCCCATACTTAAGATTGGACAATCCTTGGAAAGCTCAACTGCTTCATCAATGGAATTCGCATTTACAATAATATATCCACCTACAGCCTCTTTCAATTCAACATAAGGGCCATTTGTAATTACATTATTGGGTTTCACTACCCGACCTTCAGAAGTCAATCGATTTCCTGAACTCACTAATTTATTTTGAGCTGCAATACTTCCTATCCAATCTTGCCAAGGTTTCATTATGGCCTGTAATTGTTCCGGAGATTGTTGTGGTTCATCATTCGATGTATTTCTTCTGAATACCAATAAAAACTCATTCATTTTTTAAAATTTAATTGATTAAATAATTTGTTTACTCTTCTAAGACGATTGAGTAAAGCAAATTGGACAAATTGTTGAATTTATTTATAAAATTCCTACAAACTCGACTCGTAAAGATATTTATTGAACGCGATTTAGATCCATTTCACTGAACTTATTACACCCACAATTCAATGTATTCTAATTATTTTCATTGTATATTTGATATGTTTTGAACCCATCTCTCATTTGATTAGTGTTATCAATTAAGCTATTTAGAATAGCTTTGTTAAAAAATAAAAAATACTGATGAATAAGTACATAAGATTATTTTCTTTGTTAATACTAGACCTGATACTGATCAAGTTACCTACAATAAGCGCCGCTAAATATCCCACTTTACCCCAAATCTTTATTCAAACTAGTTACAATCCACCAGTTGGCGGACAAATTTTTCATGTAAATACGAGCGCAAATTTTCAAGCAGCTTTGAACTCAGCTAAACTTGGAGATCTCATTGAGTTACAAGCAGGAATCACTTTTACTGGACCTTTCACATTGCCAAATAAAACTACTGGAACAGGATGGATATACATTAGTTCTTCAGCATATTCTAGTCTTCCAAGCCCCTGTAATCGAGTGTCCATTTCAGATGCCGTAAATATGCCAAAAATAGTTGTAGGAGCAGGTTCTGGAGGAACTATCAATACCGTTGCCAATTCGCATCATTACAGATTTGTTGGTATTGAATTCAAACCAGTTCCAGGAAACTATTTATATAATGTCATACTAATTGGCAATGGAGAAAAAACAGCAACTACACAACCCAATAACATCATATTCGATAGGTGTTATATCCATGGAGATCCAAAGGCTGGAAGTCGCAGAGGTATATTATTGAATGGTGCATACCTTTCAGTTATAGATTCTTATATTTCAGATTGCAAGGAAGATGGTGCAGATAGTCAAGCATTAGCATCTTACAGTAGTACCGGACCTATCAAAATAGTTAATAATTACCTCGAAGGTGCCGGTGAAAATGTAATTTTCGGTGGTTCTGATCCGAGTATTCCAAATGCTATTCCCTCAGATATCGAAATCCGTTGCAACCTATTCTTCAAACCTCTAAGCTGGATGAGCGAACTTTGGGATATTAAAAATCTTCTTGAATTTAAAAACGCACAACGAGTGCTTGTAGAAGGTAACAGACTTGAGAATTGTTGGCCGAATGCACAATCTGGCTTTGCTTTACTATTTACACCGAGAAATCAAAATAATACAGCACCATGGTCGGCAGTCCAAGATATTACATTTAGGTTTAATACATTTGTCAATGTAGCGCAAGGCATAAATATTTCTGGATTTGATGCACCAAATATTAGTCAGCGAACTTCACGTTTACTTATTCAAAATAATGTACTGAATGTAACAAATTTGGGAATGGGTGGAGATGGTAGAATGTTTCAAGTCTTGAATGGACCAACAGATATTATCTTTGATCATAACACAGGGTTTACTACTAACGCCTATATGGTTTCTGATGGTTCTCCTAAGACAGACTCTTTCGTATTTCAGAATAATTTAGTTTCCAAAGCTGTTTATGGATTTATTGGAAGTGGCACAGCTAATGCCAATACTACTTTAGCTACTTATTTCAATCCAAATTGGAGTGTGACCAAAAATGCAATTATTGGTGGTTCTGCAACAGGATTTCCGAGTGGAAATTATTTTCCTGCTAATATCGCCGCTGTTAGATTTACAAATTATGTTACAGGCAATTATCGTCTTACCGATTCAAGTATTTATAAGAATGCCGGCTCTGATGGAAAAGATATAGGCGCTGATATTGATTCTATCGAAATAGTAAGTATATACAAATGTGATTTATTGACAAATGATGTATCAGAATATTTGTCTAAAAAACTTGAACTTATTTTATCACCCATTCCTGCAAACTCGGAACTACATATTCGTTCCAACTTGAACCAAGACCAAGGCTGCTTTTTACAACTCATTGATCTTTCTGGAAAGGAAGTCTTCAAGGAAACCTTGAATTCATCAGATCAATATATAAATACGAGCATTATTTTAAATGGAATTTATCTTTTGAAAATTCAATGTAAAAACCAATCCATAGTTCGGAAAATAATAGTCATTCATTAATGAGTAGTTCTTAAAAAATTGTTCTCTTATAAGTTACAAATAGTTTCATTACTATTTCAATACAACTCAATTATTAGCTAAGATTTAAACTATGTTTGAGTTATTTTTCAGTTCAAGAATAAATAGAAAAGTTTTAAAGACATCGACCATCATTTTTTTACTATTATACTTTTAATTCCCGAATAATCTTCTCCATTATAATTAAGATTTGAGACATAAATGTGATCTCCACAACAATGAGACGATGACATTCGATAATTTACTTGAATTGTATCCAATTCAATTTCATCATATTGCAAAAAGATTTATGCATCAGTTTCAGGACTAAATCTAATACTCATTGCACTATCATTATTCTGATAATGCCATTCAATAAATGAAACTTCAAAAAATGTACTGTCTTGACCCTTAGTAGAAAAACATTTTATATTCTTCCTATCATACAAGTTGTTGTTTCCAAATATCAAATCTTCTCCATTTATACTACTTTTAATGAACAGATTGCATTCAAAATCATCGCCAATACAATCGGCATATCTACAGCATCCTCCTAAAACAGAAACTATCGATATTATAAGAATTTATAGCTTTTTAGAATTCATTATATTAGCATTATTCTAAGTTTATTTGAAAAAAAATAAATGCATGATACACCTGCTAATCCTTTTAGGAAAACAAAATTAGATCATAAAATTCCATTCAGATAGACCTTTTACAAAATGTCTAATTGCAAAATTCTGTAATTGATAAAATTACTCAAAAGTGCAGTTAAATGAAGGAATCTATTTCCTTCGATTGATTTCGTCTCTAATTTTTGCTGCTTTCTCATAATCTTCCTCACCAATGACTTTATTCAATAATTTATTGAGTTCTTCTGAAGAGTATTTTTCATAAGTCATCGACTTTGCCATAACCTTATTGCTTTCAGCAAATGAATTACTTTCTAATTCGTCCATAATAACCCCTGCACCTTCCATAATAAATTCATAGGTGTAGATTGGGCAATTAAATCGAACAGCCATCGCTAAAGCATCAGAGGTTCGGGAATCGATTTCAATGATGTCTCCGTCTTTATCGCAGATTAATTTGGAGTAGAATATCCCTTCAACTAAATCATTGATAATGATTTCCTTAATATCGATATTGTAAGCAGCCATAGTATTCCTAAATAGATCATGAGTCAATGGTCTGTTTGGATTCATTCGCTCCATAACTACTGCAATAGCCTGAGCTTCAAATCCACCAATGACAATTGGCAACCTTCTATTACCGCCCATTTCGCCTAAGACCACAGCATAATTCTGCGTTTGGGTAACACTGTGTGATAAAGCGATAAGTTCTAATTCAATTTTCTGCATACTAATTTTTTCCTCCAATTCAAATGTTTACTAAATCAAGAATTTGATTTGGCCCTTTTTATTGCCTCATTTATTTTTGGAACCACCTCAAATAAGTCCCCACAGATTCCATAATCTGCTGCTTTGAAAAATGGTGCTTCCGGGTCTTTATTGATAACGATTATCTTACGTGAATTGTTGACACCAGCTAAATGTTGAATGGCACCTGAAATTCCAATTGCTATATATACATTTGGTCGAATGGCAATTCCGGTCTGTCCAACGTGTTCATGATGTGGCCTCCAACCAACATCAGCGACCGGTCTGGAACATGCTGTACTTGCGCCTAAGAGTTCAGCCATTTCTTCAATCATAGCCCAATTTCCTGGATCTTTCATTCCTCTACCAGCAGATACAACAATACTAGCTTCTGTTAAAGGTACTTTACCCTTAACCATTCTTTTTTCAATAGTTTTAATTCTTGAAGCTTGAGGCTCAATTTTAAGTATTTGTTTAGTTGCTTTCTTAGCCTTATCCGATTGTATAGAGACTCCATTTGGCATAATTGCAAGTACTGCTCCCTGAGCTTCAATGTGATAATAGACAGTTGCTTTTCCGGAATACACATTTTTAACAAAACTAATTCCATTTGCTTCCTGTTTCAAGCCTACAACACCTGACAACAATGCTTTCTGAGTTTTTACAGCTATGATTCCAGCAATGTTTTTTCCTGTACTGTTTAAACTTAAGATAATAAATTCAGCTTGCATTTCAACATTCAATTGACAAATAACATTCGCGATTTGATCGTTTTCAAATGTTGCAGAATTAGAGACAACCAACAATTCATCTGCACCATAATCACCCAATTCAATATCACAATCCTCTGCACCAAAACAGATGGCCTTTACTTTAAGTCCTTTTACAATTGCAATTTGTGCAGCAAAACACAATGACTCTAAACTACTTTTCTTTATTTTACCGTCCTGAATTTCTATTAATACTAGAATCATTTTAAATTATTTTTAATTCTGATTTGAATATTTCTACCAACTCTTCAACATGATCTGGCGATATCATCTTAACAGAAGATTTTGCGGGAGGCAGTTCAAATTTTTCAATTTGCATTTTAGAATCAGAAACAATTGAAGTAAGTACCTCTAAAGGTTTTTTCTTTGCATTCATTATACCCATCATGTTTGGGATTCGCTGTTCTGCCATTCCTTTGGCACAACTCAATACGCAAGGTAAACTTATTTCAGCCAATTCTACACCACCTTCTATTTCAGATTCAACCATCGCTTTGGCCTCTGCAACAGTTAACTTATTAGCGTATGCGATATAAGGCCAGTCAAGCATTCCTGCAAGTAAACAGCCCACCTCAGATCCATTGTGATCAATGGTTTCTTTACCCAAAAATACGATGTCATAGCTTTTTCCTTTTATGTGTTGTGCAATCTGAGTTGCCGTATCCCAGGAGTCCTTTGGAATGCAATCGACTCTATAAGCAGCGTCTGCACCTATTGCCAATGCTTTTCTGATCACCATCTCTGATTGAGCGTCTCCAACATGGATGACATCTACTTGACCGCCAAGCTGTTCTTTTAATTCAATTGCTCTTACCAAAGCATACCATTCATCATAGGGGTTCATTATAAATTGAATGCCCTCTTCTATTAATTTTTTACCCGAAGGATCAAACGCAATTTTCGCGGTAGTATCAGGAGTTTTACTTATACAAACTAATAAATTCATAATTATTTCTTAGGCTCAAAGATATAGGATAATATTGTCTCGAATTGTCAAAATTCCCTTAATGAATCGTAAATTTCAATTAGAAGAATTGCTTAAAGAAAGTCCTAAAAACAGCTTCCTGCTCTTTGCTTTGGCTA
This sequence comes from Saprospiraceae bacterium, assembly GCA_040006775.1. GTDB lineage: Bacteria > Bacteroidota > Bacteroidia > Chitinophagales > Saprospiraceae > Vicinibacter. The sequence continues at coordinate 40,625 of JBDTWI010000010.1, forward strand.
AAGAGTGTGAGTTGGAAGACGATTATCTAAAGGCAATTGATTGGTACACAACACTCTTGGCCAATGAACCCGAATATACTGGAGCGTACTATCACTTGGCTGCAGCCTATCGAAGATTAAATCAAATCGATGAGTGCCGAAAAATACTTCAGTCAGGAATAATACAATGTACCAATCAGGGCAAACAACATGATTTAAGTGAGCTTAAATCAGCATTAATGAATCTTGAAATTGAATTGTTGGAAGGTTAATTAAAAGTAACTACCAGGACAAATGATCTTCCTCTTTTGATTTTTCTTCATCCTCCGTCTTATTCTCGTTTTCTGCTGAAATTGGAGGACTTGGTTCAACATAATCATAATTGAAGTCCGGTAGAAAGTTCGTTTTTACTTCGTTAACTGCCGTCTGAAGGCATTCGACAAACCTATTGAAATCCTCCTTATAGAGAAAAATCATGTGTTTATCATAACCTTCTCCATTAACCTTCTTTGTGGATTCTGAAATTGAAATGTAAAAATCCTCTCCTTTTGTCTTGCGCACATCGAAAAAATAGGTGCGACGGCCTGCACGCATCTTCGTAGAGTACACATTTTCTGGTCTTTTGTTCGATTCCATTGTACTTATGAGAATGATTAAGTATCAAAAATAGAATATTATTTTCAATCCATCTAATTCTTTAATTGGAATATAGTCTTGAAGAAGCAAGTTCTAATTCAATATCGATTGGATCTTGCTCTTGCCATCTGTCTCAATATGGTGCATTTTAGTAAAAATACCTTCTTGTTCGAGTAACTGATCATAACTTCCAAATTCTACTATTTCGTTCTTATCCATGACTATGATCTTATCCATATATCTAGTCTGTGAAATTCTGTGTGTAATCAAAATTAATGTTTTATTCTCCAACATGGGCATTAGTTCGCTGAATATCTGTTCTTCAGTCAAAGTATCGACAGCCGATAGACAATCATCAAGAATGACTATTTCAGCATCCTTAACAAGAGCTCTGGCAATACTTATTCTTTGTTTTTGACCTCCCGAAAGTGTGACCCCTCTTTCTCCAAGTATACTTTCATATTGATCTGAAAAGGATTCAATTTCAAGATCAACTGCAGCAACTTTTGATGACCATTTCATTCTTTCATGCAATTCAGCTTCTCTATCACTTTCTGTACCAAATAGGATATTGTTTTTAATGCTGTCAGAGAATAAAAAAATATCCTGTGGCACATAAGCAATTTTATTTCTTAAAGTTCGCAAGGATATATTTTTAAGATTAACTCCTCCTAGAAGAATTTCTCCTTGTGTGGGATCATACATTCTCAACAACAACTCAACCAAACTGGACTTACCGCTTGCTGTTTTACCCAAAATAGCAATTTTAGAATGATGTGGAATTTTTAAATTAATATTCTTTAAAGCAACTACATTGTTTTCAGGGTATGAAAAATTAACATGATGATACTCAAGATCGTATTTTTCAATTCTATGTATTGAATTCAAATTATCTTTAATATCTGGTTCAATGGCTAAAAATTCATTAATTCTACTTTGAGACGCTTCTGCCTGTTGTACTATTGAAGCACACCAACCAATAGCGCTTACTGGCCAGGTCAACATCGTAATGTAAATCACAAATTCAGCAATATTTCCGGCAGTTACCTGACCTTCAAAAACACTGAGTCCACCAATGTAAATGGTGATTAAAGTACTAATACCAACCAGTAAAAACATGGCCGGAAAAAACATGGAATCTACCTGAGCCAACTGAAGATTAAGTGCCTTGTGTTTCTTCGTTTCTTCATCAAAATAATTTTCCCAATGCCTGCCAGTGCTGAATGATTTGATAATGCGTATACCACTGTATGCTTCTTGAGCAATGCTTGTAATTTTAGCCAATTGCTTTTGAATTTTCGCACTTCTCTTATTAATAAGGTTGCTGACTTTGTAAATGATGATACTCAACAATGGCAAAGGAAGTAATGTGTAAATCGACAGCCAAAAATTAACTTTGAACATCGTAAAAATAACAACAATAAAAAGCGATATCAAATTGAATCCATACAAAAATGCAGGCCCCAAATACATTCTAACTTTATTGACATCTTCACTAATTCTTGATAAAATGTCACCAGTCTTATTTTTTTTATAAAAACTAATATCCAATTTGAGATAATGCGCAAAAATATCTTTGCGCTGATCATATTCAATCAATCTTGACATGACAATTATGGTCTGTCTCATGAAATACATAAATAAACCCATTAGCAACGCACAAGCCAAAACAACCAAGCCGAACAACATAAGGTGATGAACCAGTTCTCCAGGTTTTCTAAGATTTTCTGGTGCTTTGATATAACTTACTATTTCATCTAATGCTTCTCTGATAACCTGAGGTTGCAAGACTCGAAATACATTAGACAAGAAAACAAATATCACCCCAAGGATTAACTTAGATTGATATTTTTTGATGTATAGATTTAATCGATATAAATTTTTCAAGTTAATGGTTGAATCAGTACATATAAACAGGGAATATTGCTGAAGGTTCTTCAATTCTACCGCTTAAAATTGGCTACCTTTGCCTCTAACAAGAAATCAATATGCACCGTCGTACAACATTAGATGAATTCATCATTGCCGGTCAAAGTAGACAAGAAGATGCAACAGGAGAGTTTTCAGGACTTTTACGCCATCTTGGCATCGCATCTAAAATAATAAATCGCGTTGTGAATAAGGCGGGATTAATGGATATTATTGGATTGGATGGAGGCGTCAACAGCACAGGAGACTCGGTTCAGAAATTAGATATCTATTCCAATGATATGATGATTGAGTATCTCCGAAATTCAGGTATTTGTGCTGGAATTGCTTCTGAAGAAAATGAAGATTTTATTGATTTCAACGATCGAACTTTATTGCGATCAAATTATGTTGTAGTCATAGACCCATTAGACGGTTCTTCTAACATAGATGTGAATATTTCAGTAGGAACTATTTTTGGCATATATAAGCGCTTAACGCATGAAAAAAGCCCTTTGGAAAAAAGAGATTTTTGCCAAAAAGGAACTGAATTGGTCGCAGCAGGATACGTTCTCTATGGAACTTCGACAATGTTGGTATATACTACAGGCAAAGAAGTCAATGGATTTACATATGATCGAGGTGTTGGTGAATTTTGTTTAAGCCATCCAAACATGAGAATTCCGGAATCAGGTACGTATTATTCAATCAATCAGGGATACATCAATAGCTTTAGTCCAAAAATTCAAAACTATGTCCAGCATTGTGCCCAACAAAATAAAGCCCTTAGATATATTGGTTCAATGGTAGCTGATGTTCACAGAACACTTTGCCTTGGTGGCATATTTCTTTATCCTGCTACTAAGACTAATCCTGAAGGAAAGCTTAGAATTCTTTATGAGTGCAATCCTCTCAGTATGATTATTGAGAAATCAGGTGGTGTCAGTGTCGCAGAAGACAATCAACGAATATTAGAAATAGAAGTTAAAGAATTGCATCAAAGATGTTCTATTATCATAGGTTCGAAAAAAGATGTGGAGGAGGTACTTAGTATGTGAACTCCTGGATTTAAAAGAAGATAGGTAAAATAAGATAGTTGAAAGTTTTTAGTCATCAGTCGTTAGTCATCAGTTGAAAAATTGAAAGGAAAAAGTTGAAAGTTGAAAGGAAAAAGTGAAAGATTAATTTAGTAAATAATCAAGGCTTCTTCTTCTAAATTTAAATCTATAGGATTTCAAAGAATTTTGTAGCAAGGAGTTACTTGATCAAAGTCAATTTTTAAAATTATATATGAAAATAATAATCTATATTTTATTAGCTTCTACTTGTCTTAATGCTCAAGAAATTTCATGGGTAAACATTGTTGATGGGAGTCACTTTCATATCAATAAAATTATAAGTTCTAAATCCAATGAGCTATATTTAATTGGAACTATCAAAGGTAAACCCGATTTTCGATCTTTAGCTACAGTTCCTCATATTGAAGGGAATGGTGGTAATGATATTTTTATTCAAAAAAGAAGTTCTCCTAATGATGTTGTTTGGACAAAAATCATTGGAGGCCAATATGATGAAGAAGGAATTGATATACAAATAGATCCAGATGGAAATTTAATTGCATTATGTAATTTCAATGATGAATTTGAATTATCGACTGAAGAAGGATTGAAAAAAATTTCATCAAAAGGTGAGAAGGATATTCTTTTTTTGAAACTCGATGTTTCGGGAAGGATACTTTGGGCGAGAGAGTTTGGATCAAAATATACAGAAATTAGTGAACATTTGCAAATCACTCAAAATGGTTTAATTTCTATTGCTGGACAAGCTAATGGAACTATAGATTTTGATCCTAGCAATTCTTCATTATTTGTTTCAATAAGAGATTACTTTCTGGCCTATTATGACTTAAATGGAGACCTAATAAGAGCTCATAATATTTATTTATTGACCTATGGGACTGTTAAGGATGTATTAGTTGATCAGGATCAAAATGCATATATCACTGGTCAAGGTGCGTTAGGATTTCATGGTCCTTATGCAAATTCATGTTTTGTTCAGAAACTTGACAAATTCGGTAATGACATTTGGTTTAAATTCTTTGATCAAAATGACAATTCTAATTCAGGAAATTCTTTAATTTTTGATAACGACTCAAACCTTGTTATTGTTGGAACTTTTTATAAAGAGCTTTACAATATTGAAAATAATAATATTTATACATCAAATGGATTATCTGACATTTTTTTAGCCACCTACGATCAGAGCAATGGTATTCTACTGTCATTTCAAACTTTAGGTGATACACTTAGAGAAGAAAATCCCATTATTATTCATGATAAAAATGATGGTTATCTAATAGCTACAAATGATATAATAGGAAATGATAAGAATCAAATTGGTTTAAAAAAGTACTATAATGATTATTATACTTATAATTATAGCTTAACACAGCTAAATAAAGATTGGACTATTAAAAATCAATTGCTATTATCCAATGGAAGTTCAGTTTTATTGAATACAATTCTGTTATATAAAAACAATTCTTTTTTAATTAGTGGCACTTTTAATGGACGATTTTATTACAATCCATTAAATCCAAACCAAAGTATTTCATCTGAATCTAATGCTGATGTTTTTATTCAGCAACTAGATTCGGATTTAAAAGAAAATATAACTTTAGATTTAGGAGGAACATCATTATCAGATGGTATTGATATGGTGATCAATGACGACGGTTCTGTAATTCACATTGGCAACCATATTGGAGAAATAGAAACGAACCTTGGAGTTGGTAATTCTAGATTGTCTTCAAGGAAAGATGTATGCTTGTTTATTCAAAAAATAGATGCTAATGGTAATCGAAAATGGATAAAAAATATACAAGGAACCAATGATGTTCAAGGATTAAAAATTCATAAAGATCCTATTGGAGATTTGATAATAACAGGATCCTTTGCAGGTGAGATTCAGTTTGACTATTCTAATAATTTTAATAAATCTTCGTCAATCGGAGACCAAGATTATTTTATATTAAAGTTAGACGCCAATGGAAATTTTAAATGGGTAAAAACATTCGGTTCCAAATTAAGGGAAAATATATTTGATTCCAATATTGACGATCTTGGCAATATTTACATTGCAGGAATATATTCTGATAGTATAGATTTTGATCCTTCCAATAAAGTGAATTTGAAAATTCCTATTGGAATATACTACAATGCATTTGTGCAAAAATTAAATTCAAAAGGTGAATTAATCTGGGTACATTCCTATGATCCTAATGTTCTCATTTGGAAATTAGAAATTTCAGAAAATGACAATATCATCCTGCTCGGTAATTATAATAATACAAGTGATTTGGATCCAAGTCCAATACAGAAATTATTTACTTCAAAAGGACAATCAGATATCTTTATTACAAAAATGAATTCTAATGGTCAAATCGACTGGGTAAAATCGTATGGAGGCAAAGGAATAGAATCCGGTGAAAGTTTAAAAGTTTCAAATTCAGGAGAAATATTTATTACAGGATATTTTACTGAAGATATGAGTGTTAATAATAATCAATTAATTAATAAAGGGAATAATGATATTTTTATTATCAGAGTAGACAAAGCTGGAAATTTGCTATGGTCTTCTAATATCGGTGGTGCATCCTTGGAGCAAAGCAGAGGACTCTATTTAGATAATAGTGGCAATTACTATATCTACGGATTTGCTTATTCTTCCATTGATTTAGATCAAGGACCTTCTGAGATGATTTATTCTTTTTCTGAAATAAATGAAAATTTTCTGGTTAAATATGATCAGAATAATAAGCTTGTTTGGGTATATTCCCCAAATGCCAAATCTTATAAAATTAATTCAATTAAATTTGATGAGGATGAAAGCTTCTTCATTACAGGTTCATATGTGAATGTGAAAAATTGCAGCTTTAATGTAAACCAATACTTCCCTCTCTATAATAGCAGTATATTCAATAGTTTTTTAATCAAAGCTAATATGAATTCTGTGGGCATTGCAAACTCCACTTCTAGGAAGAATCCTATTGAAATCTTTCCAGATCCAGTTCAAGATATGTTGAATGTTGAAATTTCAGATTATTCAGATGTACTGAAAATTGAAATTTACAATTTAAATGGCAACTTAATATTATCAAAAGTCAATCCATTTAATAAAGATATTAATTTAAATTTGAATAGTATTTCAAGTGGCTTATATATCCTAAAGATTCGGACTAAATCTGCAGAATTTGTTAAAAGATTTTGTAAAATCTAATTTTATAATAAAAAATTGAGTAAATACATAAAGCGGATTAAATACATAATAGTTAAAAAAATTAATCTTTTTTAACTATTTTAAGATTTACAAGTAAAATTAATAATTTATTCTCACCCCACTCTCATCCCATTCTTAACTTCTCTTTCGGGTTGCAATAATATTACAACCTTATCTTCTCCTATAACTCCCAGAACCAGACATTCAGAAAAAAAATTTGCAATTTGTTTTACAGGAAAATTAACAACTGCAATAATTTGTTTTCCAATTAATTCTTCCTTTTGATAGAGCGTCGTAATCTGTGCGCTTGATTTTTTTATACCAAATTCACCAAAGTCAATTTCCAACTGATAAGAAGGATTTCTAGCTGCCGGAAAATCAACAACAGTTAGAATAGTACCAACACGAATTTCTACTTTTTCAAAATCTGCCCATGTGATAGTAGACATGATTATAATTTATTTGGCAGAATCAGTTTTCATTGACTCATTTAATTCGTAGTCCATTTCACACACGGGACACTTGCCGGGCTGATCAGAACCCGATCCTTTGCAATGCATTGGACAGACATACTTTGAACTAAATTCTAAGCCACTTTCAACCGTCTTTTCAATAACTGGTCGACTAGTTTCTTTCGGTGCAGCAGCATTTTTGCATTGCAGTCCAAATATAAACAAGCCAACAAATAAAAACAAAATTACTTTCTTCATATTAATATGCTTTTGCAAATAAAACTCTTTGATTGGATTCATTACCGGTAAGTATACATTTTCCCTTTTCTTTTAGATGGTCATCCGTTGGAATACAACGAATCGTTGCTTTTGTCTTCTCCTTAATTAATTCTTCTGTTTCGGAACTACCATCCCAATGAGCATAAACAAATCCGCCATCGCCTTTCATAATCTCTTCAAACTTTGACCATTCATCAACATAATGACTTCTACTTTTTTGAAGTGCCAATGCATTCTCGAACAGTCTTTTTTGAATGTCTACCAATAATTTTTCTACTTCTTGAATCGCATTTTCTACTGGAACTTCGAATTTCTCTTTTGTATCGCGTCTAGCAAATTCAACAATTCCTTTTTCCAAATCACGAGCTCCTATTCCAATTCTAACCGGTACTCCTTTTAACTCGTATTCAGCAAATTTAAAGCCTGGCCTGTTTCTCTCAGATCGGTCATAGCTTACTCGAATTCCCTTGCTTTTTAAGGAATCTATTATTCCTTGAGCAACGGCATCAATTTCTTCACTTGGTTTGGGTATCGGTATTATAACGACTTGAATTGGAGCTAACTTTGGAGGCAGGACAAGCCCATCATCATCAGAGTGAGTCATGACTAAAGCACCAATTAATCGAGTAGAAACCCCCCAGGAGGTCGCAAAAACGAATTCTTCGCGATTTTGATCAGTTAAATATTTGACATTAAAGGCTTTGGCAAAATTTTGCCCTAAATAATGAGAAGTTCCCGCTTGTAAGGCTTTGCCGTCTTGCATCATGGCTTCAATGGTATAGGTTTCTTCTGCTCCTGCAAATCGTTCATTTTCAGACTTTGCTCCTTTTACTACCGGCATAGCCATATAGTCTTCAGCAAAACGCGCATAAACTTCCTGCATCTTTAATGACTCATCCATAGCCTCCTGACTACTTGCGTGTGCAGTATGGCCTTCCTGCCAAAGGAACTCTGTAGTTCTGAGAAAAGGTCTGGTTCTCATTTCCCAGCGAACAACATTGGCCCATTGATTAATTAATATGGGTAAGTCGCGATAAGATTTTATCCAATCTCTATAGGTATTCCAGATGATTGCTTCACTGGTAGGACGAACAATGAGTTCTTCCTCCAATTTAGCCTCTGGATCAACCATAAGTTTTCCTTTGTTGTTTGGATCCGTTTTAAGCCTATAGTGGGTTACAATAGCACATTCCTTAGCAAATCCCTCTGCATTTTTTTCTTCGGCTTCAAATAAGCTTTTAGGCACAAATAGAGGAAAATAAGCATTGACATGGCCCGTATCCTTAAACATTTTATCGAGTACATCTCGCATGTTTTCCCATAAAGCATAACCATGAGGTTTTATAACCATACAACCACGAACTGCAGATTGATCTGCAAGACCGGATTCATAGACCAGATCGTTGTACCATTGAGAATAGTCTTCTGCACGTCCTGTTATAACTTTAGCCATGTTTTTAAACTAATATTAACTTTTTGAATTTAAACCATTGAATTTTCTAAAAGTCTCAATGATAACCTGATGTTGGTAAAATATTTTAACTAAATCACATGTATAGTTTAAATCTATTTTAACTAACTTAGGGTACAAAAGTAATAAATTGCACCATAAATGAACTTAATAACACCTTTTCTAAAATCACAAAAGATGAAAAATAAAATGCTGCTCGGAACCCTTGCGATCTTTTTATCAATCTTGATAAATACGCTGTCCGCTCAATATGATGATGTGTATTACGATCCAAATAAGGAGAATACGAAGTCAAATTATTCAGATCAAGATAATGGCAATGACAGCTATTCAAGCCAAAATTATAATACTAGGGAAAATGAAGTAACCAAATCAGAAGACGATTCATACACTTACGATGATGGAACTTTTGATGAAGATGAATACGATTATTACTATTCCTCAAGAATTAAACGATTTCACCAAAATTATTATGCCAGGGATTTTTATGATCCTTTCTATGCGGATGAATTTTATTATAATCCCTATTATTTTGATCCATTTTTATCAAGAGATATTTATGCTTATTCTAATGGGTATCAGGATTATTATCACTATCGCAACTACCAAAGACATTGTTACAATCGATGGAGTTATTGGAATTCCTGGGATTGGGGTTATGGTTACAGACCATTTGGTCCAGTATGGTCATTCAATTATTATTCGAATCCTTGGTCCTACAATTATTACAATTCCTGGAATGATCCTTGGTATGGCAACGGATGGGGAGGCAGATATGGTTGGTATGATAGGAGTCGCAACAATGGCTGGACCTATGACAATCACCACAATGGATATAATCCTACCAACAATCCTAAAGGAACGCACTTTGGCAGTCGAAGAAATGGTATAGGCACAACTTCGGATCACGGACCAATTCGATTGGGAAATGGCAATTCTAGCAAAGTCAATCAACAAGGCGGTTCTATGGATATTCCAAGAGATAAGAATATCAATTCTCCAAGAAAAACTTATAAGGTTGATGATGCTCCTCAGAATGGCAATACAATACCAAATAATCCTGGAAGGGCAAGAACCTACAAAGCACCAAATTCTGAAACAACTCCTAATCAAAAAACTGAAGACTCACCAAGGAAGAGAAAACCGTTGGAATCCAGTAGTCCTGCAACTACTCCTGATCGTTCAAAGAATAATGAGTGGAAACCAAATAACAATTCTTCAGATAACAAATCATTTGAACCACGAAAAAAGAGAGATGAAGAAAGTTCAAGTGAGAACAATAATCCAAATCCAGGTGGATACAACAGTTCTGACAGAATCAGACCTAACAACAGAGAATATTCTAATCCTGCGCAAGGGCAGAATTCTTCTCCACAAAGGTCAAGGCCTAGTAATGAAGCACGAAATGAACAGAGTAAAGAAAGTAGTGAATCTCCAAGACATCATAAAAGTTCTGAATCTTCAAATTCAATAAAATCTGAATCTTCAAGACAAGAACAATCAAGAAGTGAGACTAGACATGAATCCAGAAGCGAATCTAGAAATTCAAATCAATCAAATTCTGGATCTGGAAATTCAAGTCCTAGGAGAAAATAAATATTGACCGTATAAAATATAGTTTCTAAATCATAAAACTGTTGTGAAAAAACTATAATTAGACCTTATACTTTTTATTCCATTGACAAATAGTGTGCAATTATTTTAATTTTAAAAGCATGAATAATATAACCATTTTAACTGTTCTTTTTCTTAGCATTTCACTTACTCATGCTCAGAATAGCTCTGATGCCTATAGATTCTCTAACTCTAGAGTTAACGGAACTGCAAGGTCACTTGGAACAGGATCATCTTTTGGTGCTATTGGTGCTGATCAATCCGCTATCGGAATAAATCCTGCAGGACTTGGCCTTTATAGGAAATCAGATTTTAGCTTTAGCTTATATTCATTGACGAAAACAGGTAAGTACCAGCTGGAAGCAGATCCTAATTTGAATAAAAATACCAGTTCTGATTTTAATATAAATAATATTGGTGTAGTCTTGTCTGGCAAACCAAACCGTTATTCCAAATGGGAAAATTATAATTTATTTATTGGATATAACAACACCGCCAATTACAAACAAGAACTGAGTTTCAGTGGAAAAAGTAAAGGAAGCATTTTACATCGATTTATTGAAAATTCCATTGATCCTAATTTTACGGATGGTCGAGGATTTTCAGCAAACCAATTGGATGAATTTGAAACAAAATTAGCCTACGAAACAGGTGCAATTTATGATGTTAGCACTGACTCGAATAAAATTTTTTATACCAATGATCTTCTCGCTTACCGGGATGCGCAAATACCTAAGTCAGGAACCAATGTAAGCAAGGGTTATCAAGGTGATATCAGCATAGCCTTTGGTGCTAACTATGATGAAAAAATAATCCTTGGAGTAAATTTAGATTTTCCAATTGGACATTATGAAATCAACAAGCTCTACTCTGAGGCTGCAGGCAGTAATAATTTCGATCCCTTTAATGCACTTGAATTTACTGATGAACTAAAGTCTGAAATTTCAGGTTTTAAAGGCAGTTTGGGGGTGTTGTACAAGCCTGTAAATGCCTTTAGAATTGGACTTGCGTGGCATAGTCCAGGTATACTAAGTTTTACCGATACCTATAAAACCGGATTAACTTATTCTTACTATGAAAACAAGGCTTTGAAGGAATACCATTCTGATTCACCAGATGGATTATTCGAATATAAACTGATTACAGCATCTAAATGGATTGGTTCACTAGCCTATGTTTCAAAATTTGGACTGATCAATGTTGATCTGGATTATTTCAGACCGGATCGTTCCCGTTTTAGCTTTTCTGAAAGTGCAGATAAAGAATATCAGGATTTCCTAAATTCAGATATCAAAAAACAATTTCAATCTGTTATTGAAACGAGAATTGGAATCGAAGTTCCTGTTTCAAAATTTCGACTTAGAGGCGGCTTAGAATTTCTTCCATCTGTATACGTAAATGAAACAGTTACCAATAAAACTTACAGTATCGGATTGGGTTATCGCGGAAATAAATATTACATAGATCTAGCGGCTAGAATGAATAAATTAGGTGACGCCTATCAACCATTTGCTACAGGTAATTCTGATTTTAATGGCGATAGAATTCCTGATGCTGTGGCCTCTTTGGTACATTCCGATCTTAATATTCTACAGATTCAATGCACATTTGGTATAAGGTTTTAGACTTCTATAGTTTTAATTAGAAGCAAGTGAATTATCTACCACAAAGGGCATTGTTTAGACTAATTCCAGTTTCAACCATATTAGAATTTGCTGCGTTCACTTCGTAATTCCAGTCTTGAAGTACTTGCAAAGCCTTTGAAATTTCGTTGAGCACCTCATTGTTAGTCATGGCATCTTCAACGAGATACAACTTATTAAAATATCGTTGCACAAGATCAAAAAGGGGTTTGAGTTCAATCCTTGCTTCACCTAGAATCTGATTTTTTTCAATCGCAAATTGGTTGAGCTTCTGTCCACTGGCAGTAATTTCATCACAACCAAATTCTTCACTTAATGGAAAAAATTCCGGACAAACTGCTACGATTCTTTTGGAATATCCTTTCCATCTTATTTTTAGGCTGTCCGCAGCTTTAGTCATTAATTCTAAGTATTCTTTTGTTTCTGGATCAATATCTGAAACATAAGACAATGAAAAACTATTGCCTTCGGCTCTAGTATCTATTTTTTCTATATAAGAGTCTAGAACGTCCCCAAATTTTTTCAAGCTGAGTGAAGGTTCCCAAGATTTTACTCTGTTAAATTCTCTACCATCAAGCAAACTTTCTTTGGATGTTACAAGCCTAGCGTCCATAAAAGCTTTACCAAAAGTCACCGGTATTGTTGGGGCCTGTTCCAGAAGTTTAACCACACTGAATTGAGCAATTACTAGATTACACAGCAACACAATGGCGATAAATAAAAAATGTTTCCTTATCATAAGCCTTTTGAATACGACTCTATTTAGATCAAAATTACGATGAACAAGTTTGGAATCTGAACTTCGTCCAATAAATATATAAAAATCAATCCTATTCACAGTTCACATGAAGAATTGAGATTATCCTGATTCCCACGTATTAAATAAATTGGGTCAATCATTCCCAAAGTAAGAAAGTCAGTTTTCCTCCTTAAAATTAAAAAGCCGATCTCTTGAAGGAGACCGGCTTTTTATTATCTGTTCTTTAACTTTATTCAATTAATAAACCCAAAGGTCATGCTCAAAGTTCAGAATTTTGTTTTTGATTCGGTCAGACTCCAATAAGAGTTTAACTCCATCAAATTCTCCTTTATAGATATCCGTCAAACGAATATCCTGAACATTGGATTCTTTAACAATATAGCTGGAGAAGAATCTTCCATCAAAGATATCTGCCCAAGTTCCTGGAGCGATATCATTTTTGTCATTGAATACTCTCTCTTTGGCAAGAATTTTTCTTACTTCAGGATAATAAACCCAGAACATTGGTCCTTCATACTTAACTAATCCTGTAGATTCATCGGTTTCTGCCTTTATGGGTGCAATTCCAAGAATTCTACAGTTTAATCTTGAACTTTCTTTGTCAAAATACCAAAGTTCTTTAACACGAAATGTTTTAATATCGTTATAATCGATCTCATTTTGAACAATTTTCAATTCTTCAATATAAGTATCAGGATTAAAAACTGTTGTGGTATCAATACTGTGAAGCATTTTGTCCAAATCACTATTTTTTAGTGGCTTCTTAAAATTTTCTTCTGCAAAAATTTTAATATCACCTCTTTCAGCAGCTTCCTTAAGGATTACAAAGAATGCGCGATTAGGCTCCATGAAGACTTGATTCATCTTCTCTCTGACGTCAATTACTCGCCAGACCCTTTTTTCCCAAGTAACGTCTGCTTCACGAATCGGTTCATAAGCCAATACTCTTTGCTCTATGACCGCCTTGCGATCTATGATGTCATCTACATAGCCGGAAGTATCTTCCAATATAGAGGATTCAGTAATAGTTTCATCCATAACTTGTGCTTTTAGGCTTATACAAGCTGTAAGGCAAAGTATGGTGAAAAATGAAAATCTTAATTTAGTCATAGTATTTAGAATTATTTTATTAAGAATGACATTTCGTTGAGTTCACGAGCTGCCTGATCACCAGGACATCGCGCTTTAATATCCTCAAAAATGTAACGGTCGCCCGGTTTAGCTTTTGCCATAAGAGAACTTACATCTCCAACAAAACGTCCACCATCCTGAACCTTAATTTCAGGGTCTTGACGTGGTGCAACCCTAACTAGACGGAATCCTGTAATTTGACATTTTGCGTCAAAATCAAATCCTTCCAATGTTGGGATAATACCTTGTTGTGCTTTGAATGTTCCGTTTGGCATCATACCACCTTTTCTGTCAGAAAGTGCTGGAACAGGAGTAGGTATTCTTTTTGCTCTGAATTTAAAGGAAGTGTTATTTAAACCACCACCACTTAAAGCAATTGAACATTCACCCTGTGTTGAAACTTTACATGTATAAGAACCTCCACCAAGTGAAGTTAAGCTAATACCGGCACCTGCTGCATCTACTTTTAATTGAGATGAAGGCACACCAGCTGCAGAAATTGAAACAGGATTATCAACTCCAATATAGAATACGTTCATTTTGGTTGCTGAAACTGAGCAAGAACGCTCTCCAACTTCAAATTCAAATTCTTTTTTATAGGTTTTAGTTTCTTTTGTAACCGGATTAAATACAGACGCAAGTGCATTGTATTTTCTGATTCCAACTTCACCTGCTGTAGTCTTCCAAACAGCTACTCCTTCTGTATTAGAAGCTAAATTTGCTCCGTTAACCGAAAGTGAAACTTTAGTAGATGAACTACCTGATGTAGAAGCTGCTAAGGAAATTTCAGTTTCAAAAGGTTCGCCTTTGATAACATAAGATTTCTTAGGTGAAGAGATAACCGTAAATTTATCCAATACAACATCTTCTCCTCCTAGTTTACCACTTAAATAATTCAAGATGGCATTTTCTGAAGATTTTGCATCATTTATAAATTTAGTGAAAATTGGTTGTACTGCGCCTAATGGCATTTGTTTAAAGGTATATTCTTCCCAACTTTTCTTAGCAGAGTGAGTCCAAGACACATCATCAACTTCAATTGAAATTTCACTGGCCATTTTAGCTTGATCAGCAGTATCAACTAAATTAAGATAACTTGCTCTGGCTTCAAGAATTTTTGCTTTTAACTCCTTACCCCAGCCTGCATTAACCATATTTCTGGTTGTTACCGATTTGTCTTTCTGACCTTTCAATTTTTTGAGGTCACCTTTAATTACATAATCGCCATCATCTACAGTTCCATTATGATTCCCAGCTTCATCTATTAATTTATCAAGCATTGCTTTTACATAATCGGAAAATTCTTTTCCGATCTTAACAGCTGGATCAGCACGATCCGCATATTTCTGAAATTCAGGTTTTGCCGCAGCTCTTTTCTTAATAGATTCAGGCATCTTTTCATTTGACTGGTCTAATGCAATGTTAGACTTTTCAAGACCCTTATTTACTAATTTGAAAGCATTAAAGATCTCTGCAGATACGTTAAGTGCCAAAAGAGCAGTAAGTACCAAGTACATAATATTAATCATCAGCTGCCGCGGCTGCTTAGGTATTGACATATTTTTTTATTTAAATATTAAATAATAATGACTTCTCTTAAAAATTAATTAGAACCACCACCCATGTTCTTGTATGCGCCAAGGATATTGCCGTATACACCATTTAGGCTAGTCAAATTTTTATTAAGATTAGCAATCTGATCTTTATAAGATTTAGTATCATCTACAGAAGCACTTAAAGTGGCCATAGCCTCATTAATTCTAGTATAGAAATTAGTCATTGCTCCCATTTGATCTTTAGTCTTTGAGAAGTCAACTTCCTGTAAAGCCTTTAAAGAGCTCATGCTTTTAGACATATTTTGTAGTTCACCTAGCATTCCTCCTAAATGATTTTCAACAGTTTCACCATTCAGCGGTCTTACACCAGCTTTCATTGGTCCTTCTGTTAAAGGATTAATTCTTGACTCATAATTGTCCAATCCTGGATAAAGTTTCTCCCAGTAGTAATCTTTTTCTGGAGGCAAAATACCCAAAATAAGGAATAAGAATGCTTCAGTACATAGACCGGCAGTCAACATCTGATCTCCACCTTCTAATGAAAGGATTTTGAAAAGTGCACCAATCATTACGATGGAAGCTCCAACTCCAATTAAAAAGTTCTTTGCGTACTTAAATTTGTCTGATTTGATAATTGAGGACATTGTTTGAATTTTTAAATTAATTAATAATAATTATAAGATATGATATTTCTATTCTAAAAATCGCCGATTGACCTTCCTAAGAATGCCAATACAGTTCTAAATCCGATATAAGATTTTGAGGTATCTTGAAATTCCCAAGTTCTTGAACCTGTCTGAAGATACCATCCAATATCTTTCCATGATCCACCTCTGATAACCTTTCTTTTGTAAGAATCAGGATCTTCCGGTCTAGCATCATACTTAATATCAGGATTCATATCGTGAACAAAGTTATAGGCATTGTCTTGGTAAGATGTTTCAGTCCATTCTGCAACATTACCGGACATATTATAAAGTCCATATTCGTTAGGGAAATAAGCATCCGCTTTAACGGTGTATTGTCCTCCATCTTCAGGATAATTACCTCTACCTGGTTTAAAGTTTGCCAATAAGCAGCCTTTTGCATTTCTTAAGGTATATCCACCCCAAGGGAAAGGAGCTAATTCGTGTGTGCCTCTTGCAGCCCATTCCCATTCACTTTCTAAAGGCAATCGGAATTCTTCAGAATTCGGTTCATCTTCACCTTTATAGGCATTCCATAGAAGGGTTCTCCAATAGCAGAACGCTCTTGCCTGTTTCCAAGTAATTCCTACAACAGGATAATCATCAAAAGCAGGGTGAGAAAAATAGTTTCTCGTTAATGGCTCATTGTAAGAATAAGTATAATCTCTTATCCAGCACAAGGTGTCAGGATAAATATTAGTCTTTTCTTTATGAATAATATTACCTCTCTTAATATCTCTGTTATGAGCAGCCATCTGCCAGTCTTTCCATTCCCACTCATAAACTAATTTACGGGTATCAATTTCTGTTATTCCTTTAAAGGCATCTGCCCCTTGAAAATTAAGGTCTTTTAGCGCCTCATCTTCACCGTCGATTTCTTGTGACCAATCGATCTTGTCTGAAGTTCCATCCTCACTTTCTTGAAAATGTCCAAGTATAGCGTGTGCTAAGGAATCCTTAACCCAGTATACAAACTGTCGATATTCGTTATTGGTGATTTCGGTGTCGTCCATGTAAAAACCAGAAATTGATACTTGCTTGGTTTTCTGTACATGTGTAGAGAATTTGTCTTGATCTGATTGACCCATGGTGAAAGTACCGCTTGGAACGTATACCATTCCGAAGGGGTGGATTCCATTCCACTTTGGTCTATCTTGAACACCGACAAGTTGGCCGTCTTGTTGTCTTTTTCCACAGGATCCGAGAAAAATTAACAATAAGGCAAAGAAAGAGAGATTCAAATTCCTCATTTGGTTGTGATTTACCTACTATTTATTTAATTAAAAAAGTGCGTAAATATACGGACTATTATATTTTCATTAGCTGATTTTTAATTTATTTCTAAATTATTCCTAAAAAATCAAGCCTATTAAACTCAACGACTACTTTATTTATCTATTATATAATATTTAAAAAATAATTAAAAAAAATCACATTAGATTTTATTAACATATATTACATAATTGATTGTCAACTTAATTACCATCTCGGATTATATATTATTGGGATCCGTTTTCTTTTATCAAAAGTATTGAATTCAAATTTCAAACCAAATTGTTGATTTAAAGAATTTATTTGATTTTTAAGTACATTTAGAGGCCATTCGAAGTGATAGGCAAGCCAAACTCCTTTTGCTAGCCTAAATGAAAACTGCATTCCTATTGCATCCAAACTGCTTGGTCTCAAACCTCTAAGTAGTAATCCACCTGAAAATTGATCTCGATACTTAATATTTGCCTGAATTTCTTCTTGATTCTCAACTAAATCTGTATAGTCAAATATACTTGCGTTAATTGTCCATTGTGCAATATTAAATTCTTTAAATAAAACTATTTTTAGAAGATGTTCGGTTTTCAGAAATGAAGGTTTATGTTTTGATGCATGAAAGACAGGTAAACTAAATTCAATTCCTCCTTCAAGAATTCTAGTCTGACAATAGATTGACAAATTGAGGCCAATAGCATTTTGATTTGTAGCAGTACTGCTAAGATTTGGATCATGGTGATCAAAAATATTTGAAGAATACTCTCCTTCCGGAGTTCTTATTTTATTGAAATCAAGATTCGTTATCTGATCAAACAAACCAAAAGCTCCAGAAACCAGATAATCAGCTTTGGACCATACCTGATTGTAGGAAGCACCAAGTTCTGTTGTACTTAGTATTCCCGCACTCCTATGACTTATATGTAGGCCATAACCACCATTAACCATTCTTAATGGCATTGAATAATTTGCTTGAAAATTTACGGGAGAACCTTTTAAGTTTTCCCATTGATTGCGATAGGTTAAAGAGATTAAAGACTGCCCCTGCAAGCCAGCTGTCGCCTTATTGGCAAGGTAAGAATCTAAATTATACATGGTATTAATACCGAATTGTTGCGAATTGCCATAATTTAGACATGCTGCAACCACAAAAAGTATAATATTTAATTCTTTACTCATTCTTAATAATTCCAGCCATAATCTGTGTAGCTTCTTCAAATGTCTTTACCGCGGGATAACATACCCTCTGAGTACATATTTGAATCTCTTCAGCTGTTAGCTCGTCTGTGTAAAAATACAGAACATTTTTTAAATCAAGCAATTTACTATACTCAAAAGCTGATGTAGTATTTGATGCTTTTAAAACAACTATACTTTCAAGTATCTCTGGGCTTAAGCTCAACCAACTCAAATGAGAAAAATAATTCAATTCAATATGGCCAATTACTTGTTGATACATCTCCTGATACTGAGAATAGTATTTTATATCAAAACCTATTAAATATAAATAATATTTTAATTGAGCAAGTACCGCATTAGCATTAGGCAAGGATGAATCCTGAATGTCAAATATTTCATGAACTCCATCCGTATGAAGTGAACTGCTAAATGAATACAGTCCGCGATTAGAATCAAACAACTGTTCTATCTTATTTAAAACTTGAAATAATTCATCTAAGTAGGTTTGGTTTCCACTCACTTGATAAGCGTGGAAAAGGGCTTCACTTAAGTAAGCATAATCCTCTAAAAATGCAAAACCGGATTGGGTATCATCTTCCAAATAAATTCGGCAATAGTTACCGCTTTGTTTGTCTATTAAAAAATGTTGCAAAATCGCATCTATTAGATTCAAAGCCTTTTCCTTGTAATCGTCTTCAAAAGTGGACAAATAAACACGGCAATAATTACTTGCAATAAGTGCATTCCAACCGAGAATATGTTTTGTGTCTGTTGAAGGTCGCGGTCTCTTACTTCTTACTTCTGCCAATTTTAAAAAATCAGATTGCAATTTGGTGAAGTAGGCAACAATCTCTTCGTCAGATCTCGATTCCAGATTCAAAAAATTAAGGACACTACTGGATTGATCGTGCATTTTTGCAAACTCTAATTCGACAACAATTTGAGCAGAATCTACTTTTAATATTTGTTTGATTTCATCTTCAGTCCAGAGATAATAAAGTCCTTCTTCTCCCTCACTATCAGCATCCATCGCTGCAAAATAAAGATTCTTACTGCTGCGCATTTCTTCATACCAAAAATGAATGCTATTTTTTATAAAATAAGTATAAAGTTTACTTTTAGTTTTATTATAAAGTTCTGCGAGAAATCCCATTATCAAAGCATGGTCGTAAGCCATCTTTTCAAAATGTGGAATCTTCCAATCTCGATCAACAGTATATCTATAAAAAGCTCCCTGAAGGTGATCATACATTCCCCCTAGAAACATTTTTCTAATGGACATTTTTAAAAATGGCCAATACTTTTCAAACTCTATAAGTTGATTTGCCTGCAACAGAAAGGACAGTCCTGTTGTGTTAGGAAATTTCTGCCCAAATCCAAATCCTCCTTTTTCAAAATCAATAAACTTATCAATGTGCTCCAGTGCATTGTTTATGTTCAAATTCGAATTTTTGGAATGAACTTCGACGGGTTGTTTAGCCAATACTTTTACAGTCTGATTTAATTTTTCAGCTTGTTTTATTATGGATTCATTTTTCTCAGTAAAGGAGCGTTGGATTGCGACTAGCAAGTCAGGCCATGCTATTCTATTGTATTTTGTAATTGGAGGAAAATAGGTTCCACCATAAAATACTTTTTGATCTGGTGTAAGGAAACAATTCAAAGGCCATCCACCACTAATTCCGAGTACTTGCACGCATTGCATGAAGTAGTGATCTAAATCAGGTCTTTCTTCTCTATCTATCTTGACGTTAATGAAATACTTATTCATAACTGAAGCAATCTCTTCGTCTTCAAAGCTTTCATGAGCCATTACATGGCACCAGTGACAGGTTGAATATCCAATACTAACCAATATTATTTTATTCTCTTTTTTTGCAAGATCAAGCGTTTCCTGATTCCACATTCGCCAGTGCACAGGATTGTCCTTATGTTGCAATAAATAAGGACTTTTACTATATTTCAATAAATTACTCATCTATGTAGACTTCTAATCCGTCATATGCTATTGCTACTGTATCTGGAATTTGCTTTTCTACTTTTTTATGTAGTCCCATCTGATGACTTAGATGAGTAAGAAAAGTTTTTTTCGCATGAATTCGATTTGCAACTTCGAGACTTTGATCCAGATTAAAGTGAGAATGATGTGTCTTATGTCTAAGAGCGTTTATAACCAAGACATCAAGGTCTTGTAGCAGTTCAATACTTCGATCTTCAATAAAATTTGCATCTGTTATATAAGCAAACTTTCCTATTCGGTAAGCGAGGATTGGAAGACTGCCATGCATTATTCTAATTGGTAAAATCTCAATGGAATTAAAAATAAATTTTTCATAAGCTTGAATTTCATTCAAACTTATTATAGGAAGTCCAGGATATTTATTTTTTCCGAAAATATATGCAAATCTAGTTCTTAAGTCCTCCAAAACATTCTTCTCAGCAAAAAGTGGAATAGAACTGTTCTGAAGAAAATTAAGTGCTCTAACTTCATCCAATCCTGCAGTGTGATCTGCGTGCTGATGCGTAATTAGTATAAGATCAACTCTTGGAATTTTTGAATTCAGCATCTGTTGTCGGAAGTCAGGTCCAATGTCGATTTGGATTTCACAATCCTGAAGGGAAAGATGTAAAGACGTCCTGAGTCTTTTGTCTTTTGAATCAGTTGAACTACAAGTTTCACAGCTGCATCCTATCATTGGAATGCCCACTGAAGTGCCCGTACCTAAAAAAGTAATTTTCACAAACTATTCCTAAGAGCTAAGTTCCTCTTGAGCCCTAAGGTCTAAAATTTTGGAATAAATTTGAAAAGTTTCTTCCTTAAGATTTTCAAAATCTATCGGAATATTAGGCAAAAGGTCTAAAAAACAATTTATACGAGCTTCAAGATCAAAAAATTTATTGATTATAATGATCTTTCGGGCTTCAACTCTGCAATAACCTGCTTGAAAGTGACCTTGCTCATAACGGATTTTATATCCAATATCATGAGATATGTCTTCAAGCTTTTTTAAAAAGTTTCGAGAATATTTCATCGGGTTCAGCTGGCTTTGGAATAATAAGCCTAAAGATATTATAGTATCTATTATAAAAAAATAATATATATTAAAAATTACATTATATGGCTTAACATATATTAAAAACATCTTGATTGTCAAAACTTTACAATATTCTATCTTTGTAAAAAAAAAATATGAGCAAGTCGGCAGTTCTCAAAATATGCTTCATTCTGAGCTTATTAAATTCAATGTTCCTCCAGGCTCAAGATTTAAAAAGATTTTATGGAGGGTTAAAGGGCGGTTTAAATATGGCACAAATTGATGGCGATGGACTTTACGGCTACAATAGGTTTGGATATCATTTAGGGGCTACCGCCGGCGCACATTTAGGGAATAAGACAGAGTTTCAAATGGAGTTTTTGTATGGAATAAGAGGTTCAAGATACAATGAAAGAGATGCTAAAATATTGGCCTATAAACTCAACTATCTTGACGTTCCTCTAATTTTTTGTTACAAGGATTGGTTTAGAGAAAATGACCGGGGTGCTTTTTATAAGATGCACTTTCAAGGTGGACTATATGTTGGCAGATTACTGTCGAGTTCCAGTATTGATCAGGCGATGTTGGATAAACGTTTTGCAAAAAATGATTTGGGCTGGCTCTTAGGATTTACTTATTATTCGAATCGACACTTTGGCTATACTGCCCGCTTTACCCAATCTTTAATTCCTTTAACAAGATATACAAATACAGTTGGTGAAGAATTCAAGATGATTAGTTATTTTATATCTTTGGGCTTCAATTACAGATTCAACTAACATCCGATGAAATATCTACCTATAATATTAGTTTTTGGCTTTTTATGCTTTGTCTCTTGCAAAAAATCACCGAAATCAGCAGCTGTGGTAGATAGAACTGCGAATCTTACCCCATTACCTCCGGCAATTATCACCCAACTCAATAATAATTGTACTAGCATTGACATTATACCATTGAGGAAAGAGGCTAACGCTAGCTTAAGTTTTAGCAAAAATGAATCTCAGGCTCTTCAGTATATGATATCCTTTATCTCTGACGAAAAGGGGTTTATAGGTAACTGCACACCGGATGGACACATCGTATTTGGTGAAAATGGTGAAATAAATTACGAGGCTGATATTTATTTTTCCGGAGGCTGTTCATCCTTTGCTTGGATTAAAGGAGGAAAAATTATTTATATCAATAAAATCCGTCCTGAAGGTGCTGAGTTTTTTAGAAATTTCATAAAGCCTATCAGCAAAGAAAAGATGGATAGTTTTCAAAGAATGAAATAACCGATTGATCGGTTGTTTTAGTCGCTTCAGTTTTATTTTTGATAACAAAGCACTGTATTGTGCAACTGTTCTGAAATCCTAAGTAAAATACTTTACGAAAAATTACTTAGTATTGAAGAAATTATAAACTCTTGATACAACGTACTCTACTTGATAGGAATCCATCCAGGTATGTATGGGCAATCTCAATATGTTCCTCTGCCAATAGCTCGCATGCTTCAGCTCTTTATTTGTAAATTTTTTTCCAAAAGGACTTTCGTGTAAGGCCTGATAATGGAAACAGGCTTGTATATCGTACTCATTCAAATATTTCAATAAATCATTGCGTATGATTTCATTTTCAATTTCCAAATAAAAAATTGAACTATTGTATTCAGAATGTTGATCAATTACCGGCAAATTAAATTCACTTTTTATTCCATTTTCTGAGAAAAGTTTCATGTAATGATTCCACAATAATTTTCTTTTAGCAAATATAAATTCCATCTCTTCCAACTGTGCAAATAAGCAAGCTGCTTGAAGTTGGGATGCTGCAAAAGACGATCCGATACTTAACCATTGGTAAAGATTGACCTGATTGAGTAAAAATGCATGGCGATCAGTACCTTTCTCTAAAATAATCATAGCTTGATCTACATAAGTCAGATCATTAATTACCAATAGTCCTCCTTCACCACAACTAATCGGCTTAGTATCATGAAATGAAAAAGTAGAGAATTGGCCTAGAGTTCCTACTTTTCTATTTTTATAATTGGAACACATCGCCTGTGCTGCATCTTCGATAACAATTATTTGTCGATCCTTACAGAATTTAAGAATAGGGTCCATATCAACTGCAACTCCTGCATAATGAACTATAACAATTGCCTTTGTTCTTTCTGATACTACATCTTTGATTTGTTCAATGGAAACATTTGGATGATGGCTTTGAGAATCACACCAAACAATTTTTGCCCCGCGAAGAAGAAAGGCATTAGCAGTCGAAACAAAAGTAAAGGAAGGCACAACTACTTCATCACCTTCTTTAATTCCAATCAATATTGCAATTAATTCGAGTGCATCGGTACATGAATGAGTGAGTAAGCACTTTGAGCCTTTAAAATGTTGATCAAAAAATTCTTCACAAGCGTTCGAATATTTGCCAATTGAAGACAGTTTACCCAACTCGATTGCATCAGCAATGTACTTTAGTTGATTTGATGAAACATGAGCCCTATTTAATGAAATCAGATTCTGCACTGTGCAATTCGATTTACGGGCAAATAAACAAACTTTCTTCTAGTATAAATCACAATAGGTAAAAAAACTTTTTCTTTGCAAGATAATGTCAGAAAGAAATAGATCGCAAGGGATAAAATTTAGCCTAGTTAGTTACACTGGCATTGTAATAGGTGCGATCAGTACACTATTCATCTATCCACAAAACTTAAGTTTATATGGATTTTATGGATTTCTTACCAACACGGCTTCCTTATTTGCACCACTTGTAAGTCTGGGATTCGGATCAGTGATGTTGCGATATTTTCCATTGTATAGAGATAACAATGGAAAGACTGATGGGAAGTTTCTTTACTTCATAGTATGTGGATATCTACTTGGAATAAGTATTTTTTTGATCCTATTTTATATTTTCAAAAAACAAATTTTGCTCCTATTCAATTCGAATGACCTTAACTTAATTTCAAACATTGAATTTGTAGTACCACTGACAATCCTTTTCGTTTTTTATGAACTGCTAAGTTCTTTTGCAACTTCACATAAACTTATTGCCTTACCTGCTCTATTGTCAAATTTAATTAAAATTGTTCTTCCTCTACTCTTTTTGTTTAGCATAAAACAGTATTTAAATTATACCGGATTTGTTTGCTGCATCCTATTTTATTATCTTCTAATAATTTTTTTACTTTATAATTATCTGAGAAAATTTGATCGATTCAGCCTTATTCCTAACAAAGAATTTTTTAAAGGAGAAAAGGCCAAATCCATGCTACGTTATGCATCATATTCTATGCTAACAAGTGCAAGTGCTGTTATTGCATTAAGAATAGACAGTATAATGATAACTTCTCATCTTGGAACTGAGGCGAATGGCTCCTTCAGTATGGCATATTTTATTTCCAACGCAATTTGGATACCTGCATTAGCAATCTATGAAATTCTCACTTCAGAAGTTTCAAAATCTTCAATTATAAATGATGAATCAGAATTACAAAAATTATATTCCAAATCAATAAGAACCATGCTAATTCCTACGGTTTGGGCATCCATTTGTATTTATATAAGTTTTGATTCCTTGGTTCAATTTTTACCCAATTCCGAAAAACTCCTATTAATAAAATCAACCTTGTCTTTATTATTGATTAGTAGAATTGTTGACGCAGGAACGGGAGTAAATCACCACCTTATGAGTTTTTCAAAATTTTATAGAGTGGAAT
Source organism: Saprospiraceae bacterium (assembly GCA_040006775.1). Taxonomy (GTDB): domain Bacteria; phylum Bacteroidota; class Bacteroidia; order Chitinophagales; family Saprospiraceae; genus Vicinibacter. The sequence goes on from JBDTWI010000010.1 coordinate 66,204, forward strand.
TGATGCTCCTAATAGGCTTGGCTATAATAAACATTGGTCTTAATCTAACTTTTATTCCAACATTCGGAATAACCGGAGCAGCATTAAGCACTTTAATTTCAGTATCAATTTTTAACCTTTTGAAAACTGCAATCTTGTATTGGAAATTGTCCTATCAACCTTATGATTGGAGAATATTTAAAATATTAATTTGTGGTGTGTTGATATTATTAAGTAAACATTTAATTCCTCAGACTTCTTTACCCTTAGTTAATATTCTAATAAACTGCTCTTGGGCTAGTTTATGTTTTTTAGTGTTCATTGTCTATTTCAATATCTCTCCTGAATATTTATCTGAAATAAAAAAAATGTCCGCTGTAAGGTTCAGCGGACATCGAAGGTAAAGTACTACAATCATTCTTTTCAGAAAATTCTGATTTTGCTTAAAGCTGATTATTGTTATTCTTGTTTGATAATTTTCTTATGCCATTTTTGGTTCTTTGCGTCAAGATTCAAAATGTAGGTTGAAGGTCTCAATGTACTTACATCCAGATCTATCAAATTAAGTCCTTTCAAAAGTTGAACAGTACCAAAATCCTTAGTTTGTCCTAATAAATTAGAGATTGAAATTTTCATTTCTTGATCTTCGAGTGAATTCAGATTAATATTTAATTTATGATTAAATGGATTTGGAAGTACTTCAAATAGATCATTATTAGCTTTACTATTAGGATCAATTAAAGTACCTGCTGCTTTAATATTTAAAGTATAATCTTCAACCTCTCCGTATGTAAATGTTTGACATGAAGTTGCATAACCTCCATATTTACAGGATACTCTTATTCTTGTATTTCCTAAAGAAGCTCCGGCAGGCACCGTAATACTTGCAGATTGTAGTGCTAAACTAGGTGTTGCAAATGAAACCACTTCTTCTCCGGCATCTGTAAATGAATTATTTTTATTCCAGTCAATCCATACTTTCCAGTATAATGTTCCAGACTGTCCAGTACTACCAGCTTGATAATTCAAAGTATAGGTCGTTCCACGATTTACATCCGCAATTAATCCAGTGCCATTATAATATCCTCCGTCATTACCTGAAGTCCTGTCAATTGATCCTATTTTAACTTTTGCAACCCATTCAAAGGTTGCGTTATTTCCCTTAGATACGCAATAAGCTGAAGTCAAGGTTACAAAGGTAATCGTTGCTGTGAAGGGGCTATTTCCGGAAGTACAAACCGCTTGCACCCTTACATCATAAGATGTTCCTGGGGTTAGTCCGGTTAATGAAACTGATGTAACAGTAATATTTGCCTGAGACCAAGTTTGGGAAGTACTTAGCTTATATTGAAAATTATATGATTTTGCGCCCGCAACTGCATTCCAGGATGAATTTGCGGAGTTTGTAGTAACATTTGTAACTACAAAATTAGTAGGTGTACCGCAAGATGTTCCACCAGTTGTTGTGAAATTCACTTGGGTAGAGTAAGCACTATTTCCACTTGTACATTTAGCTTTAACTCTAGTGTTATAAAGTGTACTTGCTGTCAATCCTGTCATTGCATAACTGTTGGTAGTTACATTTACTACAGACCAGGTTTGTGCTGTATTTGCTTTGTATTCAAAATCATAAGAATTTGCACCTGAAACGGCGGTCCAACTTGCATTTGCAGTAGTATTTGTTATATTGTTAATTGCTAGATTTACTGGGGTACCACAAGATGATCCACCGGTTGTTGTAAAGTCTACCTGAGCAGAATATACACTATTCCCACCTGTACATTTAGCTTTAACTCTAGTATTATACAAACTTCCTAAAGTCAGTCCTGCCATAGCGTAACTATTGGTTGTGACATTGACAACTGTCCATGTTTGAGCTGTACCTAATTTGTATTCAAAATCATAAGAATTTGCACCGGTAACAGCAGTCCAACTTGCATTGGCGGTGGTATTTGTAATATTAGTAATAAGTAAATTCGTAGGTGTACCACAAGAGCCACCTGAACAGCTGGTACCTAAACAGGTAACTTGAACGACTCTAGTTCTGATTTTATCTCCTGGTAGAGGTCCAAATCCATTGTTAAAGTTGATACCATAACTTGTAAGATGACAATAAGACATAATGGTACCTCCATTAATAGGAGCAGGGCCTTTGGGACAACCTCCTTCTGTCGTATAACAATTATCAATCGCTCCTCCTGGCCATCCACACCATTGTGTGTGATTAGAACCAACATTGTGTCCCATCTCATGAGTCATAACCTCAACTGTCCATGAATAAGTAGGAACATCCTGGTAAGATGCTGAAATATTGCTATAAGCATATTTATAACTTGTACACATGGCATCTATCCATGCTATTCCACCAATATTAGCTCCACCTAAGGCCGCTAAATGGGCGAGATCACCGTTGAAAGTTGGTCTCTGAGTTTTAAATTGTGTGAGTGCTGTATAAGAGTCTGTTTTACTATATGGATCTGCCGTAGTCCAAACATAGACCTCTGATAATGTGGTATTTACACTTTCATTTGCGTAAAGCGTTTTAATATTATTGAATACCGCAGTAATCCAATCAACAGTCTGTTGAGTACCACCTTTATTGTTAAATAAGGCATTGTCGCACTCTATATATACTCTTATACAATCTCCAGCTGTCATTTCAGCTTTCGAAGGCTCATATCCTCCCATTACAGGATCTAATTGATCTGCAAGGCAAGAAAATTCTGAATTCCTGATGATGTCTTCATCCTTATAAATAATCAGTGAGTATGGTTCATTAGGAATAGACTCAAAAATAATATTTTGACCATCCAATGAAATGAGTCCCAAAACCTTATCTTCAAAAAAGCTTAAGGCTACAACTGAATTTTCTTCATGATTTTTTACAACTCCTTGATAGAAAGTAGCTAACTTAATGTCTTGTTTTTCCCCGTCAGAAGTTTCTACGTAGAAATCTTCTGTTACAGGATGAGATTGAACAAGGTTCAATTCATAAGTTTCTTCTTCATCTACACCAACAGAAAATTGTAATGCATCTGGTTTCTGATCGTTTACTAGAGATAAATTATTCTCCACTAAATTGTAAAATTTAGCTTTTCTAACTCCAAAAAGCTTCAATGCAGCTTCATGATCCTTTGACTGAATCATAAAGTCTAAATTGGTAAAAGCAATTTGAGCTGCTTGTGCGTCATTTACTTTCTGAGCAATTTGGGAGTGGCTCTTTGCATACTGTGGGTGAATTACAATTTCATTATTACCCTGTGCACTTAGTCTATTCAAAACAACTAATACCATAAGTTGCATGAAAAACATGGAAAATTTACTTTTTAAAGTCATGTTACAATATTTATAAAATAATTAATAATTCGATCTGAATAGACCGGATACGCGGGGGATACCACAAAGATACGTCAAAAATAAATATGCTCGTACTCAGTGAAAACCCCTAATTTTCATAAGTAGTGATTTTCCACTACTTTTAATATATGCTATTTAATGATAATATATAATTATCCTAATTATCAATACTTAAAGCATGTAAACTTTCTTTTAAGGATTTCAATCTAATATGTCCATCCTGAAGTTTTTTAGTTTCCTTATCAATTAAATCTTTAGCTGCATTGGCCATAAAGCGCTCATTGGCTAATTTCTTTTCAATGGAATCTACAAATCCCAAAGCATATTTAATTTCTTCAAGGAGTTTTATTTTTTCTTGTTCAACATCCATTGTGATAGGCAATAAAATATAATACTTATTCCTCAAGCCAATAAAAGACTGAGCATTAGAGATATCTGAATCAGTTGTTGTGCAATCAGATAATTTTGCCATTTTTATTATTAATTCCTTTGCTCCTTTGACAGATAAAATACTGCCCTGCTCAGATTGATGGATAAATAAAGGAACTTCTACATTCAATTTTATTGAATGTTTGTTCCTCAAATCTTTGCTTTGCGTAATCACATTTCTAATCTCTTGAATTCCATCTAATAAAGAGGTATTCATGGTTTTCTTTTCTGCATAAGAAGACATCATACAATCCTCACCTTCCATCCGATCTTTCAATTGATGCCAGATTTCCTCTGTAATAAAGGGCATAAAAGGGTGTAAAATGGTGCATATTTTGTCAAAAAATAATATGGTCTTATCGAATACTTCCAACGAAATAAAATGTTCTTCTCTGGGTTTTAGAGCTTCCAAATAAAAACCACAAAAATCTTCCCAAATAAAAGAATAAATTAATTTGAGTGCTTCACTCAATTTGGATTGTTCAATAAGCCTATCTGATTCAGTATAGATTTCAACAATTCTCTCTTCCATCCAATCAAGAACAAGCTGGTCACTCATGGAAGTTTTTTGTTCTTTAGGATTCCATGATTTGATCAATCGCATCGCATTCCAAAGTTTATTGCAAAAACTTCTTCCCTGATCACATAATTTCTCATCAAAAAGAAGATCTCCACCAGCAGGAGAAGAAGACAACATTCCAAAACGGACACCATCAGCTCCAAATTCATCTAAAAGTGCAATAGCATCCGGCGAATTGCCTAAAGATTTGCTCATCTTTCTTCTTTGCTTATCTCTTACCATTCCGGTGAAATAAACTTTATGAAATGGTTTTTCATTCATCCATTCATATCCTGCCATAATCATTCTTGCCACCCATAGAAATATGATATCCCATCCAGTTACTAAGACATTTGTAGGATAATAATATTTGAAATCCGCTGAATCTGAAAAACCATCAAACACTGATATTGGCCAAATCCATGATGAAAACCAGGTATCCAAAACATCCTGATCTTGAATAAAAAGTGATTCATCAAAAGAAGATTCTCCAATTTTCTTTTTTGCTTCAAACAATGCCTCCTCTCTTGTTTCTGCAACAAAAAGCTCCTTGTCATAATAATATGCAGGAACCTGATGACCCCACCAAAGTTGTCTGGAAATGCACCAGTCACGAATATTTTCCATCCAATGTCGGTAGGTATTTTTCATGTTCTCCGGAAGGAACTCAATATTGTTTTCAAATACTGCTTTTAATGCTGGAGCAGCCATTTGTTTGGAATCAACATACCATTGCAAACTTAATCTGGGTTCAACTACAGCATTCGTTCTTTCAGATCTTCCAATATTTGTTTGATAATCTTTGATTTCAACCAATACACCTGCTTCATCTAATAATTTCTTGATTTTTTTTCTTGCAGCAAAACGATCTTCACCAATTAAAATTTGCGCGTTGGAATTTAAACTGCCATCTTCATTTAGAATATCAACTACTTCCAATTGATGCCTCATACCAATCTCATAATCATTTTGATCATGTGCAGGTGTAACTTTCAATGCACCGGTTCCAAATTCCAATTCAACATAACTATCCGCAATAATTGGAATTGCCTTTTGAATTAATGGTATGAGTACTTTTTGTCCAATTAACTTTTGATATCTGGGATCGTCTGGATGAACCGCAATAGCCACGTCAGCCATTATTGTTTCCGGCCTTTGAGTAGCAATCGTCACACTAATATTTGGATCGTCTTGTAATGCATAACGAATATGAAATAATTGTGCATTTTCTTCTTTGTAAATTACTTCTTCATTGGATAAGACCGTTTTTGCTTCAGGATCCCAATGAATCATTCTGTTTCCTCTATATAATTTTCCTTTTTTATATAAATCTACAAATGCTTTTATTACAGATTTCGAACGTACTTCATCCATAGTAAAAGCCGTTCTATCCCAATCACAAGAAGCTCCTAGTCTTCTTAATTGAAACAAAATAATGTCTCCATATTTCATTTTCCATTCAAAGGCATGCTCCAAAAATGCTTCTCTTGTAATATCTGATTTGCGTATACCTTGATCTCTTAACATCTTAACTACCTTAGCCTCGGTAGCAATAGAAGCGTGATCCGTACCAGGAACCCAACAAGCATTTTTTCCCTGCAATCGAGCTCTTCTTATCAATATATCTTGTATGGTGTTGTTGAGCATATGGCCCATATGCAACACGCCGGTAATATTTGGTGGTGGAATTACAATAGTGAAAGGTTCTCTTGAATCAGGAACTGATTTGAAGTACTTTTTATCTTCCCAATACTTATACCACTTCTGTTCAACTCCCGTAGGAGAATATCTTGAAGCTAATTCCATAATAAATTAATTTATCTTATATCGTACTTGAAAACCCGCACAGTGCTTAGGCCGGATAGGGATCTTTCAAGCACAAAAATACGATCATATACTTGATCTGTGATATTTTCGGTAAATCCCTTTTGGGTAAAATGCTCTATAATTTTGGGAAGCGATTCTTTATGCGCCATAATTATAACATCGCTTGACTTAAGTTTATTTAACTTGTCATACAATGATTTGAGATCTGCCTGATCATAATAGCTCACAGGAATTTTAGTGTACTCACTTAGTGGTTGAAGAGTCAAAACATTTCTGCGAAATGGGGTACTAAAATATGCAGCTAAATCATAGTCCCTAAATATGTTTAAGAGATTTATAGACCGCCATCTTCCATCGTTACTTAATCCAGGATCAAGCCCAATAGGATCTTCTTCAGCGGCAAACAGAAAATAAATCATTTGTGAATTTGAATTTTTAAGCCCAGAAACAAATAATGAATCTGAATCATGATTCAAAATAAAATAGTTTCCTCTGATTGCAGTGAGTAAGGGTAATTCCTGAGCGTTTATCTTTTCAATAAAAAAAACAGTCAATATCAGGATCAGCGCTTGGAAGTATTTCAAATTCTTATATATTAAATAACAAAGTTAGAAAATATGAAATTATGAACTTGGTGAGCGGAATTTTTAACAAGGGTTTAACTAGGTATTAAATTTAAATGGGGAGCGTGGCTGCCATTCTTCAACCGGAATAAGTAAGTCTAGAATCTTAGGAACAAGATGATTAAAGAACTTAGATTTATGCTTCATATAGCAATAATAATCAATCGGTTCAGCTCCTAAGGAGCTTTTTATTTCGAGAGCAGTTCTAGCAAACTCAATATTTGTAGCTCCTAGACTCATGGCATCCTTTAAGTAATTAATAAGGATATTGGTATATAACTCGAATTGCTTATTCTTACTTTTTTTGTATCCGACAAAATGTGCATTCATATCTGTTCCATCAATAAAATAACTATAAAATGCAATGAGTTCATTGTTGTCATAGATCAACTTAACTTTAAACTGATTCGGCAAGACTTGTTTTATGGAAGGTAAGTAATCTTTTTTAAGATCGACAAGATTAAAACCTGCTGACTTAGCAACTTCAAGATAGAGATCATATATCTCATTTATATTATTTATTAAGTACTCATAGTCAGCATCTTTTATAACAAGGTCTTCAGAAAGTTTAATCGCTTTTTTTAATTTTAAACGATACTTACTTTGCAGATCTTCAAGATAGAGATTGAGATTACTCCATTCAGGTCTCATAGACAGTTTCATGGATGGCTGTATGGTAAATTCATGAAGCTTGAGGGTTCCATAACAAGCATTATTTTTTAGCCTGAAATTCGGATCAATGTCTTTAACAACAATTAGCTGAATTCCTTCTAAATGCTTGGAATATTCAAGTAAGGTATTGGTCAAATCAGCGATTAATTCAGCTCTTTCAGATTGGTCCACTTTATCAGAAAAAACAAGTCCGTGTGGTCCAGCGGTCATTAAATTTCCCAGAATCGCCCCCTTCATTTTAACCTTTCTAGATATAAATAACTTAACCGCTAGAGCAATTTTATCACTTATTGAACTAGATTGACCGGTCTCAGCCTGAATTTTTAATCTTTTTTCAGCGTCAAAACCAATAAGTTGAAGATGGAATAAAGCGAGTTTAGTTTTTCCCTTAGTGCAATATCCATAGTACATGGACATCCCATCTGGCTTAGATTTTTCTAAACCGCTAAGATATTCCTTTGAGATTAATTGTGGAATTTTTGAATCCAAGGTCCATTCATCTTCAATTTCTTGCAGACTATTTGTTAAATAAATATGAATCCCGGATTCTTTGCTTACTATCTTTTCCAAAAACTCGTTCTTGATCAAATCAAACAGCAGAAGACCTAACTGGTTCAGATCTTTGAGTTAGTTTAATATTAATAAATTTTGGTACAAAAATTGTTGTGTATATATATTAAGATGAAAATCAAGCATTTATTCCTATTTCTTACTCTTTTGTGCTTAAATCTGGCCTGTGTCTCAAACAGGAAATTGAATGAAAGCAACAAAAAGATCGATGAATTGAATTTAAAACTACTCAGTTGCCATAAATTGGATTCAAGTCGCTCAAATGAGTCCAAAAAACAAGAATTGCTTAAAACTCAACTAGATAAGACGGAAAAGGTGTTGGCGCAGATCTATTTGCAATATGCCAATAATACCCCTCGGCAAATAAATGAGACGGGACAATACAACCTGAATGGGGAAATAGCCGAAGAAAATATCCTCTTAAAAAAACAAATTCAAAATCAAACTTTAGCCTTAGATTCTTTAAAGACCCAACTGACAAAGAATAATGTTATTGAAAATCAGAATCCCATTCTTGAAGTCAAACCCAAAGTAACTAAGAAAACAAAAACTGAAAGCACACCAGACAATCAAAATAATTTAATACTACAACTTCAAAACAATCTTCAAGTCGAAAGAGAAAAAAATAAGCAATTGGAAAAAAGCTTGAGCGCTTATTCATTAAAACTTGAAATCATGGATAATGAAAGATTAAATGAAGTCAAGGGACTAAAAAATAGTATTGCAGCCAATAAACAAACAATCGATTCATTCCAAAGAGGGCTCTCCTCGCGCGACATTGAAATTACACAACTTTATAAAGAGAAAAAAGAATACGTCAATTTAGAATTAACCACAAAAGAAATTAAAACTAAAGATATTCTAAAAAATAAAGATTTAGAACTTGAAGCAAGTCACAAAGAATTAGACAACGAAAAAAACAACAATACAAAACTTATTTCAGAGAATAACTTACTTAAAACTAAGAACTCAAATTCAGAAACAAAGATAAAAGAACTTGACAAATCTAATTCAGAATTATCAACGGAATTGAAGTCCAAAAAAGAAGAAATTTTAAACTTACAGGATAAAAATAAAATACAATATCTGTCAGAATTAGAAAAAAACAAGTCTGAATTAGCACAAATGCATAAAGACAATCTTGAGTTAGATTCAAAATTAATCCAAAAGGATAAAGCTATAGCTGAACTTGAAAAAGGAAATATTGAATTAAAACAAGAAAAAGTAAACCTAAAACTCGAATATAAAAATCTTGAAAATAAATTCAATGAATCGAATAAAAATCCATCCCAAGTTAAGGTAATAGCTGATTTAAGGTCAAAGAATACAGAGCTCAATGAAACTATAGAAAAGCAAAATGACCAAATCTTTGAATTAAGTAAAAAAGCAAGCAAGACCAATTCAAAAATATTAAATAAGGAATATTTAGATAGTCTGAGTAAAAAAGACAATCAAATATTGGAACTATCACAAAAGTTAGTAACCATTAAAAATTCAAGCTCTCAAGAGACAAAAAAATTAAGAGATTCAATTTTAGTAATAGAATCTAAAAATAAAAAATTAGCATCCAAAATAGAAGAATTGAATTCAAAAAATTCTAACTTGAACACCCAAATATTGGCCGCCAATAATTCTTCAGAAATTAAGAACAAATCAATTAAAGAAAATAAAATCTCAGAGACGAACAATTCCAATCCTTCTAAAAGTCTTGAAGTTCAGACAACCAATGAAAAGGATAAAGTTGCAGTAAACTCAAAAGCGAATAAAAGTCAAGCCAAAAAAACAGAGCCCACAATTTCAAAAACAAATAAAGAAGTAGGATTCGATGAAATTAAACCAGAAACAGTAAGCAAAATTCAAAAAGTTCTTTCGGAATTTGAATGGCCTGGAATGAGCATTAGAAATGAAAAAAATCAGGCAATTATTGTCATTCCACAGAATCAAGTCTTTAATAATGAAACTTTAGCTTTGAGCAATGACGGGTCTCAATTGTTAATCAAATTGTTTAGTCAATTGAATAAGATAAAATCACTGCAGTTAGATATAATTGCTTATTCAAATTCGAATGATAAAACTGAAGAATTCAATCTTAATCGAGCTAAAACCATAAGTAAGCTATTCAAGACCCTCGGGATATCTTCTGAATCTTTAAATACAGGATCAAGGCTATATCTTAAAAATATTGATGTGCAAAACTTCTCTGAAGGTATTGAAATGATCATTCGAACACTCTAATTGATTCAATCGAAAAATCTTATCTTTGCATAAATACCCTAGCCCATCATGAACTTTCTAAAACTTTCTATAACATTTGCGTTTAGTATAATCTTATTTATAAACTGCAATAAAAAAATAGTTTCACAAGTTGCAAAGGTTCAGAAGATTCAGAAACTTGTTTCACTGAGTAAGTCAGCTTGTTTTGGTAAATGTCCGGTTTATACTTTAACCATATACGAAGACGGGATGCTTATTTTAGAGAGTAAACTAAATATTGAGAAATTAGGAGTTTATCAGACAAGTCTTCCCGTTGATAAGTTGAATGAATTGAATAAAAGACTTCATGGAATTAATTGGTTAAATTACAAGTCAAAATATATGCGGAACATACCTGATCTTCCCATAACAACTTTAACTTATTATCATCATCAGGATTCTGCTTATTCTATTATTGAGTCGAATTATTCAATGCCCAATGAAATTGAAGAAATTCAAACGGAACTAAATCAAATGGTTTATCAGAAAAACATGATCCTTGCTTTAAAAGATAAGGAAGTACATGCTAAAGATATCATTCGCAATGAATTACAAATTGATATGGATTCAACGATAAATTTTACTTATCTTGAAGAAATTTTTAGTCAATATGAATTTAAAAAGACAAAAAGATTAAGTGAATACATGAATTTTTATCTTTTCGAATTCAATACAAATAAAATTTCACCTATTGAAATGCTTGTGTTAGCTAAAAGAGTAAAGGGAATTCGCGTTGTTAATTTTAACAAAAAACTAAATCAAAGAGACGAATTCTAAGATTCAATGTAGTTTTTAATTTGCTCATATTGATTAGGCTCAAGACAAATGCCTAAATTGAATTTCTTAAACCAGGTTATCTGTCTTTTTGCATAATTACGAGTATGTTGCTTTATTTTTTCAACAGCTTCATCCAGTGTACATTTATTATCTAAATATTGAATTAGTTCTGTATAGCCTACTGTATTTAGGGCTTGAGTATTTCGATATTCAATTAATTCTAAAACCTCAGATAATAGACCTTCCTTCATCATTTTGTCCACTCGATGATTGATCATATTGTAAAGTACTTCCCGATCTAGATTTAAAAATATTTCTCTGACCAAATAATCCTTTTTAATATTGCTTTTTTCTAAAAATTCTGAATAAGTCTGACCAGAACTAAGACAAACTTCTAAAGCTCTCATTAATCTCCTTGGATTCATCTGATCAACTTGATCAAAGTATATGACGTCTAATTTTTTTAATTCATTGGACAAATAATCAATACCAAATCGATCATAATTTTGTCTTACTTGATTTCGAATATCATTATCTATATCAGGGAAATTATCAAGTCCTTGAAGGATAGATTTAATATATAAACCTGTACCTCCACATATTAAAACTTTATCATAGACTTTAAAAAGATCACTTATCAATCCATTAGCTTCCTTAACATATTGCCCGGTACTATAATTTTCAGAAATTTCAATATGATCTATAAAATAATGTTTGACCTTCGACAGCTGAAATGAAGAGGGTTTTGAAGTTCCAATGTTTACTTGACGAAAAACTTGACGGCTATCGGCCGAAATGATTGGAATATTATAATCCTCTGCCAGACGAATTGCCACGTCGCTTTTACCAACGGCAGTTGGACCAGAAAGCACAATTAATTTCTTAAGGCTCATAAAGAGGCAAAAATAATAGGATTACTCTTACATTTGCTGAAATGCTATATAAGTTCTTTAGGATACTAATGAGATTCGCCTTTAGGTGTTATTTCAGAAAAATACACGTCCTTGGCGAAGAAAATATTCCTTCCAGTGGGCCTATTCTGATGTTGTGTAATCATCCAAATTCTTTTACTGAACCTATGCTTTTAGCCTGCTTTCAGAAAAGAACTTTAAATTTTCTTGTTCGCGGGGACGTTTTTGAGAATAAATTTTTAAATCCCATACTTAGACATACTTACCAAATTCCAATCTATAGAGCAAGAGATGGCTTTGAAAATTTAAGGAAAAACAAAAGCACTTTTGAATTTGTACATCAGAAACTCAAACAAGCCCACACAGTTTTAATTTTTCCGGAATCTACAACTCATCTGGTTCGATATTTAAGACCTCTTCAGAAAGGTGCTGCCCACATTGCAATTCAAAGTGTGCAGGATTATGAAATGTTAAATCTTCTTGTAATTCCTTGCGGAGTGAATTATAAGAATGTAATTCGAGCCGGAGAAGACGTTTTGATTCATATTGGCAAACCAATCAATATTTCAGATTGGTTAAAGGAAAATTCAACAGTGAGTGATCAGGCTGCTTTGCTAACCGAACTTTTTACTAGGGAAATGAACAAGGTTGTGCATTCTATTCCATCTTCCATGTCCACAAAACTTTATGATGATTTGTCCAATGTTTACATAAAAAGTTATGATGAAGACCATCTAAGTGAAAAACATCAATCGCTAATAAAATCAATTTCAATTAAGAGCGAAGAATTAAATTCAATGTCAAAAGCTTATGTTCCTAGCAGATCAGAACTGCCAGCAATAGAATTTTCACTAACACAATCAAATACAGATAAATTATTAAATTTGCTAAAAACAATAGGAGCATTTCTGCTTGGCATTCCTGCACTATTCCTTTACGGAATTCCACTTCTAATTTCTAAAAAGATTGCCAAGTCATTGATTAAAAAGGATGAATTTAAACCGCCAATACGAATTGTTTCAGGAATTGTAATGTGTAAACTTGCACTTATTGGATTCCTTATTTATATCATTCTTGAGCTTGGATTTGCTATAGGAATATTATTTGCTTATTTATCCATTCTATCGATATATTTTTTACTACAATTTATTTATAATGCGAGTCTAAATAAATACCTTTTTTCCTATACCATAAGCAAGAATAAAATTAAACTGTTGGGCTTGAGGCAAAGAATAATTGACACGATAGACGATGTTACCTGCCATTTTAAATGACCGACACTACAAACATAAAGCGACAATTCTTGAACTCACTAAAACGTGGGACAGGAGAAGCATATCTATTAGTGAAAGACAATCCGAAAATTGACTTTTCAGATCAAATCAAAAAAGGTGCTTTAAACATATACGCTTATGACGGACAATGCGAAGGTGACAGAGCTAAATATATTTTTGACATTATTTCTATTTCAAATCAAAAGTTCAAAATTCTCAAGGCGGTTTTACAAGGTTTAGCAACAGAACAAGATAACACTTGGAATTTGACACATTTATTTGCACTTGCCAAACTTTACGCCCAACAAAACGACACCGAAGTAAAACAAGCAATTTACGACAGATTTTCAACCAATCCGATTGAAGGTTCTGATTGGGTTGGTGCTTATGAAATATTAGAACTTGACGGTTTAAACGGACTGTTTTACGTTGCTGAAAAGTTAGGAAAATACATTGAACAAAATCCTGACGATTGGCAAGAGGATTGGATAATTAAGCGTTTTCAGAAAGAAAACAAAAAAATAAAAGTTTCTGAAGAACTTAAAAAGAAAGCCAAGACAAATCAATTCATTCGTATTTATCTTGACAATTTAAAACGAACAAAAGCAAGTCAAAAAAATCACAAAAAAAAACCAACAAAATACAAAGACATAATTGACGAAGTTCTAAACAGCAAACCACGTTTTTCATTTTTCAGAAAAAGAAACTTGGCTGTCGATGAAATACATCAAGTTGCTAAACGACTGATTGACGAAACTGATAAAACAAATATTGAAAAACTCTTGGACATTTTTGATTTTTACAAATTTCCATATGACAGTCAAATGATTTTAAACTTTGCACAACAAAAGCAGACAAGTAAAAACAAAATAGTTGAAAATGCAATTGACGCTCTAAAACATTTGAATAGCAAAGACATCAGAAACTTTGCTTTGGACAAAATACAGAAGTCGAAAAATCCTATTGAATATTTAGAGATTTTGGTTTCCAATTATAAAAGAGGCGACTTCAAACTACTAAGCCAAATTGCAAACAATACAAACAATGAACATAAGATAGAACAGTTAGCAGGAATTTATACAGACATTTACAAAGCTAATAAGACAAAAGAATGTAAAGAACCTCTTGAAATTTTGTATAACAAAATGAACTGTGCTATTCACAGAAATGGAATTGTAGAACTTTTAATTGAGAACAAAGTTTTATCGGACAAAATTAAAAAAGAAATTAAATTTGACTGTAATATAAAAACAAGAAAACTAGTGAAATGACAACAAAAAAGGCAGGCAACATGGGTTTTGCAATAGTGTAACTGATGTGCTAAGACTCAAGTTCAGTTTTTTAATTTGGCTTTTGTGTAAGGGTTGGGCTGAAGTAATTCTATTGCCACACCATCGCAAAGCCCTAAACCGTTAATTGAATTTCTCTTATTAAGAGTGATTAACCAGCTGATTTTTCAATCTAATAATTTCAAAAATAATCTCCTTCGAATTTCTAAATTTGTGAAAATTTAATAAAATATGAAAATTTTTATTGTCCTCTTATTATCTCAACTGATTTTGGGAACGGTCATTGCACAAAAGAAAATTAAAGAACCACCAGCTTTGATAGACAGAGAGATATTTTTTGGTGATCCGGAAGTAACTGGTGCACAACTTTCGCCAGATGGTAAGTTTATGAGTTTTATAAAACCATATAATGGAACCAGAAATATTTGGTTTAAGAAAGCCAACGAAGCATTTAATAAAGCAAAACCGTTGTCGAATGATTCAAGACCTGTAGCCAATTATTTCTGGACAAGAAATAGCAAATATATAGTTTATGTTCAGGATAAAGGAGGCAATGAGGATTTTCAATTATTTGCTATTAATCCAAATGAAAAACCTGATCCAACAATTGGTGTTCCAACAAGCAGAAATTTAACCAATAAAGAAAATAGTAGGGTTGAAATTATTCATCAGCCAAAAAATAATCCCGATCTATTAATTATTGGATTGAATGAGCGAGATCCTGCCTGGCATGACCTGTATGAATTAAAAATTTCGTCCGGAGAATTAAAACTTATTTTGGAGAATAAAGACAGAATGAGTTCCTGGACTTTTGATCAAAAAGATAAGCTAAGACTTGCAGTTCGATCTAATGCAGACGGAACTTCCGAACTACTTAAAATAGAGAAGGAATCAATAACTCCAATTTACTCTAGCAGCTTGTTGGAAGAATTCTATCCACTTAATTTTGACAATGATGGTGTCAATGTATATATGATTACTAACACTGGAATCAATCGCAATCTTTCAGGTCTAGTTTTGTTTAATACCAACAGTTTAAAAGAAAAAATAATTGAAACAGACTCCAAGAAAAAAGTAGATATCAGCAACGTTGTGTTTAGTGAGCAAGACAACAGCATTTTGTACACTGAATATCAAGATGACAAAACGAGAATTTATTGGAAAAATAAAGCTTTTGCAAAAGAGCATGAAAATCTTAAAAAGCAGCTCAAAGGTTTGGAAATTAGATTTTTCAACAGTACAAAAGATGAAATGCTCTGGTTAATTTCTGCATATTCTGACAAAGATCCGGGATCCACTTATTTGTATGACAGAAGAACAAAAAAAATTACATTCCAGTATAAACCAAGGCCAAAAATACCGATTGCTGACCTTTCGGAAATGAAAATTATATCATACAAGTCCAGTGATAATTTAGAAATTCCAGGCTATCTTACCTTGCCAAACGGTTATTCAGAAAAAAACCTACCTCTAGTTGTAAATCCACATGGAGGGCCATGGGCTAGAGATCAATGGGGATATAATCCTTACGTACAATTTTTGGCGAATCGTGGATATGCTGTGTTACAAATGAATTTTAGAGGTTCCACAGGGTATGGCAAAAAATTTATTGATGCCGGAAATAAACAATGGGGAGATAAAATGCAGGATGATATCGATGCAGGAATAAAGTATCTGATTAAAAAGGGAATTGTTGATCCGGATAATGTTGCAATTTTTGGAGGTTCTTATGGGGGTTATGCTACCTTGGCAGGAATGACTTTTACTCCAGACCTTTATGCTTGCGGTGTATCAATAGTAGGCCCATCAAGTCTTTTAAGCCTATTGGAATCCATACCTCCATATTGGGAAGCCGGAAGAAAAATATTTTATACTCGTATGGGTGACCCGACTACTCCGGAAGGCATTGCACAATTAAAAAGACAATCTCCATTATACTCCGTTGAAAAAATTAAAGCCCCTATTCTAGTTGTTCAGGGTGCCAATGATCCAAGAGTTAAAAAAGCAGAATCAGAACAAATCGTCATTGCTCTTAGAGATAAAAAGCTTCCCGTAGAATATTTGTGTGCTCCTGACGAAGGTCATGGCTTTGCAAGACCAGTAAATAACATGGCATTTCTCGCAGCTACAGAAAAATTCTTGGCAAAAAATATTGGTGGAAGGTATCAATCAGAGATGAGCCCTGAAGTTAGTAAACGATTAATGGAAATAACTGTAGACATAAAGTCATTAAAGAAACCAGTTAAGGCAGAAGATGAAAAACCAGTTATAAAAATTAGTTCTATTTCTGCACATGATCTTAAACCGGGAAAATTTATCTACAAGAGTACTAGCAATTTTCTTGGTGAGCTTGTTACCGGAATTGAAACCATTGAAATTGAAGAAAAATCCGGAGATTGGAACATTAAGTCACTTAAAGAATTACCAATTGGAAATATTAGTGATAATGCAAAAATAAAAAAAGGTAGTTTAATTAATTATACTCGTGACCTTGAATCTGCCGGAATTGTACACCAGATAGGATATACAGAGAATTTTATAAATGTACGCAAAACTGAAAATGGTAAAAAAACCACTTTTAAAATTAACGTTAATGAATTTTGTTTCGCAGACGGGCCAATTACACAATTGCTGGTTGCCTGTCTACCTTTAACAGAATCCTTCAAAAGAAACATTATTAATATTGATCTGGATAAAATGATACCTATAAAAAGAGTTATTGAAGTTAAAGGAATTGAAACTATTTTAGGTCAGGACTGTTTTAAAGTGGAAATAAATTCAATAATTCCTGATAATATATCGACAACTGTTTGGGTTACTATTTCAGACTATCCAAAAGCTATCAAGTATGTATTGATTGATCCATGTAAATCTGAAGATCCAATAATATCTTATCTCGAAGATTAAAAAAAAGCTTTATAAATTTAAATTCATGAATACAATTCCAGTTGCTAAAAATGAGCCAGTACTAAGCTATCAAGCTGGTTCAAAAGAAAAATTAGAAGTCAAAAAAGTTTTAGCTGAATTAAAATCACAAGAATTGGATATTCCTATGACCATAAATGGAAAACCGGTTCGCACTAACAATAAAATAAAAATTCATCCTCCCCATGAAATAAGTCATACACTCGGTGTATACTACAAAGGTGGTGTTGAAGAAATTCAACTGGCCATTGATTCCGCTCTAAAAGCAAAAAGCAAATGGGAAAGTATGCCCTGGCAAGATCGCGCAGCGATTTTTTTAAAAGCTGCAGACTTAATTGCTGGTAGGTTTCGGGCTAGAACCAATGCGATGACCATGTTAGGTCAATCTAAGAATATCTATCAGGCAGAAATCGATGCTGTGTGTGAATATTGTGATTTTTTAAGATTCAATGTTCAATATTTAACGCAGATCTACAATATCCAACCGAATTCTTCACCGATGATCTGGAATAAATTGGAATACAGACCTCTTGAAGGATTTATTTTTGCATTGACTCCTTTTAACTTCACTTCAATTGCGGGAAATCTTCCTTGTGCACCAGCTTTGATGGGTAATACAGTTGTTTGGAAACCATCAGAAACTCAGATATATTCTGCTTCATTAATTATGGAGATTCTAATAGAAGCTGGACTACCACCAGGTGTAATAAATTTAGTTTTTGTGAGTGGCGCAACAGCCGGAGAAGTCATATTTAATCACAGAGACTTTGCGGGAATTCACTTTACAGGCTCCACTGCTGTTTTTAGAAATATCTGGGCAACAATTGGAAACAATCTTGCTAAATACAAATCTTTTCCAAGACTAGTTGGCGAGACTGGTGGTAAAGATTTTTTGGTAGCACATTCATCTTCCAATCCAAAAACTGTAGCAGTTGCACTTTCAAGAGCTGCTTTTGAATTTCAAGGACAAAAATGCAGTGCAGCTTCACGTGCTTATATAAGCAGAAGCATTTGGTCTGATGTTGAGCAATTTTTAAAAGAAGATCTGAGCTCCATGAAAATGGGAAGCCCTGAGGACTTTACAAATTTCATAAATGCAGTAATAGATGAAAAATCGTTTGACAAGTTAGCTGCGTCCATTGAGCAAGCTCGCAACGCTTCTGATGCTAAGGTAATCATTGGGGGAAAGTGCGATAAGACCCTTGGCTACTTCATTGAACCTACGGTAATTCTGACTACCAATCCAAAATATGTCACCATGTGTGAAGAATTATTTGGGCCTGTACTAACAATTTATGTATTCGAAGATTCAGATTATGAATCTGTATTGGAAATTGTTGATACAACAAGTGATTACGCTTTAACAGGTGCTATTTTTGCACACGATCGTGAAACAATAAGATTATCCAGTGAAAAACTAAAAAATGCTGCCGGTAATTTTTATATCAATGACAAACCAACCGGTGCAGTGGTTGATCAGCAGCCTTTTGGAGGAGCGAGAGCTTCAGGCACCAATGATAAAGCAGGCTCAGTTTTAAATCTTATACGTTGGGTTTCACCAAGAACAATAAAGGAAAATTTTGATCCACCAACAGATTATAAATATCCATTTCTAAACGAAGCATAAGATATGCTTCCTATTTTTTCAGCACAACAAATCAAGCAAATAGAAGAACTCACTTGCAATGAAAAAGGTATCTCTTCCTATGAGCTAATGGAAATAGCCGCTCAGACGTTTTGCAATTGGTTTATCAAAACATATCAGACAGCTACTCCAACCGTATATATCTTCTGTGGAAATGGGAATAATGGCGGTGATGGATTTGCAATTGCTCGTATCCTGGCATTAGCAAATTTTACTATCAAAGTTTATTCTATACAAATTTCAAAACACACAAGTAAAGACAATCTTATTAATAGAAATAAATTATTGGAGCAAACAATTCCCATTATAGAAATTCTTCCCGCTCAATTTAGTTTGGATAATTTTGAATCGGGATCAATCGTCATTGATGATGTTCTTGGTACAGGAACCAATAGAATTGTTGATGAAAAATGGAAGTCAGTTTTTGATGATATAAATTCACAATCAAATTTTACAATTAGCATCGACCAAGCTTCCGGAATACTGACTGAATCAATATCAAATGGGCCTTCTATAAAAGCTGATTTAGTTTTTGGTTTTGAGTTTCCAAAGTTGAGTTATTTCATTCCCGAAAATGCAGAAGCTATAAAAAGTTGGAGGACATCAAGTATTAATTTATCTAAATCAGTTATTAAAAATACTTTCACACCATATTTTTTTTCTGAACCAAATGATATTAAGTTATTGATTAATCAAAGGAAAAAATTTGCTTACAAACATAATTTTGGACATCTACTACTCATTGCCGGAAATCCAAATATGTGTGGTGCAGCAATACTTTCTGCGAAAGCTGCAATGCGTTCAGGTTGTGGATTAATTTCCGTGTTGACCAATAATTCATGCAGCAAAGAATTATTCACTTCAATTCCTGAAGCAATGGTATATGATTATAAGGATTTGGAAAAATTAGATTTAAGTCCATTTCAAGCAGTAGCAATTGGACCTGGTTTGAAATCAGTAACTAGCTTAATGGATATTATAGTAATGCTTTATAATTCTAAGATTCCTCTTGTTCTCGATGCTGAAGCTATTAATTTCTTGAGTGAAAATCCTAAGCTATTAGATAATATTCCTGCGAATAGCATATTGACTCCCCATATTGGAGAGTTCGATCGCTTAGTCAATTTTAAATTTGAAGATTCTATTTCTAGGTTAAAGGCTTGTCGAGAATTTGCTGTAAAACACCAAATAATTGTGGTATTAAAAGGAGCCTATTCTACTGTAATAAACTCTGAAGGAATCTGTTTCTTTAACTGCAGCGGAAATCAAGGCATGGCAACTGCTGGAAGTGGCGACGTGTTGACAGGAATAATTGGATCATTGATTGCACAGGCATACCCTCCTGAAACTGCAGCAAAACTAGGTGTTTATATTCATGGTCTTGCTGGTGATCTTAGTTTAGAATTTCAATCTTTTGAAAGTTTAATAGCATCTGATATAATAGATAATATTGGCAATGCCTTTAAACATTTAGCTCCTTCTGAGCTGCAGTAACCTGAGCATTTGTATTTCCAATAAATATTTTTTTACCAACAACAATTACTGGTCTTTTTAAGAAAGTATATTCGTCCAGAATCAACTTCCTATAATCCTTTTCTGTAAGGTTTTTATCCTTTAATTTTAAGTCTTTATATTTATTTGCTCTTCTCGAAAATAAAGCTTCATAGGATCCTGCCAATTCTTTCATAAAATCTAAGTCATTACCACTAATGGATTGTTGTTTTATATCTTGAATCTCACATTTGGAAGTATCCAAATCTCCTAAGATTTTTTTACATGTACTACATGTCGAAAGGGTAAATATTTTTTTACTTTTCATTTTATAAAAATTCAATGCATTAATTCAGAACGGACATTCAAATGATTTAATTTTAAAACAGAAAAGCCGATCCATAAAAAATGCATCGGCTTTTCTTATTATTACTAAATCCCCATTTTCTATTTCATGAATGTCAATTGGACATCTAACTGAAACATATTGTCGATAGCTTTATCTCCTAAATTGTCAAAGAAACTTCCAGAACCATACTTAATATTAAATTTTGTTCTATCAATATCCAATTTTGCAGAAGCCATTTGTTGATCAAATTTTGCATCAAAACTAATGGATTGTGTAATTCCTTTAATTGTAAGATCACCTGTTACTAAAAATACTTTTGGATCAACAGTAGCTGTTGCATTTTTCATCATAAAACTTACTGTAGGATATTTATCAACCCCAAAGAAATCATCACTTTTTAAGTGCCCAATTAATTTATCTGCATACTCACCTTGAAGATCAGTACTTTTCATCGACTTCATGTCAACTTCAAAACTTCCGGAAATAGGACGACCATTGTCGAAGTTCACTTCTCCTGATTTAAGAGCAATCGTTCCGGAATGTTGACCAGTCACTTTTTTTCCAGTCCACATAATCTTACTTTTAGCAACATCCACTTTCATTTTATTGCTTTTTATGAAAGCAGAACCCATCAAGCCTATACTTAAGGCAAAAAATACAAAAGCTAATTTCTTCATTTTTTAATTTAATTTTGTTATTAAACACTAGAACGCCTTAAATTCTTGTTGGTTCATAATATTGAAGCATTTTATGATAATTGTAACAGACTTTTTTCAGAATTTAAGACTTTATTTTTCTTCTTGCCTTACCAATAAGACCATTTTATCCTCAAATAAGGTATAGCCTTGATCATAACAGAAGTAATAAATCGTTCCTTTTTTGGTCGTAAAATGATGCGTGCTATATTTAAAATCAAATCCCAAACCGGCTAAGGAATCTCTACTTACTGTTTTCTTTCCTTCAGGATTTAGCTCAGCCATTATTTTCCTGTTCTTTTTGAGTTTATTATTGACTTTTTTAATGATTTCAGGGTCTTCTTTTTTTAACTCCTGATGATGAATAGACCTGCAACTATCAGTGCAAAATCGCTTATCCCTCCTACCTACAATAGGAGCTCCGCATACGAGACATTTAGAACTTTTAGCGTGTAACAAGCAGTTTATTTAATACAAACTTAAAAAATCTTCAATGAATTTTACTTTTTTGACTTCAAAACCAAAATAAACAGCTTATAAGCCTTGTTGAAGATTTTAATAAAGTTTATTATTTCTTATCCTAACTCATTGAATACTAATGATATAAATTATCATTTTGATTAATATATCAATAAAAATAATTATTAATTCTGTTGGATTATTTATCAAGTAGCTATGGCAAATAGCATCCTTTGGAACATTTTGGATTTTGACACAATGTAAGAATTAAGAACATCGTTTTGTGAATACTCCATATTTAAGTTATTCAAATTTGACTATTTTTTATTAAATCCAAATTATATAACTGATATATAATAAGTATGGATTTAAAAATTAAGCAATGGCTAGAATGTTCTTATTTTTGAGGATGAATATCATGAGAATATTTCTTAAATATATACTTTTCATCCTGCTTCTTCCGGCTAGTTCAATCCTTGTCAATGCAGCTCATATTATAGGAGGTGAGATGTACTATGAGTGCATGGGATATGGGAGAGATACAACTTTTCGAATGTACAAGATAACGATAAAGTTATATAGGGATTGTAGGCCTGGTACTATGGGGGCACCATTTGATGTTCCACTTGGATTTACAATATATCGCAAAAATGCCAATGGAAATGGCTATACCAATGTCTTGCCAAACAATCGAGAATATACTATTTCAGATCTGACTTCTGGACCAAGTCCTATTGCACCTCCAGTTTATCCATGTTTGATATTACCACCTGATATCTGTGTTGAAGAAGGAACTTATGAATATCTAGTTGAGCTACCTATTATTAATCAAGAATACGTGATTGACTGGCAAAGATGCTGCAGAAACAATACTATTAGCAATATCCTTAATCCTGGCAATACAGGTGCAACATTTACAATATCTATACATCCAGAAGCTCAAAGAACCTGTAATTCAAGTCCTCAGTTCAAGAATTTCCCTCCAACAGTAGTCTGTGTTAATAATCCTTTGCAATTTGATCATTCTGCATTTGACAAGGAAGGCGACCTACTTGTATATAGTTTTTGTGAGCCTTATGCAGGTGGTGGAACTGGCGGTGGTGGCGGTGGTAATTGTAATGGGACAACTCCTACACCAGATTGCCCCCCTCCTTTCCCTCTAGTTTCATTTAGAGCACCTCAATACAGTTATATATTTCCAATGGGTGGGAATCCACCAGTTACAATTAATTCGCTAACCGGATTAATAACTGGCGAACCAAACACAATAGGTCAATTCGTTGTGAGTGTGTGTTGTTCCGAGTACAGAAATGGAATCTTGTTGTCAACGCTTAGAAGAGATTTTCAATTCAATGTTGCAAGTTGTCAAGGTACTGTTGTAGCTAAATTAAATAATGGCATTGAAGTTAATAAACAAAATTATGAAATTCTACTATGTGATTCTGACTCCTTGCAAATGAACAATATCTCCTACCAACAGCAATTTATTAATGGCATAAATTGGGAATATGAAAATGGTGGAAAAATAGAAAGTTCAACACTTTGGAATCCATTTATCAAATTTAAAGAAGGTGGAATTCACACTGGAAGATTTATACTTAATCCAGGGACAAATTGTAGTGATACTGCAAACTTCAGTATAAATGTTATTAGCAACCTCGATGCAGATTTTAAGTTTTCTTACGACAGTTGCAAACAAGGTCCTGTAAGTTTTGAAGATCTTTCAAAATCGCTTTACAGCAAAATTGTCAACTGGCAATGGGATTTTGGTGATGGGTTTAAAGGATTCGAACCAAATTATAATCTGCAATACATTTATGCTGACGAATACAATATCAGATTAGATATTACAGATAATTTTGGTTGTAAAAATTTTATACAAAAAAAATTAAAATGGTTTCCCGCACCTGATGTTATAGTATTCAAACCAAGTTTAACTGAAGGATGTGTTCCATTAGGTGTTAATTTTAAAAATGTTTCTTTCCCAACTGATAACAGTTATAATTTTAAATGGAAATTTACGGATGGCTACGAAGCTACAGGCATTTCGGTAAATCATATCTTTGATTCAATTGGACTCTTTGGTGTCAAGCTTGAAGTGACTTCTCCTTTGGGTTGTTATAATGAAGGTATTTTTGATAATGTAATTCATGTTTATCCTCCTCCAACTGCAAAATGGTCTGTTGATCCTCTTGTATTAAATTTAAACAAAGCTCAATTTACAGGATTTGATTCAACACTAAATACCATAGGAAGAACTTGGATAGTAGACAGCAAAGATTATTATTTTGATAAAGAATTATATTATGCATTTACGGATACAGGTTATCATAGTTTAAGAATGATCGTTAATGATCGATTTTTATGTACCGATACCTTGGATACACAATTATTCGTGTTCAGAGATTTTAGTCTTTATATGCCAAATGCATTTACACCTAATGGTGATGGCTTAAACGAAACTTTTGGACCTATTGGGCAAATTAATTCTTTAGAGAATTTTGATCTTAAAATTTATGATCGATGGGGAAGTTTATTATTTGAATCTACAGACCCTTTGGTTGGGTGGAATGGCAGAGCTTTCAATCTAGAGAAACAGCTACAACCAGGTGTCTATGTTTACACCTTGGATTACAAACCACTTAGAAAAAGTGAAGTTAAACTGAAGAATTTATTTACACTAGTTAGGTAGAAAAATCGTTAAGGGCAATCACTTCATTGGTATTCATACCTTCTTAAAATCTTGTAAGCCAATAAGTTATTCGCTAAATATTTGATTTGAAAGAATAACATTGTTATAATTTATAATATTTATTAGATTCAATATCAGCTAAATATATATTATGAATTCAATTTTAGTAATAATTGGCACAAGAATTGGAGTATTGAAGAGACTATAATAGACTCAAATCCTCTTTAAATGCTAATTTTTATGAAGAATTCGTAATGAAGAATCAGATCATTTTATTCCTTGCAATACTAATTGCCTGGATTACTTTAGGTGCACTTCTATACGAAGATAAATGTTGTCAAGACAAACCTTTTGTCAAGACTAGCTTGAAACCAGGTAGGGCTTATTTTCATGGTATTCAACTGAACGATCAAGAAGATTTTCATATTTATTTACGCGATAATTTCATTTTTTATAGATCTACATCCGGATATTTACTTCCCTTATCAGATAGTTTAAAAAATACGATTCAATTAACTTCGGACTATATTAAAAGGAATCCTAATAAAAAATTAAAATTAATCTGTCGATACAATCCTTTAGAAAGTCATAAAAAGAACACAGAAGATTGGGGTATTCTTAGAGCTAAAGAAGTAGAGAAAGTCTTTATAGCGCAAGGTGTGCCACAGGATCAGATCATTGTTGCAAGTCTAGTGGATAGTTTACTTCCAATAATAAACAATAGAATTTACGGTGGTTTTATTCCACTTATACTTAATAAATAGTTTTAAATTTTTACAAATATGGCCTGCTATCTCATTCCAACAATTATCGGACTAGGTTCAGCAATCATTGGAGGCATTATCGTATATTTAATTAATAAAAAAGAACAGGAGGAATCATTAATAAGATTCAATGATTTATATACGAATTACTATAAGGATAAACAAGACTATGAAGAGCTTGAAAAATTCCACCAATTATCCATTTCTGAAGCAAATAAGCTAACTGAAAAACAAGAATTACTCATTAACTCCTATCGTCAGAATAAAGATGAAACGGAAAATCTGAGCAATAAACTGAATGACCAAATTAAAATAAATAGCGATATTCAAAATCAACATAATGAAATTGAACAAGTCAATAATAAACTAAGAATAAATATTGCCCAACATGTAGCAGCCCATGCACAATTAAGTCAGGATTTCAAAACTGAAATTGCAAACTTAAAAAATGAACTTTCCCAAAAGCCCAAAGAAATCATCAAAGAAGTAGAAAAAATTGTCGAAGTTCCGATCGAGGTAATCAGAGAAGTAGAAGTCATCAAAGAAGTAGAAAAAATTATTGAAGTCCCGGTTGAAATAATCAGAGAAGTCGAGGTCATAAGAGAAGTAGAAAAAATTGTAGAAGTGCCGGTTGAGGTAATCAGAGAAGTAGAAGTCATCAAAGAACTAGAAAAAATTGTAGAAATTCCGGTTGATGTAATCAGAGAAGTAGAAGTTATAAAGGAAGTAGAAAAAATTGTAGAAATTCCGGTTGAAGTACTTAAAGAAATAGAGGTCATCAAGGAAATAGAAAAAATTGTAGAAGTGCCGGTTGATGTAATCAGAGAAGTAGAGGTCATCAGAGAAGTAGA
>JBDTWI010000011.1:0-91282 GCA_040006775.1 Saprospiraceae bacterium
GGGCTTTTCATCTATTTATTACTGGTTTGTTTTGTTTCGGTTACTTTCCGATACAGAACCTTCCAAAAATATTCCCCAACAACTCATCAGAGGATACATTCCCTGTAATCGTTCCCAATTCATACAACGCCCTTCGCAAGCTTTGTGCTACAAGATCTGTTTCCAAATTAGAAACTAAACCTACTCTTACTTCTTTTAATTCTGTACTGGCTTTGAGTAAGGCATCGCGATGACGTGCATTGACAACAACTTGAGCATCCAGAACCGTTTTATTTTCTACAACAAATTGGAATAATTTTTCTTTTAGGTATTCAATGTTCATTTCATTTTTTGCAGAACAGGGTATGATATTTTCTTTGGAAAGAAATTCGTTGGCGTATTGTTCATAATCAAATGTAGTATACAAATCCATCTTGTTAGCAAGCACAATAATTTTTAGATCTTCTCTCGCGAACTCCTTCAGATCTTGAAATAATTCTTCCGTTTTGAGTTGTGTAATGTCTGCAACGTAAACTAGAATAGACGAAGTTTGAATTTTGTCTAAACTTCTTTGTACGCCTAAAGCTTCAATGGTGTTTTTTGTTTCTCGAATTCCGGCTGTGTCAATGAAACGGAAAAGTATTCCGTTGATATTCATTTTTTCTTCAATAGTGTCGCGAGTAGTACCTGGAATTTCGGAAACAATGGCGCGATCTTCTTTCAATACAGCATTTAGTAAAGTGGATTTTCCTGCATTGGGTCTTCCGGCAATCACCGTGCTAATTCCGTATTTTACAGCATTACCGAGAGCAAAGCTTTGTGTTAATTCTTCAATTTTATTTTGAATTTTATTGATGAGTGAAATGAATGCGGTGCGATCAGCAAATTCAACGTCTTCTTCGCTGAAATCTAATTCTAATTCCAGCAAACTGGCGAAATCTACCAATGCTGCACGAAGTTCACTGACACTGTCTCTAATGCCACCTTTCATCTGATTCATCGCAAACTTATGCTGAGTTGCAGTTTCAGATTGTATGAGGTCGATTACAGCTTCGGCCTGAGTGAGATCCATTTTTTTATTTAGATAAGCTCGCATAGTGAACTCTCCTGCTTGTGCAAGATGTGCACCATTATTCAACACTAATTGTAAAACTTCATTCAAAATGAATGGAGAACCATGGCAACTGATTTCAACAACATCCTCTCCGGTATAAGAATGTGGCGCAAGAAATGGGCTTATTAAAACTTCATCTAGAATAGAATTATCCTGATTAATAATTTTTCCAAAAATTACAGTATTGGGACTTTGAGACAAGTTTTTTTTTCCAGAAAAGATTTTTTGTGCGATATTTAAAGATTCAGGACCGCTTATTCTTATGATCCCAATTCCCGCAATTCCCGGACTGGTAGCGATCGCTGCAATGGTTGAATTGGAATTAATTTGCAAGGAATGGAATTATTAGAGGCAAAGCTATGTTATAATCCTATATTCTGAACAAGAATAAGTTGAGCCATTTTGCATTAGATTTCACACCTAAACTCTAAAGCATAATGCAAGATTAAGTAACTTCACCATTTCAATAGACTAATTTATGGATTTTAAAGAGAGCGCAAGACAAGCAGGAAGATCGACCTGGAAATGGATTAAAAGGTTGATTTACCTTGGAATTGTAGGTTTTATTGCCTGGTTTTGTTTTTTACTTTTTGCCAACTATAGCGAAGGAACAAGAACTGGTTACATTGTCAAAATTAGCAGCAAAGGTGTACTTTTCAAAACCAATGAAGGAGAATTAAATTTTGGATTTGTTCAGATGAATGGAAATTCTGGAATGGGTTCCCAGAACCTTTGGTTCTTCTCTGTTCCAAGTGATGTTGTAGCTTATCAAATTCAAAAGGCTGCTGAATCCGGTGAAAAGGTCACCCTTTTCTATGAACAGAAGTATAAGCAATTATTTTTCAGAGGAGAAACGGAATACTTGGTTTATAAAATAGAAAACTCTACGGGCAATTCACCTGCAGTAAAATAATTTGTGATTTCAAAACAATTGGTAAACGAATAAGCTTGATAGATAGGCCAATAAACCTAAGAAAATAAATTGAAGTAAAGGGATTTTCCAACTTCCAGTTTCTCTTTTCATAATGGCAACGGTACTCATGCATTGCAAGGCAAAAGCGTAGAATAGTATAAGCGATAATGCCGTCTTATGATTAAAAAATTTGGATCCATCCGGTCTTTTTTCTGCTGCTAGGACTTCTCTAAGTTTGGTGCCATTTTCATGATCTCCAATACTGTAGATGGTACTCATGGTGCCAACAAAAACCTCACGTGCTGCAAAGGAAGTGATCAAGGCAATTCCAATCTTCCAATCAAAACCAAGTGGTTCAATTGCCGGTTCAATAAGTTTACCAAATTTCCCTGCAAAAGAATGTTCAAGTTTTTTTGATTCTAGAAGGATTGTTTTTTCCTCATCAGTTTTCATCTGAAATTGTGTATTAGAAGAAAGTTCTTTTTGAACATTTTCAAACTCTCCAGGCCAACTAAATTGTGATAAAAACCAAAGAATAATGGAAATGATCATAATGACTTTTCCAGCTTCGATTACAAATGTTTTAACCTTATTGTAAACGACCTGAAGAACAAGTTTAAGTTGTGGCAACTGATAATGTGGCAATTGCATTATAAGTATGGATCGACCCTCTGATGGAATTATCTTATGTAATATAAAGGCAACAAGAAGTGCAATACCAATTCCTAAGAGATACAGACCCATGAAGACCAATCCCTGCAGGTTGAATACTCCGAATATTTTAACAGGATCAACAACGAATCCAATTAAGGCAGTATAAACAGGAATTCGCGCTGAGCATGGTATCAGCGGTATAACAAACATGGTGATCAATCTTTCTTTTTTATTGTAAATGCTTCTGGTTGACATGATAGCCGGAATTGCACAGGCGCCTCCGGAAATTAAACCAATAATTGATCTGCCATTTAATCCAAATCGAGCGAGAACATGATCCAACATGTAGACTACTCTCGTCATGTAGCCTGCTTCTTCTAAGAGCGTTAAGGTGAAAAATAAAAATACAATTTGAGGAATAAAAACCAAGACGCCTGCCAAACCAGGAATTATTCCATCCGTTATTAAATTTGAAAAAGGATGATCAGGCAGAAAATTTTTAATCGATTGTGATGTGTAAGCAAAAGCATTTTCAATTGCGTTCATTGGAAATTCAGCCCAGGAATACATCAACTGAAATACAAAAAATAAGATAAATATAAAAATAGCAATTCCCCAAACTGGATGAGTTAAAATTCGATCGAGTTTTTTAGTCAGACTTAATGAATCTCTTTGTTCAGTAATTTGAATCTGGCTCTCCCAATTTTCAATGATTGAAAATCTTGACATGGTTTCGGCTATCTGATGCCGTATTACAAAAGATTTTTCCGGAATTGGAAGGTTATTTTTTTTGCAATAATTTTCGTCTAGGTTTAAAATTAATTCATGGTATTTGGATTTTGCAGAACTTATTTTTGCGAATTGATTCTGTAACTCATAAGGAATATCATAAATAGATCTTCTGTTTGAAACTGACTTTTCTTGATAGATAAATTCATTTAATTTTTCTTTAAGTCCAATTTTGGTATAAGCTAATCTTGAACTGTAGCCAATCACCGTACAATTTGTTTTCTTTTCTAAGAGCTCAATCCATTTTACGGATACTTCTTCATCAACCTGATCTTTGTTTGTCAGTACGACTAGAGTCGGATAATTCAAATCAAGTATTTGAGTAAGTAACAAAAGTTGTTGATGTAGATAGCGATAATCCGCAGCGAAAATGATTCCGTCCGGAAGTTCAGACTTATTAGCATAACATAGTGCATGGGTCAAGACTTCCTCATCTTTGGAATTGGTATATAAACTATAAGCTCCGGGAAGGTCAATCAATTGAACTTTATCTCCTTTAAAAGTTTTTAGGCTGGCTTCTAGACTTTCTACAGTTACTCCAGGGAAATTGCCGACCTTTTGATTCAAGCCTGTTAAAAGGTTGAAGAGGGTGGATTTGCCGCTATTCGGGTTTCCTACAAGTGCAATTTTGGATAAAAAGGGCATTAAATTCTAGCGATCTTAGTTTCCAGTGCCTCCCATTCCTTTTTTCTTAGAAGAAAGAAGGTTTGGTCAACTTGGACAAAATAGGCGCCACCGAAAGGAGCTTTTCGGATTAATTCAATGAATTTTCCAGGGTAGATTCCAAGTGTAAAGAACCTTACGGCAAGTTCTGGGTCTTTAATCTTGACTATCTGTTGGATCATAGTTCATATTCTCGGTTGCAAAATTAAGGAAATAATGCCCAAAAGGTTCATTGGCGCCTATTCAACCAAATATCTGTAAATGAACCATTAGTCTTACTCAGTAACTGAAATTTGATGCATCTGGAACTTGTAGGACAATTAATAGACTTGTAGTCTCTGGAAATAAAGGACTTAGCTTGAACCACAATTGAATATTTTAGAGGCAGTTAAGGCGAATTAAAAGGAGCTCAGCACTTTTTTTAGCCTAAATTTTAAAAATAGAACAATAGAGGCAGCGAAAATTAGATTTGAGACGTTCTTTATAAAAATCAATGTTCTATGAGCATTTCGATTGGAGTAGTAAACGTAGAATCAGAATTTATACAAGCATGTATAAGGAAGGATCCTTGGGCATTGCAGAAACTGTATGAGGAAAACTATGGCAGTATGTTTGCCATTTGTCTTAGGTATACTACGTCCAAAGAGGAAGCCATTGATATTTTACATGATTCCTTCTTAAAGATATTTAGTAAGATACAGACCTATGAAGTAGGAACTTTTCTTCAAGCATGGATGAAGAGAATTACAGTCAATACTTGCATAGACTATTTTCGTAGAGAAAGTAGACGTTATCATTCTGATCTGGAGGAAGCGAAGTCTTGTGCTGTGGAAAGTATGTCTCCGGAAGATGAAATGGGATTGGACGAAATTATGAAATCCATTCAAAAGCTACCTACGACCTACAGAGCAGTATTTAACCTTCATATTATTGATGGTTATTCACATAAAGAAATTTCTGAAATTCTTCATATAAACGAAAGCACGTCTAGGTCAAACCTTGTAAAAGCAAGACAACAATTAAAACAATTATTAAGAATAGCAAATGAAGAATAAGGAATTTGACGAATGGATTAAAGCTAAAGTCAAGGACTATGAGAACTTGAGTAATCAGGGGGATATGCAGCATATTGCAAAACCTGATTGGCAGGAGATGTCGAGAAGAATGAATCTGGAGGCAAAGGACAAGATTTTTGACAGTCAGATCAAAAATAGTATGCAGAATGTTAGAGTCCAGTCCTCAGAAGCCAATTGGCAAAATTTCCAAAAGAAACTTCAAATGTTGCGCGAACGACGCAATAGAATAATAACCACCCGTATTGTTGAAATGGCCTTGGTCTTATTAATATTTTGGACCATACAAGTTGTCGTCGATCAAGAAATTATTAAAGGCAATTTGAATAAAAATCAACCCATTGCTTTGGCTAAATCTTCGGATTTGGAAATGAATGATGGTTCAAAATTAGATCAAAAAAATAGCGCAGAAACGTTTGCTCAGATTTCAACTGCATCAAGTGATTTAAAAAAGCAAAATAATATTAATTCAAATAATAATAATTCTAACAAATTAGCAAAAAGAAACTATTCAAAATATTCTACCTCTCTTAATCACACACTGCACCCTAATGTAGTAAAGACTAAAGTAGAACACCCCTCCACCCAATCCAAAGAAAGCGAATTAAAGCAAACAGAACCAACAATTTCTAGTTCAAGGACAGAGCAAACAATAGATTTAATTCCATTTATAATGGATAATTCATCTGTTGCAAGTCCTGATGGATCAAAAACTATTCCTTCTGATGACAATGAGAATTCTTCAAATTTAATTCAAGAGAATTCTGTAGATGAAGAGTCCATTTTTGAGAATATACCGCCAGCTTCGACTAGCAGTAAAATTATTCCGGCTCAGAATCTTTCTCATAGACGCAATATTTGGATTGGTACTGGACTTTCAGTGAATAGAAACACGATTCAGTCTTCAAGCCTTGTTCCGGATTATATTGATCGTACAAGTATTGTTGCGAATAGTATTTCTAAAAATCTAAGAATATTATTGGATTACCCCAAATGGATTATTGAAGTTGGTGCTAATTTTTCAAGCCTTGAATATGATCCCGGTAAGTATTTGATTTTTTCAAAATTTTCTGAAGGGGCAAAAATCGATATTATTAAGAATATCAAATTCCAATTAATTGAATTGCCTTTAATTCTTCAATATAAAATTCTTCAGACAAACAAATCAAGCCTTATGGCTTTTTCCGGCATGAGTTTGAGTATGTGTAATAAAGCAAAATATAAGAAAATTGCTGCCATCGGCCCAAAACAGATCAACAGGTTGTGTTATAATCCAAATGATTATTCAGAACAAATCAGAGTGGAGTACAACAACGGTATTAGTGTAGATAACAGTACTAAAGGAAATAGTTTCGCCAATGCATTAATCGGTTTAAAATTCAATTACAAAGTCTTGGATTATTTTATTCTGTCAAGCGATATTCACTACAAAAGCATGCTTGGAGAATATGGCTTCGGTCCTATTGATCAAAAATTCAAGTCCTTGAATTTTAGTCTTGGAATGTATTATTCTTTGAATTGATTACAATTCAATCTTCTCCTAATTGTTTGTCTTCTCTTAATTTATTGAAAAGCTCTTCCATTTTAAATGCCTCTTCTATAGTTTCGTCCAGATAAAATCTCAGTTCTGGCATTGATCTTAATTGTTTTCTCAATTTAGAATGCAAAGCAAATTTTAATTTTGGATACTGATCTTCCATCATTAGGATTACTTCCTGCTTATTGAGCATGTTGAATACGCTTAAATAAACTTTGGCCGTACTGAGATCAGCACTCATTTTGACTTCGGTAATACTCACTAATGCTTCCTGGCCAAAAATGTACTTTCCTTCTGTGAAGAGTACCGTACTGAATTGTCTTCGAATAAGCTCTCCTACCTGTTTCTGTCTTATGGTTTCCATGATTCTAGATTTAATTCCCTCATATAAATAATTAATACCTAAAATGGTTCTTATAAAGAGCCGAGTCATCGAACATACGAAAGTAATAAGTAATTCTTGAAATATAATTATAATTCCATATATAGTTATTTATTTTGTGCTACAATGGGATTTCTCAAACCGGATAGTCCAATAGAATTCTTAAAAGGGGTAGGACCTCAAAAAGCCGAATTACTCCGAAAGGAACTAGGAATCGTATATGTTGAAGATTTGTTACTGTACTTTCCTTTTAGATACATTGACAAAACAAAGTTTCAATCTGTCTCAGAAATTCATATTGAAGGTGAATGGACTTATCTCAAACTTAAGGTTAAAAATATTTCCGAAATTGGACCACCAAGAAATAAAACTTTGGTTGTCAGTTGCAGCGACGGAACTGGATCTATTGATTTAGTTTGGTTTAGAGCTCAATCCTGGATTAAGGAAAAGTTGAGCATTGGAAGTGAATATTTAATCTTTGGTAAAGTTCAGTATTATCAACATAATTTCACCATTCCACATCCGGAAGTAGAGTTGGCAACTACAGAGTCCTTAGAACATAAGAATAAATATTTGCCGGTTTATTCGAGTACGGAGAAGTTAACAGCTAAAGGTCTTAGCAGCAGGGGAATTGCAAGAATTACAGAAAACCTTTTTGCTTATTTTAATTTTGAAGATATTCAAGAAAACCTTCCGGACTATATCATCAAAAAATTTAATCTAATCTCTAGAAAGGAAGGCTTAAAGTATATTCATTATCCAAGCAATCTTGAGCAAATAGATAAATCACAAAACAGGATCCGGTTTGAAGAATTATTTCAATTTCAATTGCGCTTGTTATATAACAAATCAAAAAGGAAACATACACAAACAGGTTTTCTTTGGAATCTTGTTGGAGATAAATTTACTCAATTTTATACACATAATCTTCCCTTCGAATTAACTAACGCTCAGAAACGCGTAATTCGAGAAATACATACAGATTTGAAATCTGGAAAACAAATGAATCGATTGCTTCAAGGTGATGTTGGAAGTGGCAAAACTATTGTGGCTCTTCTGGCAATGATTCTAGCAGAGGGCAATGGTTTTCAATCTTGCCTAATGGCTCCAACTGAAATACTTGCACAGCAGCATTTTCAAAATCTTAAATTGTTGCTAGAAGGAGTAGAAGTCAAAATTGAACTTCTAACGGGCAATACAAAAACTGCTGCCAGAAAGCATCTTTTGAGTGAATTGGAAAATGGATCTTTAAATATTCTAGTTGGAACACATGCGCTCATTGAAGATCCGGTCATTTTTAATAATCTAGGTCTTGTGGTAATTGACGAACAGCACCGATTTGGTGTAGAACAAAGATCTAAGTTGTGGGCAAAATCAAAATCGCTTATTCCACATATTCTGATTATGTCTGCAACTCCAATACCAAGGACCTTAGCAATGACACAGTATGGTGATCTGGATATTTCCATAATTGATGAACTTCCTCCTGGTAGAAAAGACATCATTACCAAACACATAAAAGATGTGCATAGAATGGATTTGTACAAATTTATGAAAGAGGAGATTGCAAAGAATAGACAGGTCTATATCGTATATCCTTTAATTGAAGAATCAGAGATTTTGGATATTGAAAACCTACAATTGGGATATGAAAAACTTTTAGAATATTTTCCTATTCCTCAATATCAAATAAGTGTATTACACGGAAAAATGAAAGCGGCAGACAAGGAAATGGAGATGAAAAGATTTGCATCTGGAAGAGCTGATATTATGGTGGCTACTACAGTTATTGAAGTCGGTGTAAATGTTCCAAATGCAAGTGTTATGGTAATTGAAAATGCAGAGCGCTTTGGCTTGTCCCAATTGCATCAATTGCGGGGTAGAGTGGGCCGAGGATCTGAACAGTCTTATTGCATATTAATGACAGCAGACAAACTGGGGAAGGATGCTTTTTCAAGAATGAAGATTCTGTGTTCTACAAATGACGGCTTCAAAATCGCTGAAGAGGATCTAAAGCTTCGTGGGCCTGGAGACTTAAGTGGAACTAAACAAAGCGGATTGGTAGAACTTAAGGTTTCTGATATACGAAGGGATCATAATATTCTTTTATCGGCAAATAAGCTTGCCCAGGCGATTATTGATAAAGACCCTTTACTTGAATTGGTCATTAATGCCAAACTCAGAAAGTTTACTGGAAGCGAAGGTCGTAAAATAGAATTGGGAAGAATTTCCTAATTATGAATGTAATTGATTGATAAGCAAAATTATATAAATATTATATTTTTATATATAATATATTTTTTTATGTTTAAGTTGTCCTTATCGAAAGTTGAATAAGGTATTTTGAAAAATTATTTTTTAAAATAGGCAGCATTTAGTATACTTGTGGCCTCTATTTAGTGTTACACTTATAAAATAAAGTTCTATTATGAAAAATCTACTTTCTTTTGCCCTACTTCTACTGAGTTTAGAATTGACTGCTCAGAACGCTTTGGTTTCTGCAGTGGAGGCAAAGAATTATTCAGGAGTTAAAAAAATGGTTACTTCCGGTTCTGATCTTAATCAGCCATTTGACATGGAAGGTCAAAAAATGACTGTTTTATCATTAGCTGCAATTCGAGGAGATATTGAAATGGTAAATCTATTAATCCAGAAAGGTGCTATTGTTACAGCCCTTGTTGATTCTAAGGATGCATTAATGTTTGCTGCAAAAGGCGGAAACCGTGAAATCGTAGAATTGTTGCTCAATAAAGGAGCCAACCGAATGAATGAATGTAAAGAAGGAACAGCCAGAGACATGGCAGTTAAAGCTGGAAATGTAGACATTTCTGTTATTCTCGAGAATGAGATGCAGAATATAAGCAATCAAGCTAAAGCCAGAAAAAAATTAAAGAAATAATCAATAGACTTAACACGTCAGAAAAGGAATCCAATTACTTTTGGGTTCCTTTTTTTATTTTATATGAGCACCTGGAAAATATTAGTAAATGATGGTCTGGAAGAAAGCGGACTAAATGCCCTACGTGAAGCTGGCTTTGTTGTAGATACACAAAAAGTACCTCAGGAGGAGTTGAAATTAAAGCTACAGGAATATCATGGTATTATTGTCAGAAGCGCAACCAAGGTTCGCAAAGAACAA
This sequence comes from Saprospiraceae bacterium, assembly GCA_040006775.1. Classification (GTDB taxonomy): domain Bacteria; phylum Bacteroidota; class Bacteroidia; order Chitinophagales; family Saprospiraceae; genus Vicinibacter. The sequence continues at coordinate 10,244 of JBDTWI010000011.1, forward strand.
ATAGATTCGTGTAAAGGTCTAAAGTTTATTGCAAGAGGTGGTGTAGGAATGGACAATATTGATGTAGAATATGCAGTGAGCAAAGGAATAAAAGTTATCAATACGCCCGCAGCATCATCTAGATCTGTTGCAGAACTTGCCATGGGTCATATTCTTACTTTAACACGATCCTTACAGGAAACGAATAGGTCACTTAAAGATGAATCAAGTTTTAGTTCATTAAAAAAGAAATTAGCAAGTTCAACAGAAGTAAATGGGAAAACTTTGGTGCTTTTAGGGTTCGGCAGAATTGGAAGTGAACTAGCAAAAATGGCTGTAGCAATTGGAATGAAAGTTAAAGTTGTAGATCCATTTATAAGTGCAGCAGAACTTCAAATGAACATCTATAATAATAAATTCTCAGTAAAACTCGAGCTTATAAGCAAGCAACAAGCATTGGAAGAAGCAGATTATATAAGTCTTCATGCACCATTCTCAGGGGAAGCAATCCTCGGATATGAAGAATTTAAAATAATTAAACATAGTTCTATTCTTATCAATACTTCAAGAGGTGAGAATATTGACGAAAGTGCATTGTTGGACGCTTTGAATAGTAACAAACTCGCAGCAGCTGGACTAGACGTATTTCACAATGAACCTAACATAAATCCCGACCTATTAGTACATCCTAGAATTTCGCTTAGTCCACACATTGGGGCTTCAACAAAAGAAGCACAAGAAAGGGTTGCAGAAGAATTGGTTGAGAAAATTATGGAATTGAGAACGCAATTAAATGCAATATAGATTCTTATTTTGCAATTTTTTGAATTAGTAAAGTCGAAAACATTACCATTTGAAATATAAGTAATATTTATTGCCTAGTCTAGCAAATAACTATAAGTTAGGCTTGTTTTCTTAGAGAAGCGATAAAACATTATTTCAATTCTATATTTACAAGACATTGAGACCAATTCTGATTCTAAAGTAAAATAATCTTAGCCTAATTAATTTCCAGTAATTTGATTAAAAATTTTTGAGAATTGGCTTAGTTAAATCAGAACACGGATAATAATTACAATGACTAAAGTGAGAAACTTATTGCAAAGAAATAAAGCAACTATAGTTTATAGCATTAGCTTGGCTTTTCTGCTTTTTCTTCTCAAATGGTTAGAACTTCGGTTTATATTATTTGATCACTCCTTTGAGATCTACATAGGTTGTATAGCAGTCATTTTTACAACGTTGGGGATTTGGCTAGCCTTAAAACTTTCAAAGCCTAAAACCCAAATTGTAGAAAAAGAGATCTATATAAACAGTTATAACCAGCAGGAGGGATTTGTTTTAAATACTTCATTGGTTTCTGAGCTAGAGATAAGTAAACGAGAGATGGAAATATTGAATTTGTTGGCTCAAGGACACAGCAATCAGGAAATAGCTTCAATTCTTTTCATTTCTTTAAGCACTGTAAAATCACACAATCAAAGCCTTTTTGAAAAATTAGAGGTAAAAAGACGGATTCAGGCAGTTGAAAAAGCAAAAAACCTAAATCTCATTCCATAAATTCACATACTTTAGTATGAAATTGGCTTAAGCAAATAAAAATAGCCGAAAGTATGAGCTGTTGATCTGGTCAAAGTCTCAAATTTGCAGCTATAAAAATTTATACAATGACAAGAAATATTATCATTTACGGACTTATTGGAGGACTAGTTGTTTCGACCTTAATGCTGTTTACTATAAACAATATGAGCCACTGTGAAGGCAGTATTGATTATGATGTAAGCATGCTTATTGGATATGCTTCCATGCTTATTGCCTTTTCATTGGTATTTGTTGGCATTCGCAATTACAGGGATAAATTCAATGGTGGAGTTATCAATTTTGGAAAAGCATTCAAAATAGGGATTCTAATTGTTTTAATTTCTTCCACCATATATGTGATCGCTTGGCTTATAGACTACTTTTTCTTTATTCCAGATTTTTTAGAAAAATATTCAGCACATGCTTTGGAGAAACTAAAAGCGAATGGAGCTAGCCAAATGGAAATAGATAAACAAGCAAATGAAATGGCAAGTTTTGGGCAGATGTATAAGAATCCTTTCTTTAATGCCTTGATGACTTATATGGAAATTTTACCGGTTGGATTAATTGTAACACTCATTAGTTCATTCCTATTGAAAAGAAAAATAGTAAATAAATAAAATATTAAAAACAGACAATGAAAAAAACTAATTTAGTAATTATAGCCTTAGCATTATCATTCTGTTTTGGATTTGCTTTCAAATCCATCCTTGCAAATAATTTTGAGAACTCCGTCCAAATGAAAAGAGTTACAAGTATTGGTGGAATATTTTTTAAATGCAAAGAACCAAAGAAAATGAGAGAATGGTATAATGTACATTTGGGTTTGAACACCAACCAATATGGAGCAGTATTTGAATGGAGGCATTCTGAAGATTCGACAAAGAAGGGTTTTTCACAGTGGAGTCCATTTTCTGAAAAGACAAAATATTTTGAACCTTCAACAAAGGACTTTATGATAAATTACAGGGTTGAAAATTTAGTACTACTTGTTGAAGAACTAAGAAAGGAAGGTGTTACCATTACCGATAGCATTCAATCTGTTGAGTATGGAAAGTTTGTTCACATAATGGATATGGAGGAAAATAAAATAGAATTGTGGGAACCAAATGACATTGAATTTGAAAAATTAGGAATCCAAATTGGAGCCCAAACTACTAAGTAAATACAACTGCGGAATTAAAGGAATGCTGCAATTTTTTTGTTAGTATCAGTTAATAAGAAAATACAAATGAAATTGAATTAAATAAATAGAATAAAAAATCTTGATTGATAGTGCTAAGTCAAAAAAAAAATTAAAAAATGGAAGAACATAAAAATGAAATAACAAACGCAAATAAGGACATGAGTCCTAAGGTAACCGGAGTTGGTGGAATATTCTTTTTTTCAGACAATTTGAAAGAAACCAAAGAATGGTACAGTAATAATTTAGGAATTGAAATTAATGATTGGGGCTCAGCAAGTTTTGAGACTAGAAATATGGACAGACCTGACGAGATAAATTCTTTTCAATGGAAGCCCTTCAAAAAAGGGGATGAGTATTTTTCTCCCTCAAAAAAGGAATTTATGATTAATTACCAGGTTCAGAATATTGAAGGACTAGTTGACAAATTACATGAAAATGGAGTTAACATTTTGGACAGCATAGTGACTTATGACTTTGGAAAATTTGTACATATTATGGATGCTGAAGGAAACAAGATTGAATTGTGGGAACCTTGTTAATATCTATTTGTATAATATCAACTATAATTAAGGCAATTAAAGTAGCAAAATATTTATTTAAGATTTGAACTTATGCAAATTTGTACTTATTTATATTTTGTTGAAATAAAAAAAATAAAGATTGTGATAAATCAGATTCAATTAAATAATTTCTCATGGAGCTGAAAAATCACAAAGCTGTCGTTGCAAATAAAGCAAAGGAGAACAAGTTGTTTTTTAATAAGCTTAAGCGTCTTAAACCAAAAAATTTAGACGAAAATTTCCACTCCTTGCACGATAAGGTTTTCAAAGAAATCGATTGTCTTAGCTGTGCGAATTGTTGTAAGACCACCAGTCCTATGCTGTTCGAGAAAGATATTGAAAGATTGGCAAATGCTTTAAGGATGAAAATTTCGGATTTTACTGATAAGTATATCAAAATTGATGAAGACCATGATTATGTCTTTAAATCTACCCCATGCCCCTTTCTAGGGAATGATAATTATTGTCAGGTTTATGAAGACCGCCCGAAAGCCTGCCGAGAATACCCACACACCAATCGCAAGAACATGATGCAAATCCTTGATTTGACCTATAAAAATATTGCCGTATGCCCTGCAGTCTTTCACATAGTAGAGGAGTTAAAAAATTCCTATAAATAAAACTAATTACCAATAGAAAGACTTTAAATACAAGTCATTACAGACTAGTTCTTTACAAAAAAATAATTTTATAAATAATAAAATAAAATTATCTTTGGCAGGTATAAGATTTTTAAGGCTTTTTAAAAAGCAAATATGTTTGTAGGTAACAGAAAAATGAGGATCCTCATTGGCATAATAGTGCTATTTATTTTACTCTTATCATTTCTTAATTCTTTTTGGAAAACTAGCTCTGTTGAAGGCAATAGAATGATTGCTGACTTTGAAAGTATTGATGCAATATGGATGAGTTGCTTAGCCAACACAAATTATATGAAGATAGAGAATGAGGTAGTTAATAAAATGGAGAATAATATTAACGTCATGATTACTATGGTTGACAATCAGGAGGTTAAAGAATGCAAGGAATTTTTTGATATTTCTAGTTATAATAATGATTTATTAAGTTATTCTGTTTTTAAAGGAAATGACTTTTGGATTAGAGATCACGGACCGGTATTTGTTTATAATAAATTTGGGGATTTAGCGGTAGTTAATTTCGAGTGGAGTCAATACGGCGTCAGATCATTTTATAGAGATTACTTCCAAGAAAATAGTCAATTGGTAGACTTAAAAATGTCCATGCTTAATATTGAAAATAAAAGAAATGTTGATAGCCTTATTGCTGTAAATCTGAAACTTCCAATAGTTAAATCTTGGATATGCATTGAAGGTGGTGCAATGGAAACCAATGGAAATGGTTCAATAATTTTAAACAAATCACTTTTGTATCAACGAAACCCGGGCGTAACTATCAAAGCTATTGAAGATGAATTTAAAAGGGTACTTGGAACGGTCAATTTCATTTGGTTAAATGCAGGATTGGTGGAGGATGTTCATATTGTTGGTACTATAGTTGATAATTATGTAGGTATTGGTACTGGTGGTCATACCGATGAGTTTGTAAGGTTTGCTGACCCTAAGACGATCCTACTTGCTTGGGTTCCTGAAGAAGATAAAGACCTCAACCCAATTAATAAATTGAATTATGAAAGATTGTCTGAATCTTATAAGATATTGAAGCAAGCAAAAGATATTGATGGTTCGCCATTTAAGATTATTAAAATACCACAACCGAAACTTATAACACAAAGAATTCGTGTTAATGCTGGAGATTCAATTGATAATACTTTGAATCTTCCTGAATTTGTATTCAGACCCTCTGAAGGTTTTCAAGCTGGGGATAGTTTAATTAGGGTAGCTTGTGCCAGTTATTTAAATTACTTTTTAACAAATAGTAAAGTTTTCTTGCAGAGTTATGTCAATCATGGAACTAATATAGAATATGAAAATCAGGTTATCCGTACCTTTAAAATTGCTTTTCCGAGTAGAGAAATTGTACCTGTTGATGCAAGAAGTTTAAATTGGTACGGTGGTGGTTTACATTGTGCTACAATGTCACAATTCCATAGGAAGGTAAAATCTCCACAGCCTTAGACTTTAATTAAATCTAGCTATCAATTTTAAAAAGATCAATTAAAAGCAGATAAAAGCTGGAGTGATTAATTTATTTAAGTACTTGTAGAGCAAAGATTTTAGGATAAGATATTTTGTGCTTTAGACAGCAAAACTTTCTCCACAACCACAGGAACGACTTGCATTTGGATTTACAAAATGAAATCCTTTACCATCAAGACCACCTGAGAATTCAAGTGTTGAGTCAAATAAGTATAAAAAACTTTTCAAATCTGTAACCACTTTTACCCCATTGTCTTCAAATACCTGGTCGTTAGGAACTAGGGAATCATCAAATTCTAAATTGTAGGACAAGCCACTGCAACCACCACTTGTAACAGATACTCTGATGAAGTGATCTAGGTTCACATGTGCCGAATTCATCAATTCTGTGATGCGTTCTTTAGCACTTTGAGCTACATGAATCATGTTGTGCGAATTAAATTATGAATGCGTTTCAGCTACTAGATTAAGTTTACCATTTTTTATTTGATAATCCTTAATAGCACTTTTTATCGCATCCTCTGCCAAAACAGAACAGTGAATTTTAACGGGTGGAAGAGCCAATTCTTCAACAATATCCATGTTGTCAATTTTCATTGCTTCATCAATATTTTTACCTTTCAACCATTCAGTCGCAAGTGATGAAGAGGCTATTGCTGAACCACATCCAAAAGTTTTGAATTTTGCATCTTCTATAGTGTTTGTTTCAGGATTTACCTTTATTTGTAATCGCATGACATCACCACATTCCGGAGCTCCAACGAGTCCTGTTCCAACATTTATATCATCTTTATCCATAGTCCCCACATTGCGTGGATTTTTGAAATGTTCTAATACTTTTTCTGAATAAGCCATAATACTTTATCTTATTAATTTAAACGCAAAACTATCTAATATAATTCCCTTCAATTGTGATTGAATTATTAATGTGCAGACCAGCTGACTGAATTAAGGTCAACTCCATCTTTATACATTTCCCAAATAGGTGAAAGATCTCTCATATGATTAACCCCAGCAGAAATAGCGTCTAATGTTTGATCTATTTCTTCTTCAGTGGTAAATCTTCCCAGACTAAATCTCAAAGATGAATGAGCTAGATCATCTCCAAGACCGAGAGCTACCAAAACGTAGGATGGCTCAAGTGATGCAGAAGTACAGGCAGAACCTGAAGAAAGCGCAATTTTTTGATTAAAAGTCATCATCAAACCTTCTCCTTCAACGTGTTTGAAAGAAATGTTGGTAACATGAGGCATGCGGTATTCAGTTGAGCCGTTTACATATACTTCTTCAAGTCTTTCCTTAAATCCCTGTTCTAACTTATCTCTTAATTTAGATAATCTTTCTGCATCCTGAATCATTTCCTTGGATGCAATCTCAGCAGCAGCCCCAAAGCCTACGATACCCGGAACATTTAGTGTTCCACTTCTCATGCCTCTTTCATGGCCTCCGCCATCAATTTGAGCAGTTACTTTAACTCTAGGATCTTTACGACTTACATATAGAGCGCCAATACCTTTTGGTCCATACATTTTGTGTGAGGTGAAAGCCATTAAGTGGATTCCCATTTCTCTTGGATTGACTGGGATTTTTCCAACAACCTGAGTTGCATCGGACATGAATAAAATACCATGTTTAGCACATATTTTACCAATTTCAGCAACAGGCTGAATTACTCCAGTCTCATTGTTTGCCCACATTATTGAAACTAGTATAGTAGATGGTTTTATCGCCGCTTCAAGTTCTTCAAGATTAATTCTACCATCCTCAGCAACCTTAAGATAAGTTACTTCAGCACCTTTTTTTTCTAATGCTTTACAGGAATCAAGCACAGCTTTATGTTCAGTTGTGGCTGTAATAATATGATTGCCTTTCCTGCTATACATTTCAAAAACCCCTTTGAGCGCTAAATTATCGGATTCAGTTGCACCGGAAGTGAAAATGATTTCTTTATCATCGGCATGAATTAGATCTGCAATTTGTTTACGTGCTTTATCAACAGCATCTTCTGCTTCCCAACCAAATGGATGACTTCTACTTGCTGCATTCCCTGGATGCTCGAAGAAGTATGGCAACATTGCTTCTATTACCCTTGGATCACAAGGAGTTGTTGCATTATTGTCTAGGTATATTTTTTTACTTTGCATCTACTTTTTTACTTAATCGGAAGGTGTGAAGATAACGCTCAAATGACTAATTTGTTTAACTAGTTTGACTTTCAGGAGATTAGATATAACTCTTAAAATGGCACTTTTTGTCTAGAAAAAGTCAAAAATGCTAAACTCAAATTCATGAATTAAGAAAAATACTTATATTTGTCGTTGAATAACTGATTTTTATATATTTTTTTTAATGTAATGTATAAGGATAATATCAGATCCTGGTATCGCTCAATCTTGGATAAAGACAGACTTGCTTTGTCTAAAGCAATTACACTTATAGAAAGCCAGAAACCGGAAGATCTTCATAAAACTAAGGAATTAATGGAATTGATTTCCGAATCCAGAGAAAGCCAAAGTTTTAGAATTGGAATTACTGGACCACCGGGAGTAGGAAAAAGTACTTTAATAGATGCTTTGGGTCAACTTATAATTCAAGAAGGGCATCGTTTAGCTGTTCTGAGTATAGATCCAAGCAGTACGATATCTAAGGGTAGTATATTGGGTGATAAATCCAGAATGCAAACCCTAAGTTTGGATGCCAATGCATTTTTACGTCCTTCACCTTCCTCCAACCAGCTTGGTGGAATTAGTAGAAGTACTAGAAATTCGATTCTACTTTTGGAGGCAGCAGGATTTGACCGAATCCTCGTAGAAACTGTTGGAATTGGTCAATCAGAAACTGATGTAGCACAGATTTGCGATCTTGTAATTTGCTTAATTCAACCAGCATCCGGAGATGAACTTCAGGCACTTAAAAGTGGTATCATGGAATGGGCTGATATGTTTGTTGTAAATAAAAGTGATGGTGTCCTTGAATCAGCTGCAAGAGAAACTTATGCAGAACTTCACGTTGTTATGAATCATCTCCCTATGCGGGAAGTAAATTATAAGCAAAATATTCAACTGGTTTCTGCCTTAAATATAGAATCAGTTAAGCAATTATTATTTCACATTAATGAATTTTATAATTTGTTAAATATTAATAATGAATTATTTAACAATAGAAATGTCAAGCTTGGGAGTTATTTTGAAAAATATTGGCTGGATTTTTTAAAAGATAAAATCCAAGAGTCTCCATCTTTTAATGAGGTTCAAAAATCTTTAAGGCAAGAAATTCAGTCAGGCAACATTGAAATAGAAAAAGCGTTCGAAAAACTGATAAATTTTATCTTTGCACTCCAATTAGACAAGTAGGTATGTTCAAAAGGTTGTTTTGTATTGTATTATTGAGTTGTAGTGCCTTCATGACAGATCATGTATCCCTAGCCATAAAGCCTGCTATTCCCATTCTTTTATCTGCACCTGTAAACAATAAAATTTCAGTCACAGGGAGTTTTGGAGAACTTAGACCCAATCATTTTCATGCAGGAATCGATATCCGTTCTGCAAGAGGAGTTGGCGGTGATGATATATTAGCCGCTGCAGGAGGATTCATAAAGAAGGTAAAGATAGATTCAAAGAATTATGGCAATTCCATCTATATAGAGCATCCAAATGGATTTACAACAGTATATGCTCATCTTGCTAGATTTAGGCAGGACATAGAAGCAAGAATTCAGGCTGAACAATATCAGAAGCAAGAAAATGAATTAGAAATAGAATTTAGACCAAACGAATTTGAGGTTAAAACCGGTGATCAGATCGCTTATATGGGAAACACTGGTGATAGTCGTGGTGCACATCTTCATTTTGAGTTAAGATTAAGCGGAACAAACGAAGTTTTGGATCCCAACGAATATGGACTTCCGATTGAAGATAATATTGCTCCTACAATTAGAAGATTAAAATTTTATGGTTTTGATTTGGAAGGAAATTCAATTTCTCAGCGCGTTGTAGCAGAATCAAAACTTGTTTCAAAAGTTCTTATACCAGGAGACGTTTTTGCTTTGGGAATTGATGCTTTTGACAAAACAAACAATTCATGGAGAACAGTAGGTATCAAATCCGTAAAATTATTTATTGACCATAGTTTATTTTATTATTTTAGTTTGGATCAATGGTCAATAAATGATACGAGATATATCAATGCTCACATTGATTTTAAAAATCAAACTAATGGAAAATTTCAACGTTGTTTTAAGCTGCAAGGAAATTTAATTCCAATTTATAAAACAGTCGAAAATGATGGTTTTTTCTATATAGGTGATGGGGGTGAGCATAACGTGCAACTAATCATCACTGATGCAGTTGGAAATGAGAAGGTTAAAGAATTCAGCATTCAAAAAGCAGATTTTGTAAGTAATGAAGTAAAAAAGATATTGCCAATTCATCTTTCTTATGATAAAAGTTTTACTTACGATTTTGGATTTGGGCAATTTGATTTTAAGGAAGGTTCTATTTACGATGAATTACAATGTAAGTGTGACACCAGTTTGAATTTAGCTTCAAATTCTTATTCACCTTGGATCGGTATTTCGCCTTTTGTTGAACCAATTCATAATAATTTCGTGATAAGTATAAAACCAGTAAAAACGATTCCAATAAACTTAAGAGACAAATGCTTTATTGCAATGCGTCGCGGGAATGCTTATGTTTCTCTTGAAGGAATTTGGGAAAATGGAAATTTGCATACAGAATCTAAATCTTTAGGCTACTTTTCAATTTTATCCGATACGATTGCGCCAAGATTGTACGCAAAAAATTTCAGACCAAATATGACCGGCAAAAAAAGTATGAGCTTTGGTATGGTAGATAATGTAACTAACATTACATCTAACAGACCCGGAATTACTTATAATGCGTATATTGATGGTCAATGGATAATTTTACAACATGACTTAAAGACGCATACACTGAGTCATAATTTTGAGCCCTGGTTAAGCAATGGTACCCATGAACTTATAGTTAGTCTTGAAGATTCAAGACACAATAAGAAGGACTATAAGTTTAACTTTTATAGATAAAAAATTTGTTGATGGAATCGCATCTACCGCAATTTAAATTGAAGGAAGGAGATTTATTTCCAAATGTTATATTGAAAAATCAAAACGGAGTTGACATTTCAATACAGGAAATTAATATAGATTTTGTTGTCCTGTTTTTCTATCCTGAGGACAATACTCCAACCTGTACAAAAGAAGCATGTGGAATACGAGATAACTTTGAAGTGCTTGAAAAGTACAATTGCAAAGTATTTGGTGTAAGTCCGGATAATGAAAAATCTCATAGGAAGTTTATTTCAAATCATCAATTGAATTATGATTTATTGGTAGATGAAGATCATAAGCTGGCTTCAGAATTAGGTATATGGGGAATGAAGTTCACTTTTGGAAGAGCATATGCAGGACTTCATAGAGTGAGCTATGTATTGAATAAGTCAAAAAAAATTCATAAGATAATTTATCCGGTAGAGAGTGCAATTCATACCCAGCAGATTATTGATTGTTTACATTAGAAATGCTTTTAATTTAAATAATTTAAGAAGGAGTATAAGAATTGCGAATTATATTTTGAATTCGCAAGATTTAATAAAAAAATTGTTTTTTTTGTATAATTAGGACGATCTTCGTAGATAGTTATGGACGTATTTGAAAAAGCTTTAGAACTACACAAACAATTAAGAGGTAAATTAAACATTGAGAATAAATTAGATATTGAATCTACTACAGATTTATCTCTTGCTTATTCTCCTGGTGTAGCAGCGCCTTGTATAAAAATTTTTGAAGATCCGGAAATGGTTTATGAGTATACCATCAAAGGAAATACAGTTGCAATCGTTTCAGATGGTTCTGCAGTTTTGGGTTTGGGAAACATTGGTGCCAGAGCTGCAATTCCGGTTATGGAAGGTAAAGCAATGCTTTTCAAACGCTTTGCAGGAATTAATGGATTTCCCATCTGCTTAGAAACACAAGACACGGAAGAAATTATTTCTATAGTTAAAAACATTGCACCGGTATTTGGTGGAATAAACCTTGAAGACATTTCCTCTCCTAGGTGTTTCGAAATCGAGGAGAGATTGCAGGATATAGGAATTCCGGTTTTTCATGATGATCAGCATGGAACGGCCATAGTTGTTTTGGCAGCAATCATGAATTTTTGTAAACTTACAGGAAGAAGAATGGAAGACCTGCGTGTGGTTGTTAATGGAGCCGGAGCAGCGGGAATAGCTATAAGTAAATATATTGGGCAACATGATCCTGGAACTCCAAATCAGAGAATCGTCAAGGATATGATTGTTTGCGATTCAATCGGAATAATAAATAAAGAAAGAACTGATCTTAATAATGTAAAAAAAGATTTGCTCGGATTTACAAATCGTCAAAATTTTAGTGGTTCTGTTTTTGATGCAATAAAAAATGCAGATGTATTTATCGGAGTGAGCAAAGCTGATTTGTTAGATAGAAATGACATCAGAACAATGGAGAAAGATCCACTCATACTGGCACTTGCGAATCCGGTCCCGGAAATACTTCCGGATGAAGCCATTGCTGGAGGAGCCTTTGTAGTTGGCACAGGAAGATCAGACTTTCCAAATCAGGTAAATAATGTCTTGGCATTTCCAGGTATTTTCCTTGGGGCGATGCGAGCCCGAGCACCTAGAATAACTCTCGCAATGAAATTTGCTGCAGCAGAAGCTATTGCATCCGGAATAGTTGAATTGTCAAGAGAAAAAATTATTCCTCCGGTAATGGATGAAAGTATTGCACCAAAGGTTGCAGATGCAGTTTATAATATTTGCAAAGCACTTTATCATTAATAAGTTTGAAAGAATATTGAAATGAATTCTATTGCAGAACTCAAAATCGATCATTCTAATTCTCTTACACTTTTCAAGAATTTAGAAAATAAATTTTATTTAAATTCAAATCCTAAAATCGCTGATAGAATTTCAGGATTGAAGAGATTGCGCTCAACTTTAACGAAGTATCGAAGCAAAATTATTGAGGCATTAGATAAAGATTTTGCAAAACCGAAATTTGAATCGGAAGCTTCAGAAATATTGGTTTGTCTTAGAGAATTAGATCTTGTCATTAGAAATTTGAAATATTGGAGTCAAAACAAATCTGTTGACAGCGATATATTGTTATTTGGTACGAAATCATACATTAGATATGAACCCAGAGGAGTTGTATTAATAATTTCGCCTTGGAATTATCCGGTGAATCTGAGTTTATGTCCTTTAATCGCAGCTTATGCAGCCGGAAATAAAATAATTCTTAAACCTTCTGAATTCACAAGTCATACCTCTGATATTATTGAAAAAATAATTTCTGAATCTTTTTCAGAGGATGATGTTATTGTAGTTCAGGGGGATGCTTTGAAATCAGCTGAATTGGTACAATTACCATTTAATCTTATTTTCTTTACTGGATCTGGATCTGTAGCTAAAGAAATATTAAAAAATGCTTCAGCTAACTTAACACCCTGTGTTTTAGAATTGGGAGGCAAATGCCCGGTTATTATTGATGAGAAGGCGAGCCTGTCAACAGCTGTTGAACACATAGCCTTTGCCAAACTTTTAAATGCCGGACAAACCTGTATAGCCCCAGACTTTGTTGTAATTCATCAAAGTCAGGTAAAGAAATTTACTGAAGAATGGGATTCCAATTTACAAAGAAAGTTTGGTTTAAATATTCTGGAAAATGAAGACTACTGTGGAATTATAAACCAAAGGCATTATGATCGATTGAAAAAATTGATTTCAGAAGGGATAGAAAATGGAGGAATTCCATCTAAAGCAATAGAATTCGATGATATTAAATTAAAAATAAAGCCTGTTTTGTTGCTGAAAGTAGATTGGGATAGTCCTCTCATGAAAGAAGAAATCTTTGGACCAATTCTTCCAATTATTACCTATACAAATAGAGATGAACTATGCATTAAACTTAGAAAATTTGATCGACCTTTGAATTTGTATATTTTTAGTAGAGATTCAAATTTTTATAATTACATAATTGATAAAACCAGATCTGGAGGAGTTACAATCAATCAATGTATATTAAATTATGTAGAACGCCATCTTCCATTTGGAGGAGATCATCAAAGTGGCAATGGGAGATATCATGGTCAATTTGGATTTACAGAGTTTTCACATATGAGATCCATTACAATGCAAAGTAGAATTCCTTCAAGTTTAAAATTGTTTTACCCACCTTATACCCACCTGAAGATAAGGATTAAAAATATTCTATTAAAATTATATTCTTAAAAAATATTAACAATGAAATTGGTAAAATTACTTTTTATTTTCTTTCTAGTCTTTCAATTTATTACAGCTCAGAAAAAAGAAATAAGCCTGTCTGATATTTTTGAAAAGGGAGTTTTTAGAACCCGAGGTATTGGTGATTTTGATTTTAGAAAAGATGGAAAAACCTATAGCAGGTTGAATGGCAATAAAATTGTTCGCTATGATATTGTTTCAGGTCAAGAACTGGAAGTTCTCTTTGACGCAGAAAAACAAGCGATGGAATTAATGAATAAACTGTCCTCATATACCTTCTCCAGTGATGAACAAAATATATTGTTGACTATCAATGTAGAAAGTATTTATAGATATTCTAGTGTAGCGGAAACCTATGTTTATAATCTCAAACTAATGAAATTGATAAGAGTATTTCCAGAGGGAAAGGTCATGTATCCACATTTTAATCCGGTTGGAGATAAAATTGCCTTCGTTTATAAAAACAATCTTTATTATCAAAATTTGTTAACCAATACTATTCAACAAATAACTAAAAATGGAGAGAAGAACAAAATAATAAATGGGGCATCTGATTGGGTATATGAAGAAGAATTTACCTTGCTCAGAGCATATGAATGGTCATCAAATGGTGATCAAATCGCTTTCATAAGTTTTGATGAATCAAAGGTAAAGGAATTTAGTATAGACTATTACAGAGATTCAGCTTATCCTGAGAAATACAGCTTTAAATATCCAAAAGTAGGAGAAGAAAATTCTAAATTGACAGTTTGGAATTACAATTTAAAAAAGAAGAAATCAAAATTGTTAAATACCGGTATTGGATTGACAGATGATATTTATATCCCAAGAATTCAATGGACGAATTCAAATGAAGAGTTGTGTGTTACCTGGTTGAATAGACAACAGAATAAGCTTCGACTGATATTGGTTAATACGAAAAAAAATTCAAGCAGAATATTGTTTGAAGAAAACAACAAATACTACATTGATTTGCATGATAATTTAGTCTTTACACGTGATGGAAAGAATTTTCTATGGACGAGTGAAATGAATGGAACAAATCAACTGTATTGTTATGATATGAACGGTAAATTAGAACGACAAATTACCAGCGGAGATTTGGAATTAACAGAGTTCTATGGAATGAATGAAGATGAGTCTATTCTTTATTTTCAAAGAGCAGAAAATAGAGGACTTGAAAGAAAGATTTATTCCATTACTAGAAATGGTGAAAAGTTGACCTGTCTTAGTCTTAATGAAGGAGTCAATCAGGCCAAAATGAGCATAGGTGCTAAATATTTTATTATTTCTAATTCAAGCATAAATAGTGTTCCTACCCATAACGTTTGTAACAATAGTGGTAAGGTGATCAGATTGTTGGAAGATAATAAAGACTTGCGAAAACGATTAGATAATTTCAGTTATTCTCCGGTAGAATTGGGAAGTATAAAAAATTCTCATGGAGACGAACTCAATAGCTTCATGATCAAACCACTAAACTTTGATTCAACAAAAAAATATCCCGTTTTTATGTTTCTTTATGGGGGGCCTGGAAGTCAACAAGTAATGAACCGTTGGACTTCTATTTCTTCTTATTGGTGGCATCAGATGATTGCGCAGAAAGGTTACCTAATATGTGTTGTTGATAACAGAGGGACAGGAGGACGTGGAGAGTTTTTCAAAAAAATGACTTATAAACAATTAGGCAAGTATGAAACTGAAGATCAAATTGACGTGGCAAAATATCTATCCGGATTGCCCTATGTCGATGGTTCAAGAATTGGAATTTTTGGTTGGAGTTATGGCGCTTATATGTCTACACTCTGTCTATTAAAAGGCAATGATGTTTTCAAATCTGCGATTGCAGTAGCTCCTGTAACGAACTGGAAATGGTATGACAGCATTTATACTGAGAGATATATGGGTGATGAAAATAACAATAAAGCTTCGTATCAGGAGAATTCTCCAGTATATTTTGCTGATAGATTGAAGGGAAATTATTTGTTGGTACATGGCTTAGCGGATGACAATGTACATTTTCAAAATACGGCTGAAATGACCAAAGAACTCATTAAGAATAAGAAACAATTTGATACTTATGTTTATCCTAATCGCAACCATGGAATCTCAGGGGACAACGCGAGCATGCACTTATTTACAAAAATGACTAACTTTGTACTTGAAAAAATTTAAACCTATGAAATTTTCCATTAGCTTTTTTGCACTTTTAATACTCTTTTCATGTAGTACCGGTAAAGGATCTTATTTTAATAAGAAGGATATTGACTTAGCTGCAATGGTGGGTACTTGGCAGTTAAAAGATCAGCAAAAATTTGAGAAATGGGCTTTAGTTAGTCCCACTGAATGTATTGGTGTTTCTTATGATATGAGTACCGGAATCGCTACAATAGACGAAAATCTTAGAATGTTCAAGACAAATGATTCCTGGATCTATGAAGCTAAAGTCAAAGAACATGAGTTCAAACCGGTACAATTCAAATGGACTCCGGATCCAATGTACAAAATGAGATTCGTAAATGATAAAAACGAATTTCCACAGGTCGTAAAATATAAGATCAATTCTGACAGTACTATGATTGCAGAGATTAGTGATCTTAAAGGAGTCAATGTTATGAAATATGATTTTAAGAAAGTTCAGAAAAAATGAGCACTGTAGAGATCGTTAACAGAAAAGCAACGCATCTATATTTCTTTGATCAAACATTTGAAGCCGGGATTGTATTAAGCGGAACTGAAGTCAAATCCATACGAGAGGGAAAGGCAAATCTAAGTGATGCTTATTGTGTATTTGACCATCATGAATTGTATATCCGAAATATGCACATTTCTGAATATGAGTTAGGTTCAAGCAATCATGATCCTAAGCGCCCCAGAAAGTTATTGCTCAAAAAAACAGAACTGCACAAACTGGAACGCAAGGTCACTGAAAAAGGAAATACAATTATTCCCTATCGAATTTATCTTTCAGAAAGAGGTATGATTAAAATAGAAATTGCCTTAGCTACAGGTAAAAAGTCCTTTGATAAAAGAGACTCCATAAAAGAGAAAGATCAAAAAAGAGAAATGGAGAGAAGTATTAAAAGAATGTAAAATTTATACTTCCGGATATAATGGAAAGTTCAGCATATACTCATTAACTTCTTTTTTTGTCTTATGAATAAATTCAGGATCGTTTTTATTGTTAATTAATTCATTGATCCATTCTGCAGTCTTTTTAAAATCTTTTTCAACAAATCCTCGTGTTGTCATTGCTGCAGTTCCTAACCTGATTCCGGATGTAGTTGAAGCCGGTTGAGGATCATTAGGAATCATGTTTTTATTGGTTGTTAGATCCGCTTCAATCAATAAGTTCTCTGCATCTTTTCCGGAGATGTTCTTTGATCTTAAATCCACTAGTAGTAAATGATTATCTGTTCCCCCTGATACAATACTAAATCCAAGATTTATTAGTTCATTAGAAAAATATTTGGCATTAGTAATTACTTGTTTAGCATACTGCTTAAATGAATCCTGCATTGCCTCTTCAAATGCTATCGCTTTCGCTGCAATGATATGTTCTAATGGACCACCTTGAATTCCTGGAAATACTGCGCTGTTGATAAGATTGGACATTGGTATTGAGTTGCCTTTTTTATCTTTTTTGCCAACAAGATTTGGAAAATCTTTTCCAATAAAAATTATTCCACCTCTTGGACCTCTGAGTGTCTTATGTGTTGTAGAGGTAATGACATGACAATGAGGAATTGGATCATTCAATTGTTTTGCAGCAATCAGTCCTGCAGGATGCGCAATGTCCGCCATTAAGGTAGCACCGATTTCGTCTGCTATGCTTCGAAAAATTTGATAATCCCAATCTCGTGAATAAGCTGATGCTCCACAAATAATTAATTTCGGATTGTGTTTCAATGCTTTTTCCCGCACTTGATTAAAATCAACAAAACCAGCAGAATCAAGTCCATAACTTACTACGTTATAATATTTACCACTCATGTTCACAGGAGAACCATGTGATAGATGTCCACCATTTGCAAGGTCTAATCCCATCATGGTGTCACCCGGTTTCAAAGTGGCTAATTGTACAGCCATATTGGCTTGTGCACCGGAATGTGGTTGAACATTAGCGAATTCAGCACCAAATAGTTTACACAATCTTTGAGTGGCTTCAAGCTCAATTTCATCAACGACTTCACATCCTCCGTAATATCTTTTACCGGGATAACCTTCAGCATATTTATTGGTAAGCCAGGATCCCATAGAACTAATTACCTGATAGCTTGCAAAATTTTCAGAAGCGATTAATTCAATTCCTCTTCTTTGACGATCTAATTCTTTATAGAGTAAATCATTTATGCGTTGATCAGATAATTTCATGCTAATATATTTTCTAATTTTATTTCTTACAAATTTGAAATTGTATAATATCGAGTAGTATTTTGTAAAAGGTATTGAAGATCACCCATTGAAGAAAGAGGAAATATTTCTGAGTTTTTATTCACAATCATGATTTCACCTTCTTGAGGATCGTAGGAACTAAATTCTACTTTAAATTCTTTCTCGTTCAATATATTTTCTATGTGGATATTATTTGTTAAAATCGATTTAGGAGAGTTGCTGACTCTTATTTTAAAAAGTTTTCTATCTAACAATCCTATTGCTAATGATGCGAGTTCAGGATCTTTATTCATCCTACATTGCTTTAATAGATTCCAGATATCTATATCATCCAATTTTGAAAATGTTTCAATAAATAATTTTTGATTATTCGCAATGTCAGTTTCTTTTAGTTGTAGAAGCAAAGCAAGATCGGAACTCAATTGAGAAAGTTCGGGTTTTTGAGCAATTTTATGAAGTAATAACTTGAGCATTTTTTCTGCAACAAGAGCTGTCTTATGCAGATAAACCTGAAGATACATAATTCGTCTTGAGCTCAGAAATTTCTCAATAGTATAGATGGCTTTTTCTTCAAGTACAAGTTCATTGTCTTTAACATCCATCATCATTATCAATCGATCAATACCAATGTTGCCTTCTATGACTCCGGTATAGAAGCTGTCTCTTTTCAAATAGTCAAGACGATCGACATCGAGCTGGCTACTGATTAATTGATGTAAGAACTTTTTGTGGTATTGTCCTTTAAACATTTGAATGGCCAGATCAAGCTGACCATTGAATTCTCTGTTTAAATCATTCATCATCCATAAGGTAATTGTTTCATGATGAATGTTGACTAGGCTATGTTCCAGAACATGAGAGAATGGTCCATGGCCAATATCGTGCAATAAAATAGCCAATTGGGCAGCTTCCATTTCTTCTTTAGAAATGTTGTGCCCTTTTTGGCTAAGGTGGTAGAGTGCTTCCGTCATGAGGTGAAATGCTCCTAATGCATGATTGAATCTGGTATGTACAGCACCTGGATAAACGTAATGTGTAAGTCCAAGTTGCTTTATTCTTCTCAATCGCTGGAAATGCGGATGTTCTATTACTTGTAATAATATTCCAGTTGGAACTGAAATAAATCCATAGATCGGATCGTTAAATATTTTAGACGCAGCCAATAAATTTACTTTTATACATTTGCGTAAAGATATAATGTGTTAAAGATATTTGATCTTACTCTGTCTAAATTCTTACACTTATTGATTTTATATTTTTTTATAATTAATTTTTAAAATGGATAAGTTAAAGATATTGTGGGCTGACGATGAAATTGATACTTTAAAACCCCAGATTTTTTTTCTTGAAAAAAAAGGCTTTGATCTGCATACCGTATCTAATGGATATGACTTATTGGATGCCTTGTCTAAAGATTCCGCATTTGACCTGATATTTCTTGATGAATCCATGCCAGGGATTACAGGAATTGAAACGCTTGGAAAGATCAGAGCACTTGGCTACACGATGCCAGTTGTTTTGGTAACCAAAAACGAGGCAGAAAATTTAATGGAGATTGCTATTGGAAGTCAAATATCGGATTACTTAATTAAACCAATTAATCCGAATCAGTTGTTGTTGGCTATTAAAAAACTTACAGACAATAAAAGACTGGTTTCAGAAAAAAATACGAGTGATTATCAAATTGCATTTCGTCAATTGTTTTTACAGATTGCAGAAACTCATGATTATGAATCCTGGGTAGAAATTTACAAACAACTTATACAATGGGAATTAAAACTGGACATTGGTTCGGATGTTCAAATTCAAGAAATTTTTGCTCAACAAAAGAAAGAAGCCAATATTGAATTTTCTAAATTTATTGGTTCGAATTATCCCAAATGGTTTATTGAAGGAGCAAAGGCGCCAACCATGTCGCATAATCTTTTAATAAATAAGGTTTTCAAAAACATGAATACAGACATACCAACCATTTTTGTTCTCTTGGATAATTTGAGGTATGATCAATGGAAGGTAATTGAACCCATCATTTCTGAAAAATTTAAAGTAACGAGTGAAGATTATTTTTATAGTATTCTTCCTACAACAACACAGTATTCACGCAACAGCATTTTTGCTGGAATGCTACCATCAGAGATTGAAAAAATTTATCCCGAATGGTGGCTCAATGATAATGAGGAGGGAGGAAAAAATTTGAAAGAATCTGATTTACTAACTAGTCAATTGAAACGTGTATTCAAGCGTGAAATGAAATCTGATTATTTCAAGGTCACCAATACTGCAAAAGGAAAACAACTTGTTGATCAAATACAAAATTCCTTACAAAACAATTTTACGGCAATAGTGTACAATTTTATTGATATGCTTTCACATGCAAGAACCGAAATGGAAGTATTGAAAGAATTGGCTTCTGATGAGATTGCTTATCGATCATTAACTAAATCATGGTTTATCCATTCTCCGCTCTGGCTTGCATTGCAAAAGATTGCAGATCATCCTGTTAATCTTGTAATCACAACAGACCATGGGACAATAAGAGTTCAGGATCCAAGTAAAGTTGTAGGTGACAGAGAAACAACTACCAATCTCCGATATAAAGTTGGCAAAAATTTGCTCTATGATAAAAAAGATGTTTTAGAGATAAAGGAACCCCATAAAGTTGGTTTGCCGCGTCCTAATCTTTCATCCACATTTATTTTTGCTAAGGATAGAAATTATTTTTTATATCCTAACAATTATGGGCAGTACATGAATTATTACAAGAATACTTTCCAGCACGGAGGAATTTCATTGGAAGAGATGATTTGTCCAATCATTCATCTACAAAGTAAAGTTTAATATTTTACTAGCGGTGTAACGACTAGGTCAAACATTCAAGTTATTAGTACTCGAAATATTCTCTGGCATGTCGATTAATCGACTTTTTAATTCTTGTAGCATCAACAGAATCATCGCCTTCGTATTCTTCATTTACCTTGCGATATAATTCAAGTTCCCATTTCTTATTAAATCGTTCTCCATAGCAATTCGTATGTAATAAAATGAAGTTTGCTCCAGTCAAATCAGGGTTATAAAAAAGAAAACGAACATTGGATTGTCCAGTTGGAAGTTTATCATACATCCATATTTCGTATGGATAAGCACCATTGTCATTGTCTTCCGGGATAACTTCAACAGGTGAACCATATTTTAAAAAAGTCACCCCTCTATCTGATTCAAATCCGTATCGAAATCCAGAAACAAAATTTACATCTGCATAAAGAACGTTGCGTTTGAATTTTTCGAATTTAGCGACGCAATCTTTTCCGAAATTGTCCTTCCAAAAGCGATACAGATACATTCTCTGTGCCACTTCTTTGCCATTGCGATCCAAATTACTAAGCGTTTCTCTTTCCGTACTCGGAAGAATAACATTCATAGCTTTAAGATAATAATGAATGGAATCAACGCTTAATTTGTTGAAATAGTCTTCCTCAGAATGTTCGGAATAATTCAAGGTGAGAAGCCTATCCCAGAAAGGGTTGTACCGGTCAAATTCAGTTTGTTTATGGTTTAAAATGTTGCCTTGTTTGTTCATCAGACTTACAACAAATTTGTAATGTCCGGAACTCAGTGCACTGATATCTTTTTGATTTAAAACAATGCCATTCTCTGTTGTCAATTTAGACTTAAACCATTCAGCAGTTTTAATATAAGAAAGGTTGCTATCCTGTTGAAAGAGTTCGAATTTAATGATATAGTTTTTTTCAGAAAATTGTTTGATGTTGTAAATTTCAAAATAACTCATCAGAATATTAAGATTTTTGTCTACCAACTGATATGGAAGAGGTTCGTACACAAATCCATTTTTGTACATATTTTCTTTAACTTCAGCACTGCTTTTGCAAAAACTGTACAACTGTATGTCTGAGACATAAATAGAATTGGGAATTTCATTTACTTTAAAATTATTGACCTGAGTTATTTCATCTTTAGGGTTATTGGCATCTTGTAATGTAGACTCCAACTCATATTCTCCGGGCTCAATGAGCATTCTGAAATCATGAAGCATTGCTTGACTTGTCAGCATTATTGGGCTGATAAGTTTAAATTTTTCAGCTCTAACAATTCTATTGTTTTGCTTTAGAAGTACAGTCAAATTCACCTGATGATAATAGCTGCTATCCTTATTATAGATTCTGGACAATTTGTTGGTTGGAATATAGTAAAGAACTTCGAAATAGGACTTCGCGTCCTTGGCAAAAACATATGGTTTGATATCGGCATTAATGGCATGAGCAATTTGGGAAGAAAAGGCCAGAGTTGCGAGATATAACCATTTTTTCATATTATTCTTTTTTTAGTGTAAACTTAAAAGCTATGCCATCAATCATTGTTAAGAAACTGAGTGTTTGATCCGGATTCATACTAACTGTATAACGTATTTCCTGTGGAACTCGTTGCACGACGTCCATTTTATCTAAAGAATAGCCGGTGCTTATAACATCTCCAAAAATATTGGTTGTTAGCATAGTGTCTTTAAATTGATAAAAGGCTCCTGAAAGTGTCTGAGTTCGCTTATCATTTCTAAATGCTTCTGTTAGCTTCCATTTTCCTTCAAGACTTTCCTTAGAAAGCTTTGCTTCTTTTTTGCAAGATAGAAAGGTCAAAATCAGGCAAATGCAAAATAGACGGTACTTCATAATTAATTGATCAAAGATTCAAAGGTATATATTTCTAATACTCCATTTTGAAATGTAGCTTGAATTACCAGATTATGGCTAGAATTTTTACTCAGATAAACTTTTAGAATTTAAGGATTCAAGGCATTTTTAGCATATTTATGATGATTATTCGATATAAAGTTGAGGATTAACGTTGACGAGTTATTCAAATAGTTTGAGATCTATAATCTAATTTTTCTGCTTTATTTCAGTGGATTTATTTTGCAATCACTTCAATATCAATATTATATGTAATAATTTTACTCTAAATAACTAAATATAAATAACTTGCCAAGTACTTAATTTGAATACTTTAATAAGTGTGATTTCAAGCTTCGTCATGTCGATATAATGGTCAATTGATTTAATTAAATGTTTGAAAATACACTTCCATTTATCTAAATTAATTTGCTCGAAAGCCTAATTTAAAGAATTTCAAAATAGTCGATTAGATTTAAGTTTGATCTAAGAATTAAATAACATTTTATTTAAAGGGTTCTACCTTCAATTATTTGCGCACTTGGACATAAAAATCTCAAAAACTCTTACCTTGTGCTTCGATCGCTATGATCTTTCATTTTTTATTAAAAATACAGCCTTCCAAATGGGTTCAACTATTCATCCAGAAGGACTTTCATCTAAAATTAAGAAATCCAGCATTTTATGATTAGAACTTATTTCAGTCATTTCATTTGTATTGTTTATTTATTTTGCATTTGTGATCAATTGAACGCCCAGACCAAGGTTTATAGCTTAAAAGACAGCCTCCGAGGATCAATGAGAACAGAAAGGGAGTATGATGTAACACATTATAATCTTCAAATTAAAGTTGATATTGGTAAAAAATTTATTTCCGGTACCAATGAGATCAGTTTTGTTGGAAAAACCAATTCTTCAGAGTTGCAGATTGATCTATTTGAAAATATGAAAATAAAGCACATTAAAAACGGTTCTAAAGAACTGAAATACCGAAGGGTTTTTGATGCTGTTTTTATTTCTTATCCAATAAAAAATAATCAAAGTGATAAAATCATTATTGAATTTGAAGGCAATCCTATTGTAGCAAAAAATGCTCCTTGGGATGGAGGTTTTATTTGGACAAAAGATGAAGAAAACAATTCATGGGTAGCTGTTGCTTGTGAAGGAACAGGTGCAAGTCTTTGGTGGCCGAATAAAGACATATTGTCTGATGAACCAGAGAATATGGATATTACAATTAGCGTTGAAAAACCTTATATGGCCATTTCAAATGGTCGATTAATTGATCAAACCAATGATGGAAAGAAAGCTACAAAGTATCACTGGCAGGTTTCTTATCCGATTAACAATTATAATGTTACTTTGTACATCGGCAAGTATTCTAATTTTTCTGAAGAAATAACTACCTTATCAAAAGAAAAATTAAAATTGAATTATTATGTTTTAACGCCACACCTTGAGAAGGCAAAAGAACATTTTAAACAAACTGCCAAAGTTCTTGAATCATATGAATATTATTGTGGAACTTATCCATTTATAAAAGATGGTTATGCTTTAGTAGAAGCGCCGTATTTAGGTATGGAACACCAAAGTGCTATTGCTTACGGGAATAAGTTTCAGAGAGGATATAATGGTGGCAGGATTCCGGATAATATGAATTTTGACTATCTCATTGTTCATGAATCTGCACACGAATATTGGGGCAATTCCGTTTCCTGTACAGATCATGCGGATATGTGGTTGCATGAAGGATTCGCGACCTATATGGAGAGCCTGTATGTTGAATATTTATTTGGCAAAGAAGAAGGTTTGAAATATCTAGATCTTCAAAGACCATTTATAAAAAACGATGCGCCACTACTAGGACCTAAAGGAGTAAATTATACGGACAATACGCTTGATATTTATTATAAAGGTGCTTGGGTCTTGAATACGATAAGACAAAGTCTTGCAAATGATACTTTATGGTTTGATATATTCAGAGGATTCTATGATCAACATAAGATGGGGTTTGCAACAACTAAAGATTTTGTTGATTATTTAAATTTAAAATCGGGCAGAGATTTCTCAGCATTTCTCAGACAGTATTTAAAATATAAACCAATTCCGAAATTAATTTATTCAATAAATCATCGCGACACGTATACTGGAATTAAATACAAATGGGATTGCTATGAGCATGATTTTTATTTACCAGTTGAATTTGATTTAGATGGTAAAAAAATACGGCTCGAACCCAATTCAGATTGGAAAAATATTGAGTTCAATCGAAATTTCAAATCTGTTAAACCACGTACCAAAGGATTGCTCATTGATGTTGTAGAGCAAAAATCAGAATAACGTCCAATAATTTTTTTTGTCTATGGATCAATATCTGGAGCTCATTCTCCAAATTCCTCAACAGGAACAGGAACTATGGATTGCAAAATTGTACGCATTAAACTTCGAAAACTTTGTTGAAGAGGAGGAGAGTCTTTCGGCATTTATTGCCAATGATTTATGGACCCCGCAATTCCAAGAAGAAGTTCTAAGTGAAATTAATTTAGCGGGCATTGAATATCGAATTCAAACGCATGAACCAAAGGATTGGAATGCAATCTGGGAGTCTAGCTTTGATCCAATAATGATTCAGGGAAAACTTTATGTTAGAGCAAGTTTTCATCCTCAAATTTCAAAGACTGACCATGAAATAATTATTTCACCAAAAATGGCTTTTGGCACTGGGCATCATTCAACGACATCGATGATTCTTGAGTGGATGGTCAATCAGGATTTGAAAGATCTGGATGTTTTGGATTTTGGATGTGGTACAGGAATTCTAGGTATTTATGCCAAAAAGAAAGGTTGTAAAAGTTTAATACTCATTGATAATGATGAGAACGCGATTGAAAATACGATTGAACATTGTGAAATAAACAATGTACAAGCGGATGCTATTCTATTGGGTTCAGTGGAACAAATTCCCGATCAGTTTTTTGATTTGATTTTAGCCAATATAACCAGGAATGTATTGGAAGAATGTCTTGGAGAATTAAGTTCAAGATTAGCTACTGGATCTAAAATTGTGATGAGCGGATTTTTGGAATCAGATTTAGATTTTATGAAGTCCATATTGATTCAACATAGTCTTGAATTTCGTGAAGTCATGCAAGACAAAGATTGGATTGCGATATATGCAACTAAAAAATAATTTTGCTGAATGTTTAGTTTACATCTCAATTCGCAAAAGCTTGGGATGAGAGATGTTGTTGTTAAATTGTACTTGTAGATAAATTTCTTGTTTCATCTATTGAGGATTCAATAAATATATATAAGTATTGTCCTTCAATTTGTTGGATTTCTTCTTCTGAAAGTTTTAGGAATTCTTTCTCTTTAGCACTCTTCGAAAGTTTGCCTTTGTTTTGTTCTAAAAATCGAACCATGAGTGCTACTAATTTGTCAGGCATTTCAAAGTCATCTTCCAAATAACGTTTAAATTCGTCGTACTGGATGAGATAATTTACTTCATTCGGAATGATGTTTTCAATAGTATCTATTACACAATCGTATAAAAATTCTGCTTGTTTGGTCGCATCAAAATAACGATAATAATCAATTGTGTTATTGAGTACTTCAATATTATGGTCTTTAGTTTCTTTCCATTCGATATAATCAAGTAAGGGCAAAGAATAGGATTCCAGAACTCTTCTGTAATCATCAATATGATCTAAAATAGAGGCCGACACAGGAAATATCAAGCCTTGCGTTGAAAATTGTTTTTTAGCAAGTACGTGATGAATCAGGTAGCGATGTATACGACCATTGCCATCTTCAAAAGGATGAATAAACACAAAACCAAATGCAATTACAGTAGCTGTAAGAACACTATTCATTTCACTTGTTAGTAATAGTTGATTGGTCTGTAGAAGACTTATAACCAAATGATCTAAATCTTGCCATTTGGCCGATATATGATCTGGCAAGGGTTCACCAGAACTCCGATCGTGTCCACCGACAAATCCATTTTTATTTCGAAAACCCATTTCCAGAAATCGGGGATTTTCTATTACGATCTGTTGTAGTCTCAATAACTCTTCTTCATTTAAATCACGAGTACCAGCTTGACCAATGGCCTGACTCCATCTCACCAACCGTTTGCTTTTAGGACTTTCTCCTTCAATTGTAAAAGACGCTTTGGAATCTTTAAGCAATAAAAATGAAGATGTCCGTTGCAATACATCGATATGAATCTTTTTAATATAATTATCAATATACGCGGGAAGATTCCTAACGATATATTGATTTAATTTTTCTGTTCTGCGAATCAGTGGGCAGAAGCCATTTACACCAGGAAGATTATTGACGATTCTATGCCGATTCGACTTTTCTCCAATATCAAGCGCAAATTGTAAATCAGTATCTACAAGCTGAACATAATTCCCTTTTTGTAAATCCTCGACAGGTAATCTTTTATTCAACAACCATTCATACAAAAACCAGAGTTTTCTGCTATACTGTCCAGTTGGTTCTTTTTGGAATACTCTAATGGCTTCTTCTACAGAAAGCTTTTCAAAAAGTTTTTTGAGTAGTAGCAGATGAATTCCTTCATATTTTAAAGCAAAAACGAGCTGTTTATATAATGAATCTTCCGGTAAATATCTTGATGTAAATACCTGCCATTCGCTTGTCTTGTATTCTCTTTTTTTTGTACTAACCAATGCAAGGACATCAGGTACTGGAACTTCAAGTTTGTACGCTTCCATTATAGCTCCATAACCAACCAGGAAAGCTTCCTCAGGTGCTGTGCGTCCGTGAAAAACAGATATTTTTAGTGAAAAATGCTTATTAATCATATTCTAAGGAGAAAAATACTTACACAAAAGTAGTGTAAAATATTTAAAATTGGTGAAAAATGATTATATTTAGTGTATTTGGGTGAAAAGCGATTAGATAAATTTACTTCCATACTAAAAAGGTATAGAAAACAAAAGTAAAGTTATCTAAGTAAACTCTGATCACATCGTAATATGCATACTAAGAGGTAGAGTCTAAATGAACCTGATCTCTTGCAAATTAGGTCTTTAGTATATCACAATAAACCCGTTTGAATTTTGTTGCTATTTTGTAATGCTAAAATAAACAACGAATCAATTTTGAATTGCAAACATTTGGAAATGAAAGAGTTAAATTGAAATGAATATCCAATTTCGCTATTAAACTCTAATTCATAATGCGGGATCATTGAACTTATTTACTCAAAAGATTAAGTTTACTTGTAGTGCCAGGCAAATAAGCTCATCTATAGCTGGATAAATCTTCGTTTGGTGGAATATTACAATCCGCAATTTTCTACATCTATGAGTATTTTGCTTGAAATGATAAAAACAGGCCTAATATTGATATTATAATAGTAAAAATAGGCCTAATATTGATATTATAATGATAAAAACAGGCCTTATTTTGATAATATAAAGAATTCTACATAAATTTGCATTGGGTAAGCAGTTAAAACATTATTCCACATTATATGATAGAACGCAGCATTCTCCCTAAATTGCAAGAACAATGTTTTCAAGGCAAAGCGATTATATTATTAGGCGCTCGACAAGTAGGCAAAACTACCTTGCTCAAGTCTCTAGTACAAAAAGTCCAACTTCCCCATTTATGGCTCAACGCAGATGAAGCAGATATCTTTCAAGAATTGGTAGAAGCGAATACCAGTAGCAGATTAAAGCAGATCTTCGGACAGTATAAACTGATCATCATTGATGAAGCACAGCAAGTGCCAGAAATGGGTAAAAAAATGAAACTCATTCAGGATACATTTCCGGATATTCAGCTTATAGCTACAGGATCTTCTGCTTTCGAATTACAGCAAACAATGAATGAACCCTTGACAGGAAGAAAAAGAGAATTTCATTTATATCCCTTCTCATTTGAGGAATTGATAAATAACTCTTCTCTTTTAGAAGAAAAGCGTCTCTTACAAACACGATTGGTATATGGATCTTATCCGGAGGTGGTCAATAATCCCGGCAAAGAACAGGAAGCCTTGTTAGAGTTAGCAAACAGTTATTTATACAAGGATCTTTTACAACTAGATGGCATAAGAAAAACTTCCCAAATTGAAAAATTATTGCAAGCGCTTGCATTTCAACTCGGTCAAGAGGTAAATTTTAATGAGTTGTCTAAGACAATTGGAAACATCAGCACAGCTACAGTAGAAAAGTATATTGGCTTATTAGAAAAAGCATTTGTTATTTATAGATTACCAGCGCTAAATAGAAACTTTAGAAATGAAATTAAAAAAGGTAAGAAATATTATTTCTATGATAACGGTATACGAAATGTACTCATTAGCAACTTAAAGAATACATCTTTACGCAACGACATTGGTTCACTTTGGGAGAACTATTTTATTACAGAGCGATTAAAATTCTTGACTTATGATCGTACATTTTACAAATCCTATTTTTGGCGTACACAGGATCAAGCTGAAATAGATTACATTGAAGAAAGAGATGGGGTTCTACACGCTTATGAAATAAAATGGAAAGCACAAAAAGTACGATTTCCCAACTCTTTTTTGTCGTCATATCCCAATAGTAAGACACAGGTGATTAGTCCAGAAAATTTTGATTCTTTTTTAATGTAGTGATGCTAGAAATTTATATACCTAAAAATGGCAATATAAAAGTAATGAGTAATGCAATTATATTAGCTGGCGTATTTCATAATAATGAAAAATGAGTATTTCAAATGTTTTATTTTTGCCTAATTTCCAAGGAAGTTTGAATATGTTTTTAGAATGCTTAATATTTATATAGTGTAAGACTTAATTTTCTTATATCTTTGAAGATGCAATCAAGTGAAGCAATTAATTCGCTGTCGAAAGTATTGTTTTGGGATGTCAATCCTGATCTTTTAGATGTTAATAAAAATGCTGCTTATATTGTACAGCGAGTTTTAACTCTTGGCACACTAAATGATTTTAGAGCTATCAAGTCCCTGTATGGCATGAATAGGTTACATGAAATTGTAATTGGCTTAAGGACTTTGGACGATAAAACACTTCATTTTTGCAGTGTTTACTTTTCAACACCGATTCAAGAATTTAGATGTTACAAAGAAAGACAATTGAACCAGGCACACTGGAATTATTAGTTGAACTATGTTCTTTATCAGAACTCAATTCCTTTGTTTTAGTAGGTGGGACTAGCTTGGCATTGCAATTGGGGCACAGGAAATCTATTGATTTGGATTTTTTCACAAATCATGATTTTAGTCCAGATGATCTCATTTCACTATTATCACAAAAATATTCCCTTCAAGTTCTACAAAAAACTAATAAAAGTCTAATTTGCAATATTAATCATGTAAAGGTCGATTTTATTTTTTTTGCATATCCATTTCAGCATCCTAAAATAACACAAGATGGTATTCGTCTCTTAGCTATTGAGGATATTGCGCCATTGAAATTAGATGCTATTTCTGGAAGAGGAAGTAAAAAAGATTTTTTTGATTTGTACTTTCTTTTAAAACTATATTCGCTTCAAGAGCTACTTAACTTTTATATTGAATTGTACCCACACCAAACCACTTTTCATGTATTGCGAAGTATGGTATATTTTAAAGACGCTGAAAACGATCCCGACCCTGTTCTTATAGATTCTACATTAACTTGGGACATTATCAAGTTAAAAATTATGGAAGAAATAAAACTTATTTAACCCAACAAGTCGATAAGCTTTTTTACCTTCGGATGATCTTGCCGACGATGCCGATTTAAGGATTTCAGCTTGCTGATAGCAATTATCAGTATACCTGTTGGAAAGTTTATCAAGAGCATCAGCATTGAAATGAGTTAGCTGTAATTCCAATCAGCATTAATCGCTGATGTAAAAAATAAAAAAATTATCTTTTCTAATTACAATTTTAAGATTAAAATTTGTATTTTTAAACTTTATACTAAATTATGAAAAAAATCAACATACTCCTTTTTGTTATTCCGTTTTTTTGTTCAGCACAAGAGAAGCTATCGGAGAAAAACTACCGCATTTATTCGGTAAAGCTCGCTAAAGAAGTTGTGCTACAAGATTTAGTCGAAGAAGTTAAAAACTATGATGTGTTATTTTTCGGTGAAGAGCACAATGACAGTGTAACACATTACCTTCAAAAAAAAGTGCTTGAACTTTTATATGCGCAATTCAAGGATAATCTTTCACTGTCAATGGAAATGTTTGACCGCGATGTACAAGTCGTAATGGACGAATATCTGAAAGGATTCATTCGCGAAAAAAATTTTAATAAAGACGCAAGAGTTTGGAGCAATTACAGGGATTACAAACCATTAGTTGAATTTGCAAAAGAAAAAAAGCTGGAAGTTATATGTGCCAATGCTCCGAGTCGATATACCAATCTTGCTGGAAGAAAGGGACAGAAAGCACTCTTAGAACTTCCTAAAGATTCCAAAAAATATATGGCACCCTTACCTTATGATACCGCTAGCGGCCAATATTATGCAAAACTAATGGGCTTAACAGATCATGCTCCCATTCCAACAAATGATACTTCAAAAGCAAAGCCAGCTATGATGATGATGGGACAATTTAATCTCGTTATGGGTCAATCGCTATGGGACGCAACAATGGCCTATTCCATTGAACAATACCATGCCAAAAACAAGAAAAAGAAAATTATGCAAGTCAATGGAAGATTTCACAGCGATGAGGGTTTTGCTATCGTTACACAACTAAAAAAATACAATCCAAAAATAAAATCGCTCATCATTTCTACATCAAGCGATGATTCTTTTCCAAACATAGATTGGAACAACTACAAACAATTTGGTGACTATATTATTATTACTGACCCCAAAGTGCCAAGGACGTTTAAAGAATAATATAGGATGCTTTGAAAATATGAAGTGCTGGTGTTCTTTATTGGGAGTTTGTGAACTAACTGGTTCAGCCCCCTATTAATCAGACAAATTATACGAGGTTAAAAAATAAGATTTATTTCTCACTAACTTTATAGTTGAGAAGGTCGACTTATGGTCCTGTATTGTACCGATGTTGATTTAATGTATTGCGTAGGACTACCGATAAATAATTCATTTTAATTTCCACTTGAAGTCGATCAAAATAAGACGAATGTCTTCCTTCCGTCTAAATGCATTACCAGATATTTATTTAAATTAAGAATTAATTGGGGACGAATTGGAAGTTCCAAATGGTCTAATTGCAGTTGATTATTTTTTCAAAACTTTCTTCAAATAGTCTAGTTTTGAAGAGCTCAAAAAGGATTTATTTTTCAATGAATCAAATTTAATTTCAGCATCGACTTTATGGTCTTCTAAAAGATCAATAATTAGAAGATGATATTGTGCATCAAATTGGGTGAGTTCATTCTTGCTATTTGAAATTTTTTGAAAGTATTTTTTGGAGTTTGCATAATCTGATAACCTGAGATATCCATGTGCCAGATATTTAAAAATTTGCAGTGAATCTTCAGTTTCGGAATTCTGACTTAATAATAGACTAGTTGATTCCTTGAAGTGTTCTTGTTCAAATAGTAAAATAGCAGTATCTAGTTTGCTTAAATTACTTTCATTTCCTCTTACACTAATTTGCGCAGGCTGAATATATAAATATGCAAACATTTCCTGGTGATCAGGATTAAATTCCGGAGCTGATATTTTATATAAAAAATATCCACACATGCCAATTATTAATATGGCTGCAATACGAATCCAAGGACTAGAGTAAAAATTTCTGGATTTTGAACTTTTAAGCGCTGCTAATTTTTCGCGAACTTCATCTTCAATTAGAGCCGCTGAGAGTTTTTTTGCCAGTGGAAAATTTTCAATTGCCTCTTTTAGAGTTTCATTATGCTGAAGTTCAGTTTCAAATTCTGACCTCTGTTCCTCATTCAGACGGCCTTCCAAATAGTCTTCTATCCAATCGAAATAATCCTTTCTTAATTCCATAATAATTTCTTAATGTGAGGATGACAGGCAATGTATTCAAGTAACTCTTTTAGGCATTGGCTCTTTTTCTTGCGGGCCATTCCTTCTGATTGATAGTTCAGTTTTTGAGCAATTTCTTCCATATTGTAACCATTTGCCCAGTGCATCAATACTTCCTGGCAGTTTCCGCGAAGTTTCATTAATAGATCGTTTAAAAGATCTCGTCGTTCGCTATTCAGAAATATTTGTTCCGTACTCGCTTGAATATCAGGCATAGAGGAATCCTGAATTTCATCTATATGACCTGCTGATTTTTTCCTTTTCAATTCAGCGAGCCAAAGGTACTTTGCAATGCCCATAAGATAAGCGTCCAACGGTCCATCTTGATCAAATTCTTTACGACTGAACATGGTCTTTACACATTGGATGATGAGCTCACTATAGATCTGTTCTGCATCATCAGATTGCCCGCCGGATTTCATGATGTATTGCTGAACACTGGATCTTAGCATTCGATTATTGTAGATATAATGTATCACTTTGTCCCGGTCTGTTGAGGAGTTCCTGATCAGAACATGTGCTTCGGAAATCTTCAAAACCAGTATGTTGTTATGATCATATTCTTTGAATGAGTTACCCTGCGAAAGTAGTTTTTTTTTAAAATATTGATAACTAATTTTTATTTGTGAGACTTATAGTTTACTAACTTTAAATAATTTTAGTAGATTTACCCTAGGATAAACAAGCAAAACTGAGTTTCAATGAACAGAAATTTATGGCTATTTAT
The DNA here is from genome assembly GCA_040006775.1 of Saprospiraceae bacterium. GTDB lineage: Bacteria > Bacteroidota > Bacteroidia > Chitinophagales > Saprospiraceae > Vicinibacter. The sequence continues at coordinate 43,796 of JBDTWI010000011.1, forward strand.
TTTATTAATAGCAACCACAGTCAGTGGAATTGCCCAAATCAATCCTAAGACTTTAGATACCCTTGAGGAGTTATATAGAAGCAAGGAATATATAGGTTATCTGACCAAGATAATGTATGTGGAGAAGAATTTGAATAAGGATACGCTTTTCCAAGAAAATATGGATCTTCTTTTAACTTATATTGAACGATACATTCCACAAAAAGATCCACTAGTCAAATTTCAGCTTAGAAAAACGTATAGATATCATGGATATAAATTCAAGGACCGAGGAGATTTGCACAAAGCAATCCCTTTTTATTTGAAAGCACATAGTTTGGTAGATGATCCGATTTGTTTAGATACATTTTCATTCAAGGTTGAGAATATTATTTCTACGATTTATACTCAATTAGATGATTTTGAAAAATCACGATATTTTATTGAACTTGTCATCAATAGTCAAATATTTTTTGAAAATTGGAAAGATTTATCTCTAAGTTATAATAATTTGGCTCAAAATTATTATTCGGCTAAGGATACACAGAGGGCTATAGAAAATTATCAAAAGGGAATTGGAATTGCAAAAAGAATCGCTTATCAAAGAGGAGTATTTTCAAATCAATTGGGATTATCTGAAGTTTTTCTAGCCATGGGAAAATTAGATACTACAGAAAACTTATTGAATTCCTGTTTAACGTTATTGCCATTGATTCAAAAAGAAAATGGAATTCTTCAATATAAGGGGACAACTTATCACTACTTTTCCATTTTGGAAAGCAAAAAATTAAATTATATTTCAGCAATCCACTGGCAGAAACTGGCCATCGATACTTTATCTAAATACCATAATGGTAAGAAACCCAGAGCAATGGCTAAGCAGTTTAAAACTTTATCAGAATTGTTTTTAGAAGATCATCAGATTGACTCAGCTTCTTTTTATTACATTAAGGGTATACATTGCCTCTTGCCTGCATTAGAAAAATCTATGCAACTTCCTGAACAAAATTATTTATATCAAGAAAATACATTCATAGAACTTTTTAATATCCGGGCACAAATATATTCCGTAAAATATCAATCAGATCCTAAAATTAATTTTCTAAATGAGGAATTGAAGTCTTATGAAACTATTCTGAAGCTCTGTTCGAATACAATTGATAACATTCTTGGAGATCATACCAAATTACTCGGTATTCAAGAAAACAAATTCTATGTCGGTAAAGCCCTTTCTTGTATAAATAGATTATTGAAATTTAATTCATTAAAAAGTCTATTTCCCAGGATCAGAGCGATTTTTGATGATTCTAAATCTTTATTGGTGGATCAGAAATTATTGGAAAAAGCTAAATTTGAATCATTAAGTAAAAAGGATCAGGAAAAAATTCAAGGTTTATACCAACAACGAAGAGAAATCCAGGATAGAAATGATAATAATCTGGATCTCATAACGAGCAACTTAATGGAAATTAATCGGATATTAAACCAATCTTCAGGTTCTAAATTCAACTCTACTTCTCCTCAAAATTATATCGAATATTCCTATCATTTGGATTCGATCTATGTGCTCGCTGAACTTGGAGCTTATAGGGATTTCAGATGTCTTGGAACAACTCAAAAATTCAAAGAATTATTGGAAAGATTTCAACATGAGATGGCTAAACACGATTATCAAGACACTGGAATTTTTCATCAACTAAGCGATTATCTGCTCAATGACTTGCAGGATCATTTGACCAATAATATCGTCATTATTCCGGATGGTCCGATTGCTTATATTCCCTTTGAAGCATTAAAAAAAATGAATGGAAGCTTCCTTGTAGAAGAGCATAATATTCACTATCAATTCAATTACAGCCAACAAATTTCTAAAAATAGGAATTCAGTTTCAACTTATGCAATAAGCATTCTTTCTCCTGATTATGAAAGTCAAAATTTAATAGAATGTGATTATGAAAGTCAAAATTTAATAGCATATGAACGAGGATCTCCTTATGAATTAAAGTATGCGGATCAAGATTGTAAAGCAATTCAAGATCAGATAAAAAATGCGAGGAGATTAACAGACACCATTCATCGGTTAAATCTTTTGGACTATATTCAAGAATCTTCACAGATATTTCATTTTGCCGGTCATGCTCAAATCACTAGTGATTCATCTTATCTTGTACTATCCCAAGGAAGAGAACGCTTGTATTACGAGGACATCAGTTCCTTGTATAATCAATTGAATCTGGTGGTCTTAAGTGCTTGTGAAACCGGACTTGGAAAGTGGGATCCGGGAGATGGCAGCAGAAGTTTGGCCAAGGCCTTTATAGAGTCTGGTAGTCAATCGGTAGTTTCGAGTCTGTGGAAAGTCAATGATAAGTCAGGTTCAGAAATCATCAGTAATTTCTACACTTATTTGGTACAAGGCAAGTTGAAATCTGAAGCATTAAGAGAAGCCAAGCTGAATTTTATTCGAAAATCCTCTATAGAGGAAAGACATCCATATTACTGGTCTGCTTTTATTGCAGTAGGAGATATGGATCCGATAAAATGGCCAAATGCTTTGGAAATATTTTTTGGAGTAAATGCCTACATGAAGGTAACGTTTTTGATCCTCGGAATCATAGTATTAATAATTATTTTAAACAAAATTAAATTCAGATCTTATGAAGTGGTTAGTTAAAGTATTTTTGTTCTTTGCATTATTCTTGATTTCTATTGGTTTAGAAGCACAGGAACGAGACCATCAATGGTTAGTAAGAAATGGTGATTTTAAAAGTGGTTATAATGGTATAAATAATTTATACAATGGAGGCACATGCGGAAATTATTTCAAATTAATAAATGCTAAATGTCCTGGTACTTCCGTTGGAACCCATATAACTCGAAATAATTTTTTAATTATTTGTGAAGGCGGTTATCATTATAATTCGAGAAATTTTATTTCTGACCCATTTCAGACTTTAAATTGTAATGGAGGATTTATTTATTGGTATTTTAATAATTCTATGCCTTCAGTTAAGTATTTATATCTTTCAGATATCTATGAAGATAATGATAATCCAGCGAATCTTAGAATTGAAAATTATTCAACACCACCCTTCATTCAAGATTTTCCTTTAGATATTTATTCTAATCCAGGTACTTTAACTTCCAATCAAGACTTGGTGAGAAATAAAAATTATACTGTAATTATTCCAAAGACAATAATTCCTGTTAATTGCTCACAACTGATCCTTAGCTATAATAATTCAGTACTTGATACGAGTCAAATATTTGGAGATTTATCTAGTGGACAAGTTTCATTTGAGAGGTCAAATTCAGACTTTAATTTCTTAACAAATCAAATAAAATGGCAAGTATATACGACAACACATCCTTATTTATATTTTAATTTTAAAGTAAGAAATACAGCACCATTTAGTTTAGATAGTGCTATAGTAACCAGTCTTTATTGCAGTGATACAAGTCAATTGCTTGGAAAAATTACAGATACATTAAGAGCTGCGAACTGGCATGACCCAAATTATATTAAAGTGAATTGCATTTATACTAATAATAATAAGAAATGGATTAAGTATGAGATGCAGTGTTTTAATGATGGTGTTTCTGCTGTTGATCCCGTAGAGGTCACTTTACCATTTCCAAGTGGAATGGATGCTACAACTTTTAAACTTGGAAATTGGAATTATGGAGGAAAAGAAGGTTGCGATAGTTTTAATTTAGTTAATCAAATAGTTGCAATTGATCAACTTAGTAATATCGTTACAGTAAAATATAATTATTTAGACGGTTTAGATGGTGGCGCAGTTCCTGTTTTATCCTATTTGAAAATGGAATTTTGTGTACAAGCTAGAGATACAACTTCATTATTGAGTGCAAATATTTTACCGCAACTCCCAACGACTACATTCATGACAGATGTATATCCTATACGCACCATTGATTTTAAGCCTACTAATAATTTTCAGAACAGTGTTTGTAATTGCGATTGTCGCCCTAAAAGAAATTGCATTTTTGGAAAATTATTTAGAAAAAATTAATGCTTATCTATTCCTAAAAGTAGATCTCATTTGTAATAATTTGAAGTAAAATTAAAATTCGGATTGATATTTCATTATATGAAATATTAGTAATTCTTTAAATCAAACACAGGGTAACATTTTTCACAATTCAACCATATCCTTCCGAAGCAAATAAGCAAGGAAGTTTATGAAGGAAATGTTTGAGAATTTTTCTGTCCTGACATCTGAAATAGAAAGAAGAAATTGGGAAGAAGTGTTTCATGAATGTGGATATGAAAAACACCAATATATTTGGAGCAATAAGCCAGATAAGTTGAATGAAAGAAATACTCAATTTGTAATCTGGGACTTGGATGCAATTCCATTTTGTTTGGAATTCAAGATTCAGCTTTCAAGTTCAAAAATCTTCTTATGTAGTAAGAATAAAGAAAATGCTTATATCGCATTCCAATATCACCTGGAAGGATTTTGGTTGAAACCTATAAATCCTAAACAGGTAATTAATAGTCTTTCTAAGGCTTGGAATTCAAATAAGAATTTGCAACATGAAACATTGAGTATTTTCAAGGCAATGTATTCAGATTTTTCAAGACGCTTATTAATACACTCACATGTTGGATTTGATATTGTTGAACATCGCAACATAGTTAGGGCAGTTGCTGAGAGATCTTATAGTCGTATATTTTTTATAAATGGTGAAATAAAGTTGATTTCAAAATCACTTTCTGAACTAGAGAAAGATTTGAATTCCGAATTGTTCTTCAGGAGTCATATTTCACATCTAATCAATTTGTCTACGCTTAAGAAATATTCAAAGCAGGAAGGAGGACATTTAGTACTTATTGATGGAGCAGTAGTTCCTTTAGCGCACAGAAGGAAGGAAGAGCTTTTCATAGCAATTCATAAATTGGATAAAGAGAATTAAGCAAAATAGTAATCTTTACTATTTGTTCTATTTTAAATATCATTTAAGTGATATGGCTTAAGATATTATTCAATTTCTGATATTGAATCACACACATTTTCATTAAACAGAAAAACTTCTTTTTATTATTTCATCCTTAGGGTAACATAATTACTGACTAATTGCATAAGTAACTATTAGCAATTAACTTCATTATGAACCTTCGAAACATTAATAATTTATTCCATAAACGGCCTTTTTCGCATACGAAATTAAGAATATCAGTACGTTGGGAAAGTCAAATTAAACACTGGGGAACTGGGATTAATTTTGGATCCGATTATTGGTCTTCAAAAAATATAGAAATAGAGTCAAGTACTTATACTTTATTCAAAAATAATTTTTTTACTAACTAAACTAAACCAATCAGCTTTATGAAAATGCTATTTTTATTATTATCCGTATATCTATTATCGTTTGATATTGTAACGGGACAATGCGAAAATCGATGCCTTGCATTTGATCCAAACAATGTATCTCCAAACGTAGCTGATAAAATCATCATCAATGATCCAATCCTTAGTTTTACCAATTTCACTTTTGAAGTATGGGTGAAAGCTGAAGCAGCATACCCAGCCTCTGGATTTTATTCAACTTTAGTTGAATTTAAGGATTTCGTAGCTCCAGGTAACAATATCAGTATTAAAATGGACAACTCCAGGAAGATTATTGTTTTCTATGGAGCGATAACACAGATTACATCAACCATTATGTTAACTACTAATTGGCACCATTTGGCTTTAAGTAATGGCGGAGGTCAACTAATATTATATGTAGATGGTGTTTCACAAGGTTCTGTCACATCATCTCTATTTTTAGATTTTGCCTCATCAAATCATGTCGTGGTAGGCGGAAATATTTCTACTAATACTGATGGTTGGAAAGGTAAAATGGATGAGATTAGAATGTGGAGTTCCGTTAGAACTCAAACACAAATAAGCCAGAATTATCATTGTATTTGTAATGCGAATGAACCAGACTTAGTTATATGGATACCACTGGATCAGGGGAATCCAGGAAATAATAATTTGGGTTCCTTTGCCAATGATTTGAGTCCAATTGTCGGAAATACGAATGGCGCAATAACTTCTTTCAGTCTTACTGGTTCAAATTCGAATTTTGTATGCAGTAATAATTTGCTACTTGAATATCCAAATTATCAGAATGCACAAATTAAATTTTTTGACTATTCAGATGCGACTACCCAAGTATCACAAATATGCTCAGGTGATCCACTCATTTTTAAGTTGATTATGGCGGACGGAACACTGGCTGATTTTCCAAATGTTTTGGTTAATGGAAGCCCTTTGAATTCAAGCAATACAACATTTACCTGGCAAGAATATGATGATGCAAGTAGTATGTGGAATTCTGTAAGTTCATTTTCTACATCAGGATTTGCGTTTCCAGTTGCCCCAAACATTTTAGCAGCTAATTGTAATGCAAATAATTTGGGCTACTCAACTAAAAAGTATAGAGTAAAAATTGATTTGTTTGATCCTATTACAAATTCAAACTGTAGTTATTTGACTCAAGAATCAACATTGAAAATATGCTGCCCGGTTACTAATTTCAACCTTGGCTTAATAACTAATGATGCAGACAATTTATTTTGTGCTAGTCAACTTGCTAATTTTCAATTGAATATTCAATCTACTGATCTTTTTGTGAATGCTTTAGCGGCTGGAGTTACAATTGATTGGGAAGTTAATGGAGTTTTGCAGTCATCACACTTGTTAAATTTGAATTATAATGGAAATCTAACTAGCCCTAAGACATGTATTAAGGCCATAATAACGAATTGCGCTTGTAAAACTGTAATCAAAGAAATTTGTATTGATGTTGATCCAGTTCCTGTTTGTAGTGGAACAATAAAAGTTATTCCTAGTTCCAGTGTGACCATGACTGGTCCGAATACCTATACAATATGTCCTGGAACTAGTGCACAATTAACATTGGACCCAGTAGGTGGATTTTATGATGGCATTTTACATTGGGAATATAGTTTTAATAATTCAACCTGGTCTCCACTTGGTACTTCTAACATTGTTCAGAACACCAACATCTTGCCTCAGACCTCTCCACCAAATCCTTCAGTATCGCCGTATTTATGGCCTCTGGGACAACAATGTATTTATTATAGGTTAGTAAATCTTCCAATACATAATCCATCAGCATGTAGTTCTTGTATCAGTAATGTAATTTCTATTTGTTTAAAAGCACCATTGCCCAATATTACTATCACAGGTGCAAATATGAAGTGTGAAGGAGCTTCAACACAATTAACCGTAACGCCAATTACTCCTGGTACAACTTATACTTGGTTCTACAATGGAAATTTACTTAACACAGGTTCATCAATATCTGTTACTGGTGATGGAAACTATTGGGTGCAGAGTTCGTCTTTACAAGGATGTGAAATAAAAGAAAGTCCTATTCATAATGTAACTATTTGTAAAATAAAGCCGATCATAATTTGCCCACCATGTGTACGAACTGGTAATCCTGTCACTTTAAATGCTTGTACTTCTGAAGATAGATGTAATAAACCATTGACTTATAAGTGGTTGGCGAATAATGGTTCACCAACAACAGGAATATCTTGTAATTTTATTCATACCATGCCAGCAACAGGTACAACTTACACACTAGCAGTTACCAATTCAATTGGTTGTTCTGCAACCAAAGTTATTAATTTAAAACCTTGTCCATAATATATTATTACCATTAATTTCAAAATCAATATCATGAAAACTTTAAATTTTATATATATATTTATCTTAGGATGTATTCTCAATTGTTCAAATGCACAATCCTTATATTCAAATCTTTGTGGAGATGCCCAAACCAATTCTGCTTCAGTAATAAAATCTTTTGGAGATGGAGTTTATATTGCTTCTACAACAGAGAATTCAGCAACTGGAATTCCTGAGCCAATATTTAGTAAATACAATTTGGCATCTGGGGTATTAATGTGGTCAAGAAAGATATTTCTGAACCAAGTAAGTCTAACTGGTGAAATATTAGACTTCGAATATGTTAACCCTGATTCCATATCTGGTGCATCAAAGTCCTTTATACTTGTTGGAAGAACACATTCCATAAATGGAGTTGCTGGACCTTCGAATAATTCGTCGTTTATTATTAAAATTGATGATGCAGGTAATTTAGATAATTCTGCAAGTAAGGTTGTTGAACAAGGAGGATTAGAAGAGTTTAGTAAAATTATTTATCATCCATATTTATCAACTTCAATTCCTAATTCCAACTCCTATTTTATAGTAGGTAGAAAAAATACTACACTAATCTACAACGAATATAATGATGTTGTTACAATATACAATGTTAATAGTAATTGTACCTTTTTACCGCTTGCACGGCAATATAAACCTACAAACATAACCGGAGCTGCCTATAATAATTATGGATTAGTTCCTAGACAAAATGGAAATCTTGCATTGTTAGGATATTCATTCCATAATTCAAATAGTTTTGGTACCATTTTGCAAATAAAAAGCTCAGATGGAAGCATAGTAAGCTCTACTGCTACACCTTCATTTGCAAGTAATTCATTGATTTTCAAAGATGGGATTGAACTTTCAGATTCAACATTATTGATTACAGGTGAAAAAGTAAATGCAGTGGGTGCAAATAGCCGTGGTGTTATTGTACTCTTTGATAAAAATCTTTTTTATCCTATATCTAATAAGTATTTTCAATCTAATAATCTTGAGTCGTTTAATGCAATAGTAACTAATGGAAATAATAACAGTGTTGCATCACGCTTTTCTGCGGGGGTAGGATTGCATAGCGGTCAACCTGCTACTATGCAATTTCAAACAAGTCATACAACTTCTAGTTTTAATGTAATTTCTGTAAATACTCGTCAAGTAGTTCAAAATGGATCTTCATTCTTGAAACCAATAATTTCTATAAGAAAAGACTTAAATCGGATATTATATGCTGATTCTAGAATTGATGTAAATGGATTGGGTAGTCATGATTTATTTTGGGGATCATTTAATTTAGATTTTACTTTAGATGAACCGGACAATTGTACATCTACAGTTGTGGAGGGTTTTAGTCTGCAATCTATTGGCTATGATGGCAATGTAAAATTTACAGTTTCTGCAAGTACAATTAACTTAAGCGGAAGTATGTTTGCAATTCCCGAATCTCCTTCTTGCAAATATTTTTGTGGACCTTGCCCTAAATTAAACGTTTCAATAATAAACACCCCGTCAGTTTGTTTTTCAGGATCCCTGTCTTTAAGTGGTAATATTGGTGGTACTGGACCAAATACTTATAAGTGGGATTTGGATTGCAATAGTTCAATTGATGGAACATCCTTAAGTATTCCATACGCTTATACAAATTCAATTGCAAAATGCGTCACAGTTACCGTGACAGATGCTAATGGTTGTTCAGGATCTCAAATTATTGATCTATTGCCTACAGGGACACCACCATCAATTCAATGTATTTCTACCTCTTTGAATACTTTACCAAATACCTGTTATAATAATTATCAGGGAATAATTTCAATTACCAATCCATGTAATCTCGCTTTGACTATTTCTTCTCAATTAAGTGGAGCTACAACAGGTGTTTTTTTGGGTCAAGGTTTAATCCAATTTAATAAAGGAACTACAACGGTTTTAGTCACAGTAGATAGTCCGAATAATCAATCCGTGTTTTGTCAGTATTTAGTAACTATTATTGATGCTGAAGTGCCAAAGATTATTTGTCCAGGAGATATCTATGTTCAAGGTACTTTTTGCGGCCCCGGTACTCAATTAACCAGTCTGGGTACGCCTACTTTAACAGACAACTGCCCAATGGTTAGCTATACTTCATCTCACAATCTGCAATCCAGGTTTCCTTGTGGTAGTACAGTTGTAACACATACCGCAATTGATATGTCTGGAAATAAGAGTACTTGTACTTATAATGTAAATGTAGATTGTCAATGTATGTTTCTAGATTCTTCAAGTATTCTTTGTACTCAAACACCAGGCATTTATCATTTTCAATTTAGTATTTCTAATTATACTGGATCAGGATTACCTTGTTCAAATGTTGTTATAAATTCTTCAGACGGAGTGATATTGCCAGGATATACTGTAATCTGGTCATCAAGTGGTTATAGCGCGCAGGTGATGGGCGATATTCAAGTATCAAATCCATCGCTTACAAGCGTTTCGATAAATGCTTCTATGACTTGCTCATGTGGGCCAAACGGGCCTACAACGAACTGTCAGTCAAGCATAAATATTAGCATTCCTTGTTGCAAAAAAGCTACTCTAGATTCTATTAAAATTTGCAGTTCACTTTCGGATTATTTAGTTGAATTAAATTTTAATACGACAGTTAATAATATAACAAATGTACAATGGTATTATAGTTGTGCTCCATGCCTTCCATGTAGTTGGATACTTTATGCCAATACATTTGATCCATTTGTTAACATTTATCCAACCTATTTAGAATGTCAGACGAATGAAATTTATCTATATGCAGTTGTGCATCTCAACGATGGAACTTGCCGAACTTTAATTACGAATGTAAGTAAAATAGTATTATGTAACCCAAAGTGTGAAATTAATAATTTTGAGACTTGTTATATGGGTGTTCCTGTTCCAAATGCATACTTAACTATTAAGGCAGAGGATACTTGTTGTATAGATAAGATAGAATGGTATGATCCCAATGGAATATTAATTCCTGGAGTTGATAATCTGTATAGTATTAATGTAGGTCCAATAACATTTACTGGAGCAACTACAGATTGCAAACAAGAATTTATTTACACTGCCAAGCTAAATACGAAATGTGGAATTATTTCTTGCCCTGGAAGAATAATTCTTTATAATAACGATGCTTCAATTGGCATATTACAAATGGATCCGATTGAAAGCCCTGCACCATTTTGTCCAACCGATTTTACTTATAGATTTGATATAAATTGTCCTGATCCTAGTGAGAATCCAATCTGGACCTGGTATGGAAGACCTAGTGGTGGAGCCGTATGGACAGTTATTCCAAATATTGGTGATAGGAATCCATTGGTTAATACGAATATAGTTAGTGGGGATACTTATATCGCAGTAGGTGCTATGAATGGGGTATGTCCAGAGAAATTAGATTCTCAATTTATTGATATTATTCCAAAAATTAAGGTTATTTTTAGTGCTAATGCTTCAGACCCTGCATGTAATACGGGTCCTATAAAATTAATTGCAACATATACTCCATCAGATTGTCCAGTTGTGATTGAATGGTATAAAGATGGTGTGGTAATTAATACTTCAACCTATTCTGCTTCTCCTGCACTTTACAATTACATAGGCTGTGTCACTTGTACTGGAGGAAATTACTATTGCAAAATAACAAGTACTTGTTGTCCTGAAATTACAACAACATCTAATATAATTCATATTAATCCTCCAATGTCTGTTGAAATTGAAGGTCCATGTTTTGTTTGTAATCCGTTTGAGTCATTCAAGTATACAGCTATTGTAACTAATCCTGTTTCTTCTATTTGTAAATATCAATGGTTTAGAAAAGTTGGATATACTTATGTTCCGTTTACAGCAAATTCATCATCCTTAATGATGATTAATACAACACGACGAAATGTTAAAGTGGTAGTAACTTGTGGTTCTTGTATAAAAACTGCATATTATAATGTAGCACTATGCAAATTAACACCACCAATTCTAGATTTACCTAATATTACAATTTCTACAGGTACTGGATCTACGCCATCAGGTTCATTTAGTAGAGTCGTTTCTTGTGGATCTGTTGAAACAGTAACTATAAGTGAAGGATTAGATTCTTCGATTTTTATTGATGGTAATTTGTTGATTTCTGAAAATGATATTTCAGATCTTCTTTGGAATGTCGAGGAAGAAATTGGTAAAACTGTCATGGATGGTCATATTGAGATTCCAGAAAATGAAGATCACTTTCAAATAGGTGGCTTGAATAAATTAAATTTTAAATATAATCATATATATACCTTAAATCTTGTTGGTTATTATGAGGAAGACAGTACAATTTGTACAACTAAATTTGTTTTGGAATTAAAGTCTGATTCATGTTGCAAAAAAGAAACATTTATTTCAGATGTTGAATCTTCAATTCAAATTAAAATGAATCAATCGAATTGTACAGCCGAATTGAAGTTTAATTCCCTAAGTAATTGTGATATCTGGATTGAATCAATTGATTGGGGAGGATTTATTCAAAAAGGTCCTTTCTCTTCGGGATCAATCATATCACATAATTATACAAAAAATAATATTAGTTATTTGGTCAAAATCAAGGTCAGTGAATATGATAAAAGTGGAAAACTGTGTAACTCAACAATAGTGACCAGAATTATTAATGTCAATTGTCAATCATGCTGTAAAGACTTCAAGAAATTTAAATCTTTAGTATCACAAGGATTTACATCGAATATTCAAGATTGCAATGTTACAATCACAGCCCCTCAATTTGGAGATTGCTACTATTTTGGTACTGCTCCTGATTTTGGAGATGGAACTTCTGTTTCACAAGGTACAGTTTCAACAGATGGAAGCTGGACTCATCAGTATAGCACTAGCGGAATATATTCTATATGTACATATGTCTATGGTTATGATAATCAAGATACCAATCAGATTTGTTGGGTTCGGGAGATGTGTACTGACATTAAAATAGAATGTACGGATTCTTGCGTATGTAATGCATTTTCAAATCTTGAATTTAAATTTGATAAGAGTACTGGAGTTAAGGTAAGTTGCCAAGATTCAGTTACTTTGGAATGTCCACCAGAAGGTTGTGCGTGGAACTTGACTGGAGACTTATTATGCAAAGGGGATTGCCCACTTTCAAGTGTAGATTGGAAATTGGTAGATACTAAGAATAATATAATTATAGCTTCTGGTACATCAATGTCCTATCCTCAATTTGGATTATATGTTCCGCCTTATATTTTTGAAAAAGGAGGTCGATATATTTTACAATTAAAGGGCAATTGCGAATCCAGTAGCTGTGTGTGTAGTATTATTTTGAAATTGCCAGGTTGTAATTCCCTTTGTCCATGTGTTGAAGATGACTTAGCATCTGATGTGAATGCAGGTTTACAAATATTAAGCGTTAACGCAAACTGTTTGACTTGTTTTCAACCCAAGCAATTGCAAGAATGTGATCAGGTTAAATGGTATTTAATTAAGAAGCCTAATGTAGCTTTTGCTTCAAGTATAGGAAATCAGATCGTCTGTTATAATTTTGGTGGATCTGGATCTTATCAAATAAAAATGTCAGTCATAAGAAATAATGACGATGGAACTGTTTGTGATGATTACGAAAGAGTATTTACATTAAATATAAATTGCCTTAAAGGACCAGGTGGCAATAATTTGGATAATATTGTCTGTCATAATGAATTTGTACAAAATTATAATGAGTCTAATTCACGTAGTTATAAGAGTTTATGGACAGTTTTGAATTCAAGAACAAATTGGAAGACTGAAGAAAATGTTTCAGAAAATCCGTACCTTGAAATTAAAGGAAATTCAGAACATTCAGATCTATTGGTTTATTCTCAGCCAATTTGTTTTGAATCTGGAGATCAGAATTTGTCCTTGGATATAAAATGGCGATCTGGTGTAAAAAGATTGTTTGGAACTAAATTACATTTATATGCAGTGGAATCAATTGAAGACATTAATCTTGCAACAATTGGAAAGAATGGAAAAATGTTTTCTCTTGGAACTTATAGCCTTGAACATGTTAATGAGGAGTGGCTGAATATTCAAAATATTTTTAACCTTGACAATTGGAATACAAAGAGCTGTACTGAATTAAGAAAAAGTGCATATTTGCTAATCTATGTTGATAATTGTTTTATAAATGGCAATACAAATTCTCAATCTATTGTGGATCTAAAAGATGTTTGTCTTCATAAAGTACAAATTCTGAATACAGATAAATTAAATCCAGAAATTCTACCTAACCCAAGTAATCATAATTTCATTCTAAAATTGGATAATGAAAATCAATCAGATGTTAGCTTTGAAGTTAATAACTGTTTGGGTGAGCAAGTCTATGCTAATGTATTTGAGAACGAACTAATTCAATTCAGTTTCGGTGATAAATTTAGTCCAGGAGTTTACTTTGTAAAAATTAAGCGCAATGGAATAAATAAAGTAGTAAAAATAATTAAACTTTAATTAAAGATTTTTGTTTGAAATAAAAGCACTTACAGATTTTTCTGTAAGTGCTTTTATTTTATTTACGGTTCATTCTTTTTTTGATTCCAAAAAACGTAACCAAAGGGATTTTGTTAAGTATTTGCATTTCCTCCTCCCAAGTCAAGAAACTATTTTCTTTAATCTCTATTTTGTTAATTGAAATTCATTTCGAAACCCCTCAAAAAACAATTGCCCCTTCAAAATTCCTCAAGCCTTCATAAACCAAATCAGTAGGTAGGCGCATAATATTGGCATAAGAACCTTCAATGGCAGAAATTTTGCGAAGCCCAGTCCATTCTTGTATTGCATATGAACCTGCTTTGTCATTAGGTTTGTATTGATTAATGTACCATCTAACTTCTGTATCGTTTAGTTCGCGCATATAAACCTGTGATTTGCCAGTGAAACTAAATCTTTTGTCTTTGTCCATTAAACATACACCGGTGTACACAGTATGTTTTTTGCCGGATAGATGTGCCAAGATTATGTAGATATCCTGAGTATTGAATTAATTTACAAACTCGCGCCAATAAACCATTTTCTCCTTAAAAAAGCACTCTAATCGCTAATTTAATAATATTTTGTCTTTTTATGGAATATAACTCCATAAAATTCCGTATATTTGTATAGTGATTTCAAGAATTGCCAATAAAAGAATCTTAAATTTAGCATCTAATTTTAAGGCGGTAGCCATTACAGGTCCACGTCAGACGGGAAAAACAACCCTAATTAAAGATGTTTTTAAGAACAAACCTTATGTTTCCTTAGAAAATACCGATTCTAGAAACTTTGCATTGGAGGATCCACGGGGTTTTTTAGCAAAGTACCCAAAAGGTGCTGTATTAGATGAGGTTCAGCGTACACCTGAACTCTTTTCATATCTTCAGGAAATTTTAGATAACTCAACAGAGAAAGGACTGTTTATCTTATCTGGATCTAATAACTTTTTAATTCAACAATCTATTTCTCAATCTTTAGCAGGACGAGTCGCTTATTTAAATTTATTGCCTTTTTCCTTAGAAGAGTTACATAGTGCAAATTGGTTGCCAACATCTGTTGATGAATTAATGATTAATGGATTTTATCCGCCAATCTATGATCAAAATATCCTGGCTCAAGATTGGTGCCCAAACTATATAAGAACTTATATAGAAAAGGATGTTCGCCAAATTAAAAACATCAATGACTTGATTGTATTTGAACGCTTTGTTCAGCTTTTAGCAGGCCGAATTGGGCAAGAACTAAATTATAGCGCTTTAGCTGTAGAAACTGGGGTAGATGTAAAAACAATACAATCCTGGATAGGTATCCTTGAAAGCAGTTTTATTATTTACTTACTCAAACCACATCATCAAAATTTTCGAAAAACGATTGTAAAGCGTCCTAAAATATATTTTTATGATACTGCTCTGGTTTGCTATTTACTCAGAATCCAAACTGCGGATCAATTAAGTATTCATGCGTCTAGAGGCTTTATCTTTGAAAGTATGGTTGTTACAGAGTTAATAAAACAAAGGACCAATCAAGGACTACCCATCAATTTATTTTATTGGAGAGATAAAGCAGGACATGAAATAGATTTGATTGTTGATTTGGGAACTCAACTCATCCCAATTGAAATAAAATCCGGGCAAACAATCAACTCTGAGTTTTTTAAAAATATAAAATATTGGAACAAGTTGAGCAATCAAAAAGAAAGCATTATCATTTATGCCGGAAATGAATCCCAAAAGAGAAGCGATGGAACACTCTTAGTTCCTTTTTATGAATTGATTACGCAAAACATATAAAATATTCAGAATTAGCCATCTAATATTTATGACACACGAAGGAAGATAAATCTATTAGTATAACTTCAAGCCTACCTCAAAAAAAAATCGCCCCTTCAAAATTCCTCAATCCTTCATAAACCAAATCAGTAGGTAGACCCATAATATTTGCATAGGAACCTTCAATAGCTGAAATTTTACATAGCCCAATCCATTCTTGTACGGCATAAGAACCTGCTTTGTCAAAGGGTTTGATTAATTGTTAAACTAACAAATAATAAAATAGATTATTCAATAGTATAACAAGAAATTCCAAATTGAATATTCAATTTCGCAATTTTAGTGTACATCAGATTCCTAGTTTCGGAGGTTCCTAGTTTTATTTATAATTATCAAAACTTGCAAAATATACAAGTTTTGATAATTTATAGCTTATCTTTGTTTGATGAGCAATTACACTAATCGTAAAGAATATATTGCTAAACTCCTGTCTTACAAAGACAAAGACCTTATAAAAGTTGTAACTGGCTTACGTAGGTCAGGTAAAAGCACCTTGTTGGAGCAGTACCGTGAGCAATTATTAAAGCTTCAAGTTGGTAAGCGTCAAATTCAGTTTTATAACTTTGAATTACCTGAAAATTATTTAAATAAAATATGGAGTGATATTTATTTTGAGATAAAAACAAAGCTTCAAGACAATAAGCCTAACTATGTCTTTTTGGATGAAATTCAAAATATTCCGTTTTTTGAAAAATTAGTAGATGGACTATTTGCTACAAAAAAAGTAGATATTTACATTACAGGTTCCAATGCTTTTTTGCTTTCAAGTGAGTTGGCTACCTTATTGAGTGGAAGGTATATTGAAATTTCAATTTTGCCTTTTTCATTCAAAGAATATTTAACTGCACGCAACATAGATACGACCAACAAATATCTAAATTATGAGGCCTTATTTTTTGATTACGCCAATGAAACTTCATTACCAAAAGGAATAGAGCTTCGTGACGGAGGTTATGATAAAATTTATGAATACCTAGAAGCCATTTATACTACCATAATTGAAAAAGACATCATGCAACGGCACAAAATAAACGATAAACGTGCTTTTGGTAATGTGGTCAAGTTTGTGGCATCAAACATGGGTAGTTCATTGTCTCCAAGTAACATCTCGAATGCCTTAAAGCAGGATGGTCAAAGTACACATCATGCCACCGTTGAAAAGTATTTAGAATATTTGGAAGCAAGTTTTGTTTTTTACAAGGTCAATAGATTCGATCTTAAAGGAAGAAAGCAACTCGCTACACAAGAAAAATACTATTTAGTAGATGTGGGCTTACTAAATGTTTTGACTGGTAAAGAACGATCTAAAGACAGAGGACATATATTAGAAAACATAGTTTACCTTGAACTACTTCGCAGAGGAAACAAGATTTGGTCAGGAACTACACGTAACACTGAAATTGACTTTGTATGTAAAACGCCAATAGGTGGTATAGAATACTATCAAGTAGCATGGCAGCTGAATAGTGAAAGTACCGTAGAGCGTGAGTTTCAAGCATTAGAAAAAATCAAAGACAACCATCCTAAATTTTTACTTACTACAGATTCATTTACACAAAGCCGAAGCGGAGTGATACACTTGAATGTTTTTAATTGGTTATATATTACTAGTAATGAGATACTCTAGCAACCTTCCATAATTAATGTGCGTTGAAATAATAAAACTAGTGTGATCGAATTTTCCAAATATCGTAGTAGAACATATTATTTTTTCAATCATTCTTATTATTTACAAGATTCAAAAAAAAATTAAAAAACAATCGCCCCTTCAAAATTTCTCAATCCTTCATAAACCAAATCAGTTGGTAAACCCATAATATTGGCATAGGAACCTTCAATTGCAGAAATTTTACAAAGCCCAATCCATTCTTGTACGGCATAGGAACCTGCTTTGTCATAAGGTTTATATTGATTAATGTACCATCTTACTTCTGCATCATTTAGTTCGCGCATGTAGACCTCTGATTTTCCGGTGAAACTAAATCTTTTGTGTTTGTCCATTAGACATACCCCGGTATAGACAGTATGTTTTTTGCCGGATAGATGTGCCAAAATTCTGTAGGCATCCTGAAAGTCTACAGGCTTGTTATAAATTTTATTGTCTAATACAACAACAGAATCGGCGGTGAGAATAATTTCGTCACCTAGAATTAAATGCGTGGCCATGTCCGCTTTTTTATTGGCGAGATATTCTGCAACGGATTCTACAGATTGGGCTGAATCAAAAGATTCGTCTACATCGAGTGGGTGTACATCAAACCAAAAACCAGCTTCTTCGAGAAGTGATTTTCTTCTGGGAGATCCCGAGGCTAAAATAATCTTACGTTGATTTATAAATTGATTCATATCAGACAAAAATAGAGTAATCCTATGGGCATGTTAATCTTTGCAATTTTGCTTAATAGGGTGTAATCAGGAATTTTTACTAGGAATAAATAATAAGCTAAAATCAGTTGTGGCAGCAGAATAAAAATGACGAAATAAAAATTAGAATAATGTTCATATTCCTGAAAGAACAAAATTCCTGTGAAAATAAAAAGTAAAATCCAAATGAATCTAGCAATCATCAAGCAAGTAGGAATGCCAAATTTAACTGGTGCTGTCTTGCATCCTACTAGACGATCACCTGGTTCATCTTCAATTGCCTTTACAATTTCTCTAAATAGATTTATTAAAAATGAGAAGGTAGCAAGTATACTCAAGCTCGTTATCGTTTTTGTATAACGCAACGGATCATGAGTGTGCCAATGTTCTAAGTTTTCATTAAATAAGTACGGCATTATCAATACAACAGCTGCAATAAAAAGTGACACAAAAATATTTCCCAAAAATCCATTCCCTTTTAGGTATTTGGTGTAAATCCAAAATAGATAAAGACTGCAGGGATAAATTAAATAGGAATAATAAAATTTTGTTTTAATACTAAGGTAAATTGCAATTAGTGCTCCAAGTATAGAAATAATATAATAAAATCTGACGGCTTCAGAAATTCCTATCCAGTTTCCAACAATACACTTATTAAAGGGTCTGTTTATAAAATCAGCTTTTTGATCAAATAGGTCATTGATTACAAATCCTCCTGCTGCAATTATTAGTGTACAAAGAATAAATAGAAGTACGTCTACATTTGAAATATAAACTTCATTTGGATTTGTTCTAAAAAAAGAAAAGTAAATGATTGACTGAGTAATAAGAATCAGAACCAAGTTCTTCCATCGAATTAATTGAAGCCAGTAGATTATCATTGATCACCAATGTGATTGAGCCTGAAGCAGATGCTCTAGAACTTGTCGCACACAACCCATGCCTCCTTTTAACTCAGAAATGTATTCTGATACTTCAAGTATTTCAGGTACAGAATCCTGCGGACAGGCAGACATTCCTGCATAACGAAGACATTCCAAATCCGGAAGATCATCACCCATATACATGACCTGATCTTTTTCTAAATTCCATTTAGTAAGCAAAGATTTAAACACTGGAAATTTATCTTCAACACCAAGAAAAATATCTTCAATGCCAAGTATGTTTAATCGCTTAATCACTCCTAGAGATCTTCCTCCAGAAATTACACCTATCTTAATTCCCACTTGAATGGCGCGTTTGATGGCATAACCATCTCGTACATTCATTGTGCGTAAAAATTCACCTTGATCAGTAACCAGTATATTATTGTCCGTAAGGACGCCATCTATGTCCAGAACGACTCCTTTAATGTGGCTGAGCTTATCAAATATATTCATAATAAATTAAGAATTATTATCTCTCCATTCATAGACCCATTTAGCTTGGATCTGTTCAAGATGGGCTTCTGTACAATCTTCTCGTTTTCCATGAAAATTAGGAATCTGAAGTACCCATTCAATTAATTCTGTAAACCGAATTCTGTAAATTTTACTTTCTGTGAATTCTGAACCAAATCTTTCATACAAGGCCATTGCAATATCCTCATGATCCTTCCACTCTATTGGCAAACTTTCTATTTCTTTAAATGACAAGGTAATTTGTTTTAATGTTCGTGACCAATTATTCTTTTTTGATCAGGTATTTCTACTTCTATGTCTACATTTTCTTTTAGAACTATGCATTGACATGCAAGTCGAGATTCCAATCTAGGATTGTGCGCGCGATCAATGAAATCTTCCTCTTTGTCAGAAATTTCTTCAATCGAATCTTCTCCTTTTTGTACATATATGTGACAGGTTGAACAAGCACAGACCCCACCACAATTGTGATTTAGGTGTACATCAAATTGCTCTGTTAGCTCTAAAATACTTATGTCAGTACCTTCGAAATTGACTTCTTTTGTTGGAATAGTCTTGTCTTCAAACCTAAATTTAATTCTACTCATAGCTTATGTCTGCTTAGAACAACTGTGTTAAAGACAAGTTCACCGAATAAAAATATATCCGGTCTTCAAAAATCAAAGAACTACATATTGCGAATGATTTCATCGCCAAATTCTGAACACTTAAGCAGGGTAGCAGATTCCATCAATCTGTGAAAATCGTAGGTAACACGTTTATTTGCTATGGCCATTTCCAAGCCACTTATCATGAGTTGAGCAGCCTCATTCCAGCCCATGTATTCCATCATCATTACGGCAGAAAGAATCACAGAACTTGGATTAACTTTATCCTGATTGGCATATTTTGGTGCAGTACCATGTGTCGCTTCAAAAATCGCATGACCGGTGACGTAGTTAATATTTGCACCCGGAGCAATGCCTATTCCGCCAACCTGTGCTGCTAAAGCATCAGAAACATAGTCTCCGTTCAGATTGAGAGTCGCAATAACATCATAATCTTCAGGACGCAAGAGAATCTGTTGTAGGAAGGCATCCGCTATTACGTCTTTAATAATTATTCCATTTGGTAATTTAACCCATGGTCCACCATCTAATAGAGTTCCACCAAATTCATTTTGCGCTAGTTTATAAGCCCATTCCATAAATCCACCTTCAGTGAATTTCATAATATTGCCCTTGTGGACGATGGTTACGCTGCGTTGATTGTTAGCAATAGCGTATTCAATTGCTGCACGCATTAGTCTTTCAGTTCCCTCTTTGGATACCGGTTTAATTCCGAATGCTGAGGTTTCAGGAAATCTTATCTTTTTAAATTTATCAGGAAAGTTAGTTTTCAAGAATTCAACAAACTTTTTGTTTTCTTCAGTTCCTGCTTCAAATTCAATACCGGCATAAATATCCTCTGTGTTTTCTCTATATATACACATGTTCACTTTATTCGGCTCCTTAACCGGGGAAGGCACTCCGGTAAACCATCGCACTGGACGTACACAGGCATAAAGATCTAATTGTTGTCTTAGGGCAACGTTTAACGATCTGATTCCACCACCAACTGGAGTCGTTAGAGGTCCTTTTATTGCTACTAGATGTTCGCGAATGAGATCCAGCGTTTCATTTGGGAGCCAGTTACCTGTATTGTTGAAGGCTTTTTCACCAGCTAAAACTTCTAGCCATTGTATTTTTTTCTGTCCGTTGTATGCTTTTTCTATTGCGGCATCGATTACTCTGACTGAAGAACGCCAGATATCAGCTCCGGTGCCATCACCTTCGATAAAGGGAATTATGCAATAATCTGGAACCGTTAACTTTCCATTTGAGCATGTAATTTTTTGATAATTCATTACTTATATATTTTAAAAAAAATTAATGTATTGATTTAAAGCGCGATATTTTGACGCGGCGCAAAAATAATCAGAGTAATTGGATTACTGTTGAATAATAACAAGCTATTCACGAGATTATACTAAAAGTTTTAGACTGTTATACAGAGCAGATAATCGCTATTTCAAATATTTGCAACTTAGATTTATTTACCTTTGGTTTCAGATGAGAAATCCAATACTTGACTCTAATTCTGATCAGCTTCTTCCAGAAGAAAAAGTAATTGAAAAAGCACTTCGACCCAAAGCCTTAGCTGATTTTTCAGGCCAGTCAAAGGTTGTAGATAATTTAAAGATTTTTATTCAAGCGGCAATTCAAAGAGGTGAGGCCTTAGATCATGTTCTATTACATGGCCCGCCAGGCTTAGGAAAGACCACTTTATCTCACATCATTTCAAATGAACTCGGGGCGAATCTAAGAATGACTTCAGGTCCAGTACTTGAAAAACCTGGTGATTTAGCTGGTTTATTGACCAATCTTCAAACTGGAGATGTTTTGTTTATCGATGAAATTCATCGCTTGAATACCGTCGTTGAGGAATATCTCTATTCTGCCATGGAAGATTACCGGATTGATATCATGATTGATTCAGGACCAAGCGCAAGAAGTATACAACTTAGTATAAATCCATTCACTTTAGTTGGTGCTACAACTAGAATGGGACTACTCACTGCACCTTTGAGATCAAGATTTAGTATTAACTGTCATCTTGATTATTACGACAGTGAAACCCTGATGAAAATTCTTATCAGATCCTCAGATATTCTTCAAATCAAAACGACAAAAGCAGGCCTTGAAGAAGTTTCCAAGCGAAGCAGGGGAACTCCAAGAATTGCCAATGCACTTTTAAGGAGATTGCGGGATTTTGCACAGATTAAAGGAGATGGTGAAATCAATCTTGAGATCGCACAATACGGATTAAATGCCTTAAATGTGGATTCACATGGTTTAGATGAAATGGACAATCGAATATTGACTACCATCATTGAAAAGTTCAATGGAGGACCTGTTGGCTTAACAACTATTGGTACTGCAGTAGGTGAGGAAGCAGGTACAATAGAAGAAGTACATGAACCATTTTTAATTATGGAGGGATTTTTACAAAGAACTCCAAGAGGACGTATTGCAACTCCTAAAGCTTATGAGCATCTTAAATTGACGAGTCCTTTAGGTAATTCTACATTGCTATTTTAATTTGCAATAGAAAATTATTTTTCAATTTTAAAGCTTAAAGAATAGATATTGACCTGACCTGCCGGAACAGTTGATGGTCCTCCTCTACTAAAAGTTTCTTCATTCTTATAGTAACTATTGTTAATCAATATTTCAAAAGGATCTTTTTCCTTTTGAATATCTCTACCTCTTCTTTGTTCAAGAGGTCTAAGATTAACTGGATTTTTAGTTGCAATTAATTTAAAAAGTTCTTGACCAAGTGGGAGATCCATTCTAAATGAAGTTGGAACAATTAAACTGTTTCCTGGATTTAAAAAATAATCTGAAGGAGAGTCTGTTGCTTTTGGAAACATGACGTTGGTTTTGTTGTCAGGTTGTATATCAAGTAAGCTGTAGTAACAAGGTTTGGTTCCGACGTTACTCACTTTTATTTTGATTTCATCACCTATTTTCAATTTAATATTGTTGTTTGCATCTTTGATTTTTGGAGCTGGATTTAATTCAGAAAATCTAACTCCATTTCTTGCTAACAAAATAATTTCAAATTCTACAGTCATGTCTTTATTTTCCTGTATTAATTTTCTTAAGTATTGTGCTTGTCCAAACTGAGTGAATGCCTCTTTTAATAGATAGACCATGTCATTTCTTGTTGAAGTCATGGGAAATTTTGCGATTATAATTTCATTTTTTGTACTCAAAAGAATTTCTTCTCCTTCCTCCAAAAGTACTAAATCAGGACTCGCATTAACTTCTTTGATGTATGGAAGTGTTGTAATCTCTTTCCAAATTTCTGTATTTTGTGAAATGAATTTACTTTTCAATTGAAGATGAAGAATCAGATTGCCAAAATTTTCTTCCTTGATCATTACCCAGGATGATTCGCTGGCTTCTTTTGATAAGCCTTCAGTTATTTGTACCGAACAGCTACTCGAAGAGGAAGCGCCTACAGTTCCAACTTGGATTGGGGAAGCAATTTTTCTGTTTCTAGATTCTGCAGGGTAGAAACCTACGATTGTTCCTGGAGTTATACCATTTAAAAATCCTCCATTTATAACAACATTATTGCTGTCTTGCCATTCATTAACTTTAAAATAGTTTGGTGTTTCTAGAGTTTTTCCACCCAAAATTACTTGACCAAGTATTCCAGATGCTTCAGGGTTTTGATTATTGTTGTGCATTTCAATAATCAATTTTATTTTATCAAAAAGTTGTTGGTAACTAGCTTGAGGAGATAAATTAATTACAGCCTTACTAAATGCATAGGATAGTGCACCATAATATTTTCCATCTTCTGCTTGTATCTCGTAATTCAATTGATTCGCCCTTGAGCCATAAAATGTAACCATTGAAGACATTTTAGACTCATCTGAATTCGAATTGTCGAAGGGTGATTGATCAATTTTTTTTCTAGCCATTAGTTGAATGTAAGACTTTGAAGCAATTGGAACATCAATTCCACGTGAACTGCCTAAGCCTCTGGTTGAAGTTCCTGAATGGCAGGCATCAATAGTCAATAAAAAATGTCCATTAGGACCAAGTTTTTTGCGAATATTACCATAGACTTTATTGAGTTCGTCATCAATAAGATGCTGTTCTCCTTGATATTCTCCTGACTTAAACTGTGCGATGGCATTGTAAGGAACTAAGGCTTCATCATATCCATCAAGTTCATCTGAATTGCGATCCTGAACCTGTTGACCATGACCTGAAAAATGAAAATAGGCAATGTCACCAGCTTTAAGTTCTGTAAGAAAATTTTTCTCAAGTTCATTAAGAATATTTTTTTTAGTTGCATTTTCTTCCTGTAACACACGGATGTCTTTTTCTTGAAATCCTAAATGTAGTAGAGCACTTTTAATTATTCCAACATCATTCTTTGAATGAATTGGTTTGAAACCCTTTTCTGCTGGATAATTTGAAATTGCTACTATGAGAGCCTTTTTATTCTGAGCTAAAAGTGGGCTAAGTAAGAACATAAAAGCGCAAATAAAAAATAATTTATACATTGATGGCTTACTTTTAGTTAAGTCAGAATAACTCTCTACAGTTCAAAGTTAATAAAAAAAATATTAAGTCAATGAAATAGATTTTATGCAATTGCGAACAATATTTTGTTTGTCAAATATATTTTCAATAAAATTTATGCTTTGTATGGACAAGTTAAAAACACAGCTTGAATGAGAGACGTTATTTTTAGTCATTGGATTCTGAGAGTTCAACAATTATTCGAATAGTTGACGAGAAGAAAATAACTAAGCTTTTGATTCATTTATTTCTTTTTGCTTGAAAAAAATCGCTTATTTTAAATAAAATTTATTTATAATGTAGGGAATAAATATTTTGTTTTCATATTTGAAAAAATAAAATATTTAGTAATTGTAAATCGTGCGAATGAAGTTTTGAATGGACTTATGTTCAGCTTATAAATTTCAACTAATTAAGCTCGATCTTATTGAATGTAAAAATTTATTCTTATATTTGCTTTCGGATCAGCCCTAACATCATTCATATTATTGATTTGTAAGCCTTTGCATGTAATTAAATTGATTGCATAATGGCTTGATTTCATCTTTTAGATGAGCAAATAATAAAGATTTTCATACACATTAAATTAATTATAATGAATCAAAAATTCTTGTTTACAATAGTTATTCTTGCGCTTTTTATAGCAAATACTTATGGTCAGATAGTTCATAAGGAGAGTTTTGAATCCGGATCTTATCCTCCTTTGGGTTGGAGTATTAAAGTTAACATTCCGCTACCTGGAACTAATGTTTGGGTAAGACAGACAAACCCAACTAATCCAACAGCACAGGCGCACTCAGGTTCTGCAGTTTCAAGATTTCGATCTAGGAATGTTGTTTCTGGTACGAGACAACTTTTGATTAGTCCTCCAATAGATTATTCTGCAAGAGACAGTAGCATTGCAAATTTTGATTTTTGGATGTTCCGAGATAGTCTGCTTCCAACAAATTTTGATAGTGTTTCAGTTTGGATAAACTCAGCAGATAGTCTTGATGCGCAAGCCATAAAGCTTGGAACTATCGCACGAAACAGAAGTATTGCAATTCCTGATACCCAATCAGCGAATGGATGGTATCATTTTATTTATACTATTCCGGTAAAATTCACAGGCGCAACAACACGCATTATTTTTGAAGGAATAAGCAGAACGTTAATTAATAATCAAGGGGCTAATATTTATATTGATGATGTCTCATATGATGAATTCCCTATTTTTTGTACTGGAATTCCCAACGTTGGAGACATTTTAAATAAGAACAAAATTATTTGTAGCGGAGGTGGCTCTGCTTCATTGGGACTTACAATGCCAATCGTTGGCTTTGCAGGAATCACTTATAATTGGGAACAAGCTATTACTTCTTCAGGGCTCTGGAATACAATTGGAGTAAATAGTCCTATTTTAACTATTCCTTTAATAACTGCAACAACCTATTATCGTTGTACTGTTTTATGTGCAAGTTCAAATATGAGTTATGTAACTGCAATAGACAGTATTGTAATTGTTAATTCTGTACCACCAAATGTTGTAACTAATGTGAATAGCACTTCCTTTTGTGCCGGATCAGGAGGTGTTGAATTAATCGCTTCAGGGGCATTGAATTATATTTGGACACCATCAACAGGTCTAAGTTCAACAAATGGAGACACAGTAATTGCAAGTCCAAATTTTTCTACTCAATATATTGTTACAGGAACAGATTCTAGTGGATGTTTTGATACTTCTATAGTAAATGTTATAGTTAATCAATTACCTGAAACCAATATTTCGGTTAATCCTAAAGACTCAATTTGTCCGGGTAGTATAGTTTATTTAAGTGCTCTGCCATTTGATGATGTGGGGAAGACTTATTTATGGAGTAATGGTGTAACAAGTAGAATTGATACTTTAATTTTAAGTCAAGATACTATATTATCTGTTGAAGTAAAAAATAGTGAAGGCTGTGTTAAATCAGATACGATTGAATTAATTTCCTTGCCACTTTCATCCGCAAAATTTGGATTCACTAAAAATTTGAATACATTTAATTTTATTGATAGTTCTATTGCGGCAGGATCTTGGTTTTGGGATTTTGGTGATGGAAATACCAGTACACTTCAAAATCCGGAACATACTTATGACAGTGCCGGAATATATAAAGTTAGTTTAGTAATTAAAGGATTGTATTGTAATGATGATTCAGTATCAATTAGTGTTATTAGTGGAATTATCTGTAATGACCTTCCTGATGTTGGTGATATAGTGAACTTAAGTCCCATTGTGTGTGAAGGAGCTGATGTGACTTTAAGCTTAAGTTCTCCTATAATAGGTTTAGCAGGAATAATCTATACCTGGCAGGAATCAAATTCTTACAATGGTCCTTGGAATAATACTGGTCAAAATACTTTTGATTTAGAAATCAAATCAATACAGTCTACTACGTATTACAGATGCTCTACGACCTGCACTTTCTCTTTACTGAGTTATTTAACCGCTGTCGATAGCGTTCTAGTAAATGCAGCACCAACTGTAGTTGTAAGTCCTAATGGAGGATCAATTTGTGATGATGGATCCAGTATACAATTAATAGCAAGCGGTGCGTTGACTTACACCTGGTCACCTGCTTCCGGATTAAACAAAACAAGTGGAGACACAATTTTCGCTTCTCCAGCATTCAAAACTCTTTACACCATTACCGGAGTAGGACAAAATGGATGTATAGACACTGCAACAGTAAATATTTTAGTGAACGCATTGCCTGTAGTAGATATAACGCCAACTCCTAACGATACGGTTTGCAATAAAACACAGGTTATACTATCCGCATTACCAGTGAATATTAATGGCTTTACTTATTTGTGGAGTAATGGAATAAAATCAAGAAGAGATACCATTATAGTTAACTCAGACACAACTCTGTCAGTAACAATTACCAATGCAGCCGGTTGTGTTAATTCGGATACCATTTCAATTATTAGCTTGATTTCTAATTTTGATTTTACAAGTAATAAGGATTCATTCACTTTTATAAATGGTTCAATACATTCTGATTCGTGGTTTTGGAGCTTTGGAGATGGCACAAATAGTAACCTTCAAAATCCAACGAAAGTGTATACACTTTCTGGAGATTATACTGTAACTCTAATTGCTTCAAATGGACTTTGTAGTGACACTATATCTAAAATTGTTCATGTAATTATAACTAATCTGGGCAATCAAACCGATCGCTTAAAATTGAAATATTATCCAAATCCGGTAAGTGAAAGTCTGAATATAGAAATAGAGAATAAATTAATAAAAGAGCTTGTTATTAGCAATAATGTAGGACAGAAAATCTTAAATTATTCAAATTTTACTAATGCTAATTTGATATCAATACCAACTCACGGAATTCCAAGTGGAATTTATTTTGCTGAATGTTTGGTGAATGGCAAATTATATATATTTAAATTTATAAAAGAGTAATTAAATAATAAAAGCCACTTTGAAAAAAGTGGCTTTTTTTTTGCTCATTTTTTCTGTAAAAAAATAAGAAAACAAAGGAGAATCTGAATTTGTAAATTCTTGATTTGAAATTCAAACCAATTAACAAATAATGACAGATTTTTGGATTAATAATACAAGCTTTGGTAATATGACTAAAAAGATATAATTTCGTTGATTAAGATTAAATTAATTGAAATGCGAAATACACTAATAATTACTATACTTGTCTTATTGAATGGGGTATCTAAAGCACAAGGATGGAAAGAAATTCATCGCTTCAACCCCCAGCAAACACTTCAAAAAGTTAAATTCTACAATGAAAAACTGGGGTTTACAGTGGGCAGTTTATACAACGGCTCGACCGAAAATATTCATATAACCCGCGATGGAGGTAAGACCTGGGAAAATGCCTCTTCGGGATATACTTCAATGCGTTTTATGGATATTTTTATTCAGAATAGTGATACGATTTTTATGTCCGGAAATGATGGCTTAATTATAAGATCTTATGATAGCGGAAAGACATGGAAAACTATGACCTCAAATACCAAAGAACAATTGTGGGGAATTTATTTTACAGATGAAAAAACAGGACATGCTGTGGGTTCAAATGGAATTATTATTAGAACGACTAATGGAGGATTAGATTGGAATATAGTCCAATCAGGAATTTCTAATTTATTCTACGATGTATTTTTTTTATCTAAAGAAATTGGGTTTGCCAGTGGTTCAAATGTATTAATGAAAACAGTGGATGGTGGAAGCAGTTGGAATAAGGTAGAAAATTTTCCCTTTGAAGCTCCTGCAGATTGGATACGATGTATCAAAATGGTCAATAGTGAAGTTGGCTATGCTTGTGCAGATATTGGAAGAATTTATAAAACTCTAGATGGTGGAGAAAGCTGGGAACGTCTGAATTCTGGTGTTCAGGATCCTTTGTTTGAATTAGACTTTAGTGATGTGGATCATGGAATTGTCTGTGGTTTCAATGGTGTAATATTAAGTACAGTTGATGGAGGAATAAATTGGACTCCAATGCTAAGTCCTCTTGGCACCGAGAATTTATATTCAATCGATGTTGTGTCTAAAGATGTGGCATATATTTGCACACATACTGGAAAAATTTTACAGTTGAATTCTGCTGTAAATACCAATCAGCTGGGGAGAAATAATATAGTTGAAAAACTGTATCCAAACCCTAGTAACTCGGATCAAGTTACCCTCTTGTTAAATAGAGAAATACATGAAAATTATTTAAACCTTGAAGTTTGTAACAGTATTGGAGATTGCCATACTGCTCTAATTAACTGGATTGATAAAGATAAGATAAATATCAATATATCAGAAGAAAAGAACGGTCTTCTATTTATTAGAAAGGTTCAGAAGGAAGGTAGCTATTCGATTCCTTTTATTAAGTTGTAGTTACAAATTCACAAGCGTAAAATTGCAAATTATTTTTACTGTGCGATAGTTAACATTTCTGTTTTCTGACCGTTTACTTGCTGCAAATAAATATAGTAATTTCCTGGAGGATAGTTTTCATTTTCAAGTTTGAAATAATGTTCACCTTCTTCAAGTTTTCCGACAAATATTTTCTTAACAAAGCGACCAAGCGGGTCAATCAAATGTATTTGAGTAAAGCCTTGCATCACTTTAACTTTGATGTTGCAGCTATCCGTCATTGGGTTGGGATAATTAGTTATGCTGATTGAATTCTGAGCATGATCATATTCATCAATATTTACTGTTGAACAATTCCTTTTGACTATTGGAAGTGTTTGAAAATTATTGAACAATATTTTTTGTGTAGTAGAGTCTGAAACACAGAACCAATCTTTCAGTATCGAAGAGTATACTGAACGGAAATCGTATTGCATGGCAACATTATCCTGAGAACTTAACATGACTGGAATATCAGGATTTTTTCCAATAATTCCAGTTTGAACATTGGAACCTATTACAAACATTGGTGCTGCAACTCCATGATCAGTACCAACGCTATCGTTTGATTTTATTCTTCTACCAAATTCTGAAAAGGTCATACTCAAGACTCGTTCATTAATCTTTAGTGCTTCAAGGTCGGTTTGAAATGCTAGAATGGCATCTGACAATAATTTTAATAAATCTCCATGTGCACCTGCTCCGATATTGTCAGTTACTTGAGTTGAGTGGGTGTCAAAACCATACAACTGTACCAAATACATTCTTGTTTTTAAGCCTCCTTTGATAAGGCGTGCGACGGCTTGAAGCACATCTCCAAGATAGTTAGCCAATGGATAATTTGCGGCATTTGAACCAGCAGTATAGGCTTTTATAATTGCATCGGCATAGGTCTTAGATTGTCTGGCGATATTTCTAATATAATCTAATTCTTTTCCACGGGAATCCTTTGTTGCAGCATCATTCAAACCTGTTGGCCATTCTTTAAATATATCTGGGTTAGAGACATTCATGGACATTGGAGCGTTTGGTCCCAAAAACATAAGTGGCAGGTTCGCACCAATTTGTAAGGCTAACGGATCAGGATTGTTTGTATTCGGATATCCTATTGGGAAACCGGGAAATTCTTCCGCTAAATATCGTCCTGCCCAACCCGTTGAAAGATATCTATTAGAATCACTTGCGGAGGTCCAGATGTCTGTTGCTCTAAAATGAGAAAAATCCGGATTAGGATAACTGACCGATTGAATGATATTGACCTTTCCCTGATTGTATAAATTCTGTATTCCTTTCATGGAAGGATGTAGACCAGTTTTAGAATTTCCGTTCAACTTTAAGACCTGGTTTTCATCTACTGCAATGTTCGCTCTTGCATTTTTATAAGCAGCATAGTTGTCTATTGGAATCACAGTATTTAAACCATCATTTCCACCACCAAGGTAGAACACGACCAAAACGTGATCTGTATCAGCCATCGGATTAAGCAATTCGCTAACCCATTCATCGGGTTGATGGGAGTGGATGGGAATACCATTTACCAAAGCAGGAACGACCAGACTTGAAGCTGTAGTTGTTTTTAAAAATTGACGACGTTTCATGTTGTAAAATAATTTATGATAAATGATATTCTGCTTGACTAACTATTTCTTTGTACAATGCATTCAATCTTGTTACTGCTGCTGATATTGTTGCTGGATTTGTGGGATCAGCAATATAATTATTCCAAATATCTGTCCAGTAATCTTCATTGGGCAAGCCACTAATCAGAAAAGACTTTAAATAATCTTTTGCTGCCGTTGACAAGGGATAATTGTACAACCTGGAAACAGCATCATTGACCAATTCTGTTGCATTCCCTGGTTGAGCTAATGATTTTGTAAAAGTAAAAGGTTCTAATGCATATTTAATTCCGTTTACATCCAATCCTTCCGGACTGAATAAGGAAGCTGAAACATTATTTCTACTTGCAAAGGTGTCTGCATTGATCCATATTTCGTGGTATTGTGGAAATTGAAACCATGCTTGATAACCTGAAACTACTGGAGGATCAGCAATATTTAATCCCTGATACGCAGAAAGTATGGTAACACCTGCCCATGAATAATATTGATTCACAAGGTTGGAAGCATTTGGTAATTGAACACTGAATTCTTTAAATAGACCAATCGCATAATCTAGAGGATTTTTAATTACACAACCAAGGTTTGCCTGATCAAAAAAGTGTTCAGATTTTAATAATTTTTCAACAGTTGTTTTGATGTTGTATCCACTGCTCATGAGTAAATCTGCCAGTGGTCGTATGACATTTGTTTCAGCATCGGCAGTAATTTCATAATATACAAAATACTGATATAATTTTCTGCATAGAAATCTTGCACATTCAATATTTCCAGTAAGCATTGCAAGCAACTCATCTAACTCTTGTTCTCCTGCCGCAAATAATTTTCCGTTTATTGTTTTGTTATTGTAGAAAGGAGAAAAAGTCTTATTAGTCTGATCATGCACATTCGAATCAAAGTAATAGGAAACTGGTGTTACAAGAGGATTAATTCGAAATCCTGTTAAAATTTTTGCTGCTGCTTTAACATCGTCTTCAGTGTATTTGGAATCAGTCCCTTTCCCCATTGTGAATAATTCTTGCAATTCTCTTCCAAAATTTTCATCAGGAGCTGATTTACCATTAGAATTTCCATTGAGATACAAGAGCATGGATGGATCAACAGAAACTTTGCGCAACATTTGTCTAAAATCACCCAAACAATTTTCCCTTATCATTTTATAATAATAGTAAACTGGTTGAGCGATTGGAATTTGATCCAATTCTATGGAGAAATGATTGTACCAGAATAGTGTCATTTTCTCAACAAGCGTTGATTTTTGATTGATAAGATTGCCGGTCCACCACATTTTAAGAGTATCCTTACGCGACTGATAATATTGCGCAGGAATAGCATTAATTGCTGGTGCATTTACCCATGTCTGTCCAGAAGGAGTAGTTGGATCTGGTTCAGCTGTTGTACTATATATATTAAGTGGCGGACTAGGAATAGGATCCAGACTAAAATTTAATAGACTGTTCACTGTTGCATTCATTCCAGCTGAGACAGCCGTGTCCAAATCTGATTTTTTTACACCAAATAAACTTCTGCGCAACAAATGCATCGCCTGAACTTTTGTCCAAGGTCCTGTGTATGGATTCAATCCTGACATTGGCGAAACGTTTCTTTGCCTTGTTCCATTAAACTGTTGGAGAAATTCTATTCTATTCATATTGGATGATTAACGAACAAATATAAACATTTGAACCTTCTTAGTTCATTTTATGGACTTGATTTCATCAAAATCAAGTGGATTTACTCAGATTTAACAGCAATTTAATAATAATTGAAGGCAGCTTGTTTTTTGTCAGGATCGTATATTAAGTTAAGATTAAATAAATTTAATTATGCCAAATCTAATTTTAATGTTAGATTTTTAATGGCACTATAGCCTTAACTAATCTCATAAAATCTGTACAATTCCACTTTTAATATTTGTCAGATTAAAACAACAAATAGTTACTGTGTGTTAGTGTAATCTAAACCTTTTGAAGATGGATAATTTTTCAATAAGTCTTATACAGATCCCGACTATTTGGGAAAGTGCTGAGCAAAACAGGAATCAAGTTTCAAGCCTAATCCATAATGAATTACAACATCATCAAGATCTAATACTACTGCCGGAAATGTGGACAACTGGATTTAGCATGCGTCCTGAAGTCCTTGCTGAAGATATGGACGGGTTATCTATTCAATGGATGAAGGCTATTGCCAAAGAAAAAGATTGCGCAATAGTGGGCAGTTTAATCATTGCAGAAAATTCCAAATTTTATAATCGCTTAATCTTTGCAAAGCCCGATGGTAACTTAGAATATTATGACAAAAGACATTGTTTTGGTCTGGCAAAAGAGGATCAATATTTTACACCTGGAAAAGAAAAACTAATCGTTGAATGGCGAGGCTGGAGAATCTGTCCGCAAATCTGCTATGATCTAAGATTTCCGGTTTGGTCAAGAAATGTTGAAGAATATGATCTTTTACTCTATGTGGCTCAATTTCCAGAGAAAAGGAGAAATGCATGGTTAAGCCTTCTTGCAGCAAGAGCAATTGAAAATGTCTCTTATGTTGCTGCGGTCAATGGAGTAGGGAAGGATGGTAATGGAATTGTTTATACCGGCGACTCAGGGATCTGGGACTATGAAGGAAAAAATAGTGTAAATCTTGAATCAAAACATTGTAGCGCCACAAGCCTACTGAATAAAACCAAACAAGATGGATTTCGAAGAGCCTATCCATTTCTTAGAGATCAGGACAGATTCGATTTTCTGTAATCCTACTAAAGGATCGATGTTTGTAATTTAAGTTTTATAAACTTCAAACTAGCCTAAGAACCTAACTTTTAAATGAGCTTTAGTCTTCTTCAACTGCATTGGTCTTGGTCAATTCAGAAAAAAGTAATATATTAGCGTTTTATTTAATATGTAAAATGCACAATATGTTAGCTTTTATATCTCATTTAGGAACAATTAGGACCCTTGGATTGATGTTTATTTTGGTTAATTTTTGTTCTTGTGCTTCAGGCTCAATTTCGAAAAAGGATAGTGTAAAAACCACTAATGACACCAGTAATGAGCAAAGATTGAGAATGGAAGTGGTTAGGTATGCCAGAAATTTCTTGGATAAACCTTATAAGCAAGGAGGTAGAAATGAAAAGGGTTTCGATTGTAGTGGTTTTGTTTGTTACGTATTGAAGCATTTCGATATCACTATGGAAGCTTCCTCACAGGATCAGGCAAAAGAGGGTAAGAACCTCAATATCAACGAATTAAAACCAGGAGATTTGATATATTTTGGTGATAAAAAGCGCATTCATCACGTCGGCATTATTACCGAGCGTCGAAAAAATAGCCTAATGATCATCCATAGCACTTCCAGTAAGGGCGTCATAGAAGAGGACATACTAAAATCCGATTACTGGCTTAAAAGAATAAGATTCTTTAAGGAATTAAAGAGTTTCAAATCCAATAACATAGTATTTAAGTCTTAATTCTAGTGCTGAATGCTTATTTTTGCGGCGCGAAAAAGACAGATAACACTTTTTTTTGATCGCATACAATCAATAATTTCAGATGTTACACATAATATTATTCGGTCCTCCTGGAAGCGGGAAGGGCACCCAAGCTCAGAAATTGGTTGAAAAATATGAACTTTATCATATCTCAACAGGGGATTTATTCAGAACTGAAATTGCAGAAGAAACAACATTAGGTTTAAAAGCCTTGGAATATATGAATCAGGGCATCCTTGTACCTGATGAAGTTACTTTGGGAATGCTAAAAAATAAGCTAGCCAATTTATCCAAAGTTAAGGGATTCATATATGATGGTTTTCCTCGGACCATTGCTCAAGCTGAAGCTTTGGATCAGATGCTTAAAGACAACAATGAAGAAATAAATGCATTGATTGCATTGGATGTAGAGGATGATGAAATTGTACATAGAATTATGCTTCGCGGAATAACATCGGGAAGGTCTGACGATTTAGATGAAGTAATCATCCGCAAGAGGATGGATGAGTACAGAACGAAGACTTCTAGTGTTTATAATTATTATGCAGGAAAATCAAAATCGCATTCCATTGAAGGAGTTGGAACGGTAAGAGAGATTACCAATAAACTTTTCTTCATTATGGATTCGTTATGTTGATTGTTTTTGCAATTCATTTGTTCTTGACTTTTTTTTCTATTAATTTTAAATTATGGCAGAACAGAATTTTGTAGACTATGTAAAAATCTGTTTTCGATCAGGACACGGAGGTGCCGGAAGTATGCACTTTTATAGAGGTAAAGGAAATCCATTAGGAGGACCCGATGGTGGTGATGGCGGAAGAGGTGGACACATTATTCTCAAAGGAGATGCACAAATGTGGACCTTATTGCATCTAAGATATCGCAAACATATTTATGCAAAAAATGGAAACAATGGATCTGAAAACAAATGTACTGGCGCTACCGGTGACGATATAATTGTTAAAGTTCCTCTTGGAACCGTTGCTATAGACGCTGAAACAGGTGTCAAACATTTTGAAATAACAGAAGACGGTCAGGAAGAAATTTTATTACACGGTGGAAGAGGAGGAAAAGGCAATGCATTTTTTACAAGTTCCACGGTACAGGCACCTGACTATGCTCAACCAGGTGAAACAGGAGTTGAATCTTGGAAAATTCTCGAATTAAAAGTACTTGCAGACGTTGGATTAGTAGGTTTTCCAAATGCAGGAAAATCAACTTTACTTTCCGTAGTAACTGCTGCAAAACCTGAAATAGCAAATTATCCATTTACAACCTTGGTGCCAAATCTTGGAATGGTAAAGTATAGAGATGATAAGTCATTTGTTATGGCAGACATTCCGGGAATAATTGAAAATGCACATTTAGGAAAAGGTTTAGGAACTAGATTTTTGAGACACATTGAAAGAAATTCTGTCTTGTTATTTTTAATTCCTTGTGATAGTCAAGACATTCAAAAAGAGTATGAAATTCTTGCACACGAATTAAAAGAATTCAATGAAGAATTGCTAGACAAACCAAGATTGCTTGCAATAACAAAAATGGACATCGTTGATCCGGAATGGAAAGAATTGATTGAAAATGATTTGCCAAAAGAAATACCGCATATCTTTATATCCTCTGCGACTCAATCCGGAATTGATGCACTAAAAGATAAACTTTGGGAATTGATTAATGATACTCAAGTTGATTTTTATTCCTGATATACTTATTCCATCTAGTAAATAATATTTTAAAAAATTTCTATTAATCAATTAATTTCTAAATCAAGACAACAATTCTAATAAAGAATTGTCTTATTGATCTTAGTATACAATATGAAAAGTGAAGAAATTAAAATAGCAAAAACAAATCATCCAGTCTTATCTGAAATTTCTAAGAGATGGAGTGCTAGGGCCTTTGACTCGAGCTTGATTGGTCAGGAGGAGTTAGAAACTTTGCTGGAAGCTGCAAGTTGGGCACCGAGTGCCAATAACGAACAACCTTGGACATATTATTATGCACACCATGGAACAGCGGGCTTTGAATCATTATGGGAATGTTTAATGGAAGCAAATAGACCGTGGACAACAAAGGCATCAATACTTATGGTGGCTTGTACAAGAAAGCAATTTGAAAAATCCGGAAAAAATAACCATACTGCTGAACATGATCTTGGAATGGCGAATGCGCTCTTGTTGTTACAAGCTACTAAAATGAATATCTATGGTCATTTAATGGGTGGATTCGAAAGACATAAAATTATTGAGTTGTTAAATCTCGATGAACACATGCATCCAGTTTGTATGATTGCATTAGGTAAGCTTGCTGATCCTGAAACTTTGGAGGAACCGTACAAAACAAGAGAATTGACTCCGCGCAATCGAAAACCGTTGGTAGAGTTTGCTCATTCAGTCTAATTTAAGATTGTTTATTGTTTCTCAAACCTAAATAAGTTACCTCATTTGACGATGCAATAAATTGCATTGATCACTTATTCTTATCAGCAACAAAAAATCAATCTTTGTGTTATTTTAGCATCATGGATGAATCTGCTATCGTCGTAAGAAATCTTTATAAGAGTTACGGTAGTTTTGAAGCTATTAATGATTTAAATATTGATATTCCCAAAGGAAAGATCACAGGCTTATTAGGTCCAAATGGGGCGGGTAAGAGTACCTTGATGAGATGTATACTAGGATTAATTAAACCAACCAAAGGGGATATTGAAATTTTAAATGAAAATATTAAGACTGGAATTCCTTCCGTATTTAGACACATTGGAAGTATAATAGAAAAACCAGATTTTTACACTTACTTAAGTGCGAGAAAAAATCTTGAACTACTTGCTATGATTAGCAAATTAAAAGCAGATCAAATTAATATTCAACAATGTTTGGATTTAGTAAATCTTACTGGAAGAGAAAATGATAAAGTGAAGAACTACTCTCATGGTATGAAACAAAGACTTGGTATCGCTCAATGTCTTATTCACAATCCTGAGATAATCATTTTGGATGAACCTACAACAGGTCTGGATCCTGAAGGAATAATAGAATTTAGAAATTTAATTATACGGTTAAGAGATGAATTCAGCAAGACTATTTTATTGAGCAGTCATATTTTGAGCGAAATTGAATTGGTATCAGATCACATAATTATAATCAATAAAGGTAGATTAGTGGCGCAAGGCAATATCGCTCAAATGTTGAATGAAGAAGACATGGTTATTTATCTTGAGACAGATGATTTGCCTAGGACAGAATCCATAATTAAAAACAATTTTAACAGTACAGCTTTAGCGAGTGAAGAATTTATTCAGTTTAATTTAAATAAGGAAAAAATTCCGAACTTGGTTCAACTACTTGTAGAAAATAATTTAAAAATATATCGATTAGATACCAAAAGAGGATTGGAGGAATTGTACCTAAACATAACTTCTACACACCAATGAAATTATTAATATTCGAATTGTACAAAATATTCTCTAAGCCAAGAACCTATATTTCTTATGGTGTAATTCTAGTTATAATATTTTTAATCGATTTTGCTTTGTTGTTCAGTGGTCAAGAATATATAGATTTTCTTTTGAATACCTTCAAAGATAGTTTTGTTATCGAAGGAAATATTCTTAATGGATATATGATTTCCTATATTATTTTGCAAACACTGATTATACATATGCCTTTGTTGGTAGCACTTGTCTCGGGAGATTTAATTTCAGGTGAGGCTTCGAGTGGAACAATTAAAATATTGCTAACCCGACCTAACACAAGGTCGCAGATTTATTTTACAAAATGGGTAACTGGAGAATTGTATACAATTAGTGTTGTGATTCTACTGGGAATAGTTTCATTGGTGTTTGGAATAATGCTCTTTGGAACCGGAGATTTAATGGTGTTAAAAAGCGATGGCGTTGATTTAATTCAGTCAGATGATTTATTGTGGAGGTTTGGTTTGTCTATGTCTTTGGCTGTCTTAGGATTGAGCGTAGTTTCGACACTCTCCATGATGATTTCTGCCTTTGTAGAAAATTCTATTACACCAATTATTTTAACTATGGCCATCATTATTCTTTTTACAATAATTGGCACTTTGGATGTACCATTGTTTGACCTCTTGAGACCTTATTTATTCACAACACACATGCTGGTCTGGAAGAATTTATTTGATCAGGACTTAAATATGAATTTGATTGAAAGTTCTTCTGTAGTATTGCTTGTACATATATTAATATTTTATTCTGTGGGCTGGTATTATTTTCGAAATAAGGACATCTTGAATTAAGATTATGAAATTTTTTACTGCAATAATAATTGTTTGTCTACCTATTTTAATTATGGCGCAATCTGCCAAAAAAAGTGTTCATGCTTGTTTTGAGAAATTCAATAAGATTCAGTCTTACAAAGCTAATGTACACTTAGATTTTGATCTTCCTGATATTAACATGAAGTCAAAAGATGCAAAAGTGTATTATAAAAAACCGAATAAATTTAAAATCAAATCCGATGGTATTCTATTTTTACCCAAGCAGAATCCCTATGAGAGTTTTGATTTGCTTAGAGACAGCAATGCCTATACTGCAGTATTGGTGAATGCCGAAATATTACATCAAAAAATGTGTAAAATAATTCTTGTAGTACCCATTAAACAAGAGGATATTATACTTTGTAAGTTGTGGATTGACGATCAGGCTCAACTTATTTATAAAATGCAACTGACCACTAAATCGAACGGAACCATACTCGTAGAACATTATTATGGGAATCAAACTCAATATGGTTTACCGGACAAATCAATCTATGAAATTGAAATTAATAAATTCAAAATACCTAAGGTGATCGCTTTAGAAATGAATAGCAAAAAAAATAAGAAAGCAGGTACTGACGAAAAGAATGGAACGATTCAAATGAGCTATTCCAACTACCAAATTAATATACCAATTACAGAAATTTAAATTAGAAGTAATTTTCGGTAAAGTTTAAACCAAATTGCATTTTGAATATTTTATACTTTAATTCCTGAATCAACTGAGTAATTTTTTAACAATTAGACTGATTGGTAATATGGATTTGGTATAATCAATTGTAGTTCCTGCGCACCATATATTATTGTAAGATGCGGAAAAGGCAGATTTCATTAATTTGTTCATACCACGTTTGTAGACAATCATCTTCAACCATTTTTTAAAGGTCTTATTTCTGTTCAAGATTTTTTCCAACCAATTTTCTTTTGTGCCTATACTTTGAACATAAGGAGTATTAATTACGGTACAAGGAATTCCACTTAATTTTTTTGTCGTAACAATATCTTTGGCATTGTAATCTACACAAGCATTTTTGTACTCAATATTTACTGGTGATTCTTCAGAGGCTATAAAAATACTACCAACACTAACACCACAGGCACCCAAGTCTAACATATTTTGAATACCGGTTAAATCTCCGACTCCTCCTGCACTAATAATTGGAATATCCGGAAAGGTTTCAACCAATTTAGGAATAAATATTTCAGCAGATAATTTTCCGCAATGTCCACCTGCATTATTCAATACTGCAATCAATGCATCAGGATGGTATTGTGCTGTTTTGTGTGCATAATTCATGTCTGAAACATCACAGAATACTTTTATTCCATGTGGTCTACATTGCTCAATAACCTGCTTTGGACTACCTAGTGAGGTAATTATAAATGGAACTTTGAATTCAATACAGGTATTAAGTTGTGTATTTAATTTGTAATTGGATTTATTTACAATGAGATTTATTCCATAGGGTTTTCCGCAGGCTTGTAATTCGATTAATGCTTCCCGAAATTCTTTATCTGTTCTGTAATTTAATGCCGGGATCACTCCGGTTATTCCTGCATCAATTGCAGCAAGGACCATTTTGGTATTCGAAACCAAAAACATAGGAGCCATGATTACGGGATACTTGATATCTAGAATTTGTGTGAGTTGATGCAAGAATTAGGACTTATAAATTTAAAAAAAACTTGTTTGAAAACAAAACTAGTTCTTTGCACATAACTTATAAATTTAGTTTTAATAAGCCCATTTCAGATAAGTTGATCCCCATGTAAAACCTCCCCCAAAAGCAGTGAGAATTAGTCGATCACCTTTTTTAAGTTTTGATTCCCATTCCCATAGACAAAGCGGAATGGTACCACTGGTCGTGTTGCCATATTTTTGAATGTTTATCATAACCTTATTAGGATCAAATCTCAAGGCATCTGCAACACCATTTATTATTCTAATGTTGGCCTGATGTGGGACTAACCAATCAATTTGATCTAAGGTCATTTGATTTCTTTCCAAAATTTTATTTACAGTATCTACCATACCATTGATTGCAGACTTAAATACTGCTTTACCTTCTTGATATACAAAGTGTTCCCTATTCATTACTGTTTCAACACTTGCAGGCTTTAATGATCCACCTGCTTTCATATGAAGATATTTGGCTCCTGATCCATCCCCATGAAAAACACTGTCTACAATTCCATTTCCTTCGAGATTGGGTTCCAACAAGACTGCTCCTCCTCCATCACCAAAAATAATGCAGGTTGCTCGATCGGTGTAGTCCACAATTGAAGACATCATATCACAACCGATGACAATAATTTTCTTATGGGTACCAGCTTCAATAAATTTGGCAGCAGTTGTAAGACCATATATAAATCCACTACAGGCAGCTCGGATGTCAAAAGCAAAGGCATTCTTAATACCTACTTTTGCACAAACAATATTTGCAGTATCCGGAAAGACCATATCTCCGGTAACAGAACAGAAAATTACCAATTCAATATCATCCGGGTTAGTATTTGTTTTTTGCAATAGCTTCTCCACCATGATTTTA
Organism: Saprospiraceae bacterium; assembly: GCA_040006775.1. Classification (GTDB taxonomy): domain Bacteria; phylum Bacteroidota; class Bacteroidia; order Chitinophagales; family Saprospiraceae; genus Vicinibacter. Next base: position 85,555 of record JBDTWI010000011.1, read on the forward strand.
CCCATGTCTGAAGCTGCTTTTCCTGGTTCTTTGAGAATTCTGCGCTCTTTAATTCCTGTTCTTGTCGTTATCCAATCATCAGTTGTGTCGACCAATTTCTCCAATTCTTGATTAGTGAGAACATAATCTGGAACATATCCCTGGATACCAGTAATAGCAGCTAATTGTCTTTGCATTTGCCCTTTTTGAATTCCTGCAAAGTTATTCTTTTTGGGGATTTAAAGATTTATTAATTATACATATTAAAAAATTATCTAATTAGTAAATAATTGAAAAACAATTAATAATACATTTTAATTTGTTTAATTTATTAACTTAAAAAATCTTTGGCATAATTTGTGTAATAAGTATATCATATTAATAATCATTATTTTATAAATAATAAATAAACTTAATATGAAAACTCAAAAAGCAATTATCAGAAATCTTATCCTACTTATTGTTTGCTTTCAAAGTCTTGTGGCTCAAGCAAACAATAGTCCAGCATTAAACTTAGAATCTGCCCGTCAATCCGCTACAAAAGAGAATAAACTATTGATGTTAAAGTTCGGAGCTTCATGGTGTCTGCCTTGTAAATTCATGGATAAAACTGTTTTTTCTGATCAAGAACTTGTGCATTATATGAATGATCGAGTGGTTCTGTTACAAGTGGACATTGACCAAATATCCGGCAGAGATCTTGCAGAACAGTATCAGATAAAGACGATTCCAACAATAATTTTCATTCATCCTAATGGCAATGTGATTGCTAGAAAAGAAAATTCATTAGGCCTTACTGATTTCAAATCTTGGTTAGAATCATTAGTTGTAGAAAATAAAATTACTATTGCTGCACCTACAGCGCAAGCATCAAATAGAATCATAGTTGAACAAAATGAGGAAGATTTTTTTGAAGCATTTGAGAAAAATAAAACTACAAATTTACCACCAGAAAAGGAAGATTCTGTTCACACAGTTTCAGCTTCTCATTCCAACACAACAGAAAATAATTCAAAAGAAGAAGAGATCAATAAAACAAGTTATCAAGCAAAAAATCAAGTATTTTTTGGACAGTATTACGTTCAACTTGGAGCATTCAGTGTTCTTGATAATGCACTAACTAAGGCCAACGACTTAGATGAAAAATTTAGTCAGAATGCAAGCATATTAGAAGCTGAGGATCAAAGCGGAAATAAATTGTATAAAATAAATCTTGGTCCATTTGACACTGAAGAAGAAGCACAACTTTTTGTTGAGGTACTCAAAGACCGCAATATGAATGCCCTAGTTAAAAAAGCTGAATTATAATGCAAGACAATTTTTTAGTTCACAACATCAGTAAAATATTAAATTGTTCTGATACGATTATTCCATTCAGAAAGGGAAGAGACATGTCCATACTTCCAGAACTTAATGATGCCTGGCTTTTGGTAGAAAACGGATTAATAAAAGATTTTGGAACGAAAATAAATCAACCTGATTACAATGGAGTAAGATTAGATGCTGAAGAAGGAATGCTTATGCCAACCTGGATTGACGCACATACTCATTTGGTTTTTGCTGATACGCGAGAAGATGAATTTGTGGATCGTATTAAAGGTTTAAGTTACCAGGAAATTTCTCAACGAGGTGGTGGAATATTAAACTCTGCAAAAAAGATCTCAAAAATTTCTGAAGAAGAATTGTTTCAAAGATCCTGGGATAGATTAATGTTTGCAGTTTCCAAAGGAACCGGAGCATTTGAAATTAAAAGTGGATACGGGCTTAGCACAGAATCAGAATTAAAAATATTACGAGTAATCAAAAGATTAAAAGAAGAATCTGGATTGAATATTAAATCTACTTTCCTAGGAGCGCATTCATTTCCTTTAGAATTTAGAGACAATCATCAGGGATATATCGATTTAATTATTAATGAAATGATGCCAGTTATTCAAGAAGAAAACTTGGCTGATTATTGTGATGTATTTTGTGAAAAAGGATTTTATAATCCAGAAGAAACTGAGCAAATAATTCAGGCTGCACAAAAGCATAATTTAAAAATTCGATTGCACACCAATCAATTTACTCACAGCGGTGGAATAGATTTGGCCATTAAATATCATGCAAGTTCTGTGGATCATTTGGAAGAATTAAGTGATGCTGAAATAGACGCTTTAGCAAATTCTGAAGTTAAACCTGTTTTATTACCCACCGCCGCTTTCTTTATGAATTGTAACTTTCCACCGGCAAGAAAAATGATTAATTCTGGATTGGGATTTGTAATTGCTAGTGATTATAATCCCGGAACTGCCCCGACGCCTGATCTTAGTATTTGTTTTGCTTTATCTTGTATAAAAATGGGTTTGACACCTCAAGAAGTTTTTAATTCTATGACCATTAATGCGGCTTATTCTTTGGATTTGCAATCTGAATTGGGAAGCATAGAACGCGGAAAAAAGGCCAATCTTATTGTTAGCCGACCGGGTTGTAGTCTCAATTTGATTCCTTATTCCCTATCTAGTGATTGGATACAACATGTTATCCTTGGAGCAATAGAAATTGAAGAGGAAGAATAGAGGCATCTAAGATTCAATTCGCAATCAACTCGCAAAGGATAAATCTGGATAATAATATATTTACATTGAAATAACATTTGGTTTTTGAATGTGATTATTCTGATGTTTTATTCAATCTTTTATTCTTTACTCAATCAATTTAGTAATTCAATATTTTGAGATACTTTTAAATGGGTTTAACTCGTTGTTAATTATACTCCACAGCAACCATATATAAGTGTTTTTAAATATATCTTTGCAATAAATTGAATATTACCTGATTATGTCTTTAAACCGCTATTTTCTCCCCAACTATATGCGGATTCTACTCTTAGTATTATCCATATTTTCATCTTCCTTATTTAAGCTTTCAGCTCAACAAGACACCTGTGTTCATCTGAATATGGAAGCTGTTAGTGGTGAAAAAGGTGATGAAGTTTGTATTAGAGTTACGGTCAGTAATTTTAAAGGCATTGTTAGTTTCCAATTTCCAATGAACTTTGATCCGAGAGTAGTCATTCCAACGCGACTTGACAGTCTAGCTAATTTAGTTGGATTTGTACCAAGTAGAATAAATTTTGATACCGTAAGAGGAGCAATAAGGGTTACATGGGATAATACCAATGGTGATACCTCCAATCTTGATGATGGCACACTTTTGTTTATTATCTGTTTCAAACTAGTAGGAGCACCAGGTGATTGTTCGGCAATAAGATTTTCTGATAGACCAATTAGTACTGAATTTATAAGGAGGTTTCCTCCACCAATCAACGACGATATCCCAATCTGTGTAATAGATGATAATCCTGATGACGTAATAAAAATAAATATACCACAGAAGCTTTGTGTTCTCTCATATAGTTGTGGAACTTTAACAAATACAGGTAAAATAACGATTAAAGCCTGGGGAGGTCGGGAGCCCTATGTCGTCACCTCATCCAGTACCATTCCCAATACTAGCGGAATTATTGATACTGCAGGTGGATGTGTGATCATCAATAATCAGACACCGGGAACCTATACATTTAATGTTAAAGATGCTCTAGGACGGGATACCATTTTTACGGTTACCTTAACAGCAACTTCTGGCATAAGTCTTAAGAAGGAAGTTCCTTATTCAACCGATCCGACCTGTTGGTATTCATCCAATGGTCGACTAGGTGTAGTTATCCAGGGAGGCTCAGGTTCAACATTTATTAAATGGCTTCCTCTAAATACTTATTCACTGAGTCGAATAAATGGGCTTATGGCGGGAATTTATACCGTTGTTGTAACAGATACATCCGGATGTTCAGAATCTCTGGATATGGAGTTAAGGGCCGACAGTTTAATTGCCAACTTAAGCATAGATCAGGCAGCTTCCTGTTCCGGGAAATGTGATGGTATAGCAACCATAAAAGCAACAGGAGGAACACCTTTTCTAGGAAGAAGATATGAATTTGTATGGTCAATGCATTCAATCGCTGATTGTCCGATCGATACGATCTGTCATAATGATTCATTGTGTGGTGATCAGTTTGTTGTTATTAAAGACAGTCGGGGATGTAAGGATACTATTGATTTTACTATTCCATTTTCAGGCAATTTAACAGACAGTTTAATCATTGATAGCGTATTGTGTTTTGGAGATCAGAATGGCAGGATAACTGCATTTGTTCAATCTCCTAGTCCATTGAAACAACCAATTGTTTTTGAATTGCGTGATGCTTCAAACAACATCATTATGGGAGGCCTAAATTTTGGTGCTCAATATCAAAGTCCTGGATTAGGAGCCGGAACATATTTTCTTACGACAACTGATAGTGTAGGTTGTTTTCATATTGATACTATAAAAATATTTCAACCTGCGATATTGGATTACTTAGAAAATCAAATCGACACAACTGAATCGTGTAATCCCGGAGGAGACGCATTATTAGATGTGCGCGGTGTAGGGGGAACTCAGCCATATTCCTATTCCTGGAGTAATGGAGAAAAAACAAATCGAAATTCAAACCTCACGCTGGGAACTTATACGCTTACCATTACAGATGCCCACTTATGTACAATTACAAAAACATATACTGTAAGTAAACCCGTTGGACCTACAATTACAGGATTCAATAATAAAGACGTAAACTGTCTTGGAGATACTTCCGGTTGTGTAGAAGTTTTGTTTACTCAAGGAAGTTCTCCAGTAATTATAAATTGGAATTTTGGCGGTGGAAACAATTCACGAATCTGTCAACTCGGAGCTGGAACTTATACGGTCACTCTAACAGATCAATCGGGATGCAGTGATACCGCAAGTACAACGATTAATACAGGAACCAATAGCATTGTAATTGATTCATTTGTTCTAGTTAATCCAAGTTGTCCCGGTAAATCTGATGGTTTAATAATTGTCTTTGCAAAAGGAGGAAGTGGACTATTGACTTACGCTTGGAATAATGGTATAACTACTCTGGTTAATGCTTCGATTAAAGCTGGTAGCTACATTGTTACCGTCGATGATATTGGAGGATGTCCTGGAATTACAGATACCTTTAATTTAGTTGACCGACCTAAACCAAGTATTCAAGTTAACACCATTATCGAGCCTTCTTGTGCTGAAACTGCCTCGTGTGATGCGTCTGCATTGGTCACTGTTAATACCTCAGATAGCATCGTAGTTGTAAGTTGGTCATCCGGTGAACAGAAACGCTATGTTTCTAAATCGGGTACATTTCAAGATACAGCGAAAAATCTTTGTTCCGGAAGACAATATGCGATAATTTCGGTTAATGATCTGTGTTCAGATACGGTCTTTTTTGATATTAAAATACCACCAAGAATAAGTTTAGATAGTAATCAATTGATACTAACAAAACCAAGCTGTTATGGTAGAAAAGATGGAAGTATTAGCATCGCAGCTAAAGGAGGCTGTACGCCATATGTTTACAATTGGATAAATCCGGTTATAACCGGCCCAACTCTAAATAATATTGGGGATGGGTTTTATAAGTTGAAAATAACTGATTGCCGAGGCTGTGTACATTTTGATTCGGTGAGATTGAGACAACCTGATACGATTAGGGTACAAGTAATTTTGGGCTCTACCTTTGATGTAAGTTGTCCCGGAAAGCAAGATGGCAGGATTACCTTGGCTTGGAACGGCGGATCCGGCGGTATTGGCAAGTTTAATTGGAACCCAAATGTTGGAACAGATTCCGTACTCACTAATCTTTCAGCAG